>JAHHGY010000044.1 GCA_019359635.1 Chroococcus sp. CMT-3BRIN-NPC107
TTGTCAAAAAGCCACGCTCGAAGTTTTCATCCAAAAAGTCGGTTCACAGAGGTGCAGGATTCATCCGAACACCGCCAGTTTTTTCTATTACTAATACTGCTTAACCCTTAACCAAGAAGTATTGCTTTACACGCCCAAAATATCCAAGTTTATGCAGATGTGGTGTTAAACCACAAAGACGGTGGCGACGAAACTGAGGAAATTTGGGCGCAAGAGGTGGATTGGAAAAATCGCAACCGCACCATTGGCGATTGGCACAAAATCACTGCTTATACAAAGTTTACTTTTCCCGGTCGCTCTGATAATTACTCTAGTATGAAGTGGTTTTGGTGGTGTTTTGACGCTCTTGCTTACAATGCTACTACAGGCAATTCTGATCAGCTTTATCGCCTCAAAGAGAAAGGTTTTGAGACCGATGTTCACTACGAACACGGCAATTATGACTACTTGTTGGCTAACGATTTAGATTCAGCCAACGAATACGTCCGCGAGGAGTTGAAGTATTGGGGACGATGGTTTGTAGACACTACAAAAGTAGATGGTTTTCGACTTGATGCGGTAAAACATATTCGCTCAGACTTTTTTCGCGATTGGCTCAATCACCTGCGAGTACATTTTGGCGATCGCGAACTTTTTAGTGTGGCAGAATATTGGTCGGGAAATGTTGACGATTTGCATGGCTATATCTCTGCAAGCGCCAATACGCTATCACTTGTAGATGTTCCTCTCCACTACAAATTTTATCAAGCAAGTTTAGCGGGTAGTAATTTCGATTTGCGCCATATTTTCGAGAGAACCTTAGTTAAAGAGCAACCCGCTAAAGCTGTTACTTTTGTTGAAAACCACGATACCCAGCCTTGTCAATCGCTAGAATCTACGGTAGAGCCTTGGTTTAAGCCTCTAGCTTATGCTCTAATTTTATTGCGAAAGGAAGGCTATCCTTGTATTTTTTACGCTGATTACTATGGAGCCGAGTATCCCAACTGTAGAGGAAATACTCTAGTAATTCTTTACTCTCATCGCTTTTTAATTGACAAATTTTTGTTTGCTCGGATTGCTTACGGTTTTGGCGAACAGCACGATTATTTTGACCACTCAAATACTATTGGATAGACGCGGTTAGGAAACCAAGAGCATCCCGGCGCAATGGCGGTAGTTATCAGTAATGGCGAAGCAGGCTACAAATGGATGAATGTATTTCGACCTGAGACGGCTTTTTACGACTGTACGAACCACTTTCAAGACTTGACATACACTAATAGCGATGGCTGGGGTCAATTTCCTTGTCAAGGCGGCTCGGTATCTGTATGGTTGCAACAATAACTGTCTTTGCATTAGAAGAGCGATAAATTTAGGCGATCGCATTATTTCTACTACTTTAGTTAAGGCTACTCAACCTGCTTAAAAACGTAACTTTGTCAAGTTCTCGTCCGGTATTGGTCGGGTGACGGCGATCGCCTTTGGGCGTGAAGGGGCGGATTTCTGGCTTCCTAGGAGTCTAGTTACGCTACTGGGCAAGTGAACGGCGCGTCCGGCGGTAGCGGAAACCCTTAAGGCTCAATAGTTAGTCTGAGGTAGGATGAGAGAAGGATAAAATCAGTAAGTTTTTATGATTGCTCTGTCTCCCCTACTTCAGTCTCGACTTTCTACCCCACTTAAAATTGGCTCAGTAGAAGTTAATAGCCGCGTCCTTCAGTCGCCATTGTCGGGGGTGACTGATTTGGTATTTCGGCGTTTAGTCCGGCGCTATGCTCCAAGTTCGATGATGTATACCGAAATGGTTAATGCTACCGGGTTGCACTACGTCAAAGAATTGCCCAAAATCATGGAGATTGACGAGGGTGAAAGACCAATTAGCATTCAACTATTTGACTGTCGCCCTGATTTTTTGGCAGAAGCGGCGCAAATGGCGGTAGCTGAAGGGGCGGATACTGTAGATATTAATATGGGTTGTCCCGTTAATAAAATTACTAAAAATGGTGGTGGTTCTTCTCTACTGCGCCAGCCAGAAATAGCCGAGGAAATTGTGCGACAGGTAGTCAAAGCTGTAGATGTCCCTGTTACAGTTAAAACTCGCATTGGTTGGAGTGACAATGAAATTAATATTTTAGACTTTGCTAAACGGATGGAAGATGCGGGGGCGCAAATGATTACCGTTCACGGACGTACCCGCGCTCAAGGCTATAATGGTTCGGCAAAATGGGAGTGGATACGCAAAGTTAAAGAAATACTTTCGATTCCGGTAATTGGGAATGGTGATATTTTTACAGTAGAAGCGGCGGTAAGGTGTTTAGAAGAAACTGGCGCGGATGGGGTAATGTGTTCGCGGGGAACTTTGGGATATCCTTTTTTAGTAGGAGAAGTTGACCATTTTCTTAAAACTGGTGAAATGCTGGCTGCGCCTAACCCCGTGCAGAGATTGGAATGCGCTAGAGAACACTTACAAGCTTTGTGGGAATATAAAGGCGATCGCGGTGTACGTCAAGCTCGTAAACACATGACTTGGTACGCCAAAGGTTTTAGCGGTGCGTCAGACTTGCGGGGACAACTAAGTGTGATTAATACGGTGACACAGGGATTGGATATAATCGATCGGGCGATCGCAAATTTAGCCAAAGAAAGCGTTTTAATTGACGAAGACTTGTTAGCTTTTGTCTAAAATTACTTTTAACGTACTAAGGTTAGGATCGCTACACCCGCTAATATATCCACCCAAACTTTGAACTTTTTGCAGATAAGCAATAGCTTGGGTTGTAACTATTTCTCCAGGAATTAAAACCGGGATTCCTGGGGGATAAGGACAAACTAATTCACCGCAAAAGCGATCGCGCGTTTGTTCTATGGGTAAAGTTTCTGTATCTGCGTAAAATGCCTGACGCGGTGTGAGTGCTAATTTTGATTCTAAATTGAAAGGCGCGATCGCCTTTTCCCGATCAAAAACTTGTTTATGGTCAGTAGCAAGAGTTTTCAAAGCTTGCACTAATGTTTCTATGTCTGCGTTGGTATTTCCTAAACTAATAATAAAGGTCAGATTTTGCAGAGATGGCAATTCAGCAATTACATCATAATCAACTAAAATTTCATCGGCGGCAAATCCAGTAAGTCCTAAGCCGGAAACGTTTACAGTTAGACGAGTTTTGTCTAAAGCCATAAATCCAGGAGTAGGAAGCGATAGTTCTAAAACTGATAAGTCGGGAATTTGGCTAATCTGAGTTCTAGCATTTGCGGCTAGTTGCAAGGTGCGAGACATTAATTGTTTTCCTTCGGTAGCCATTTGCTGACGCGCCGCATCTAAAGAAGCTAATAGTAAGTAGCTAGGGCTACTAGATTGAACTAACTCTAAAGATTTGGCTAATCTATTAGTATCGATCCTGTCACCTTGGACGTGTAGCATAGAGGCTTGAGTTAGCGATCCTAAAGTTTTATGAATAGATTGAATGCTTAAGTCTGCACCTGTTTTTAAGGCGGAGATAGGAAAGTTGGGATGAAATGCAAAATGCGCTCCGTGCGCTTCGTCTACAAGTAGCGGAATATTGTATTGATGGGTGAGACGGGCAATTTTTTCTATATCTCCACAAACGCCGAAATAAGTCGGGTAAACCATCATCACTGCTTTGATATCAGAATGTTGCTTTAAAGCCGCTTCTACGCTTTCAAAAGTGATGCTGTGAGCAATATCTAGTACCGGATCGTATTCGGGATCAATAAAAATGGGAGTAGCACCGGAAAAAATCAACCCAGCGATCGCCGATTGATGTACGTTTCGCGGCAAAATAATTTTATCCCCCGTACCGCAAGTAGCCATAATTGCCGCTACAATTCCGCAAGTAGAGCCATTGATCAAAAACCAAGTATGTGATGCTCCAAAGGCTGCGGCGGCTAACTCTTGCGCTGATTGAATTACACCAACAGAGGCGAATAAACTGCCTAGTTCTGGCAATTCTGGCAAATCGGCTTTAAAAACTTGAGAACCAAAGCAATCAGTTAATTTAGGTAAAATACCTTGTCCCCGCTTGTGTCCTGGCGTATAGAAAGCCGCATGATTGCTACTGGCGTACTTTTTCAGAGCGTCTACAAGGGGTGTTTTGTGTGGGTCTAACACTATTGCTAGTCAAAGAATTGAACTATAATTCTATCCCAAAGTTGCTGAAGTCTTAATTCTTTTTTGGCAACAGAAACGCTAAGTTCTGTTTTTATGGCTACATCACTGTAATTTAATTATTCAAAATGAAGGTGCTAATTTTACCTAAGCTAACTACAGCCTCCGCCGTCACTACTAGAATCCCCCCAACCACCACAACCACCCCCAGCCTCCATCACCCCAACCACCTTTAATTTTAGGAGGTGATGGATTTTTGATAAAATTTACAATTCCTATAAAAATCCTTACACCCCCAAATCCTGCGGCAACGGAAATAATAGCTAGTATTCCGGTAAAGGAATCAATATTAGTTTTAGAGTGGCTTACATAATAATTACTTAGCATCCAAGTAAAAAGAATGGCTATGCTTGCTATTACTGCTCTTTGAACTTGCAACTTTGATAGCACCCAATTTTGCTGATTATTCACTCGCACAAAATTCAAATCACGTCCGAAGCGAACCTTTGGTGGAGACCAAATTTCTGTTGGGGGAATTTGTCCAAAAAATTGTTCGTAACTTTCTAAAGTTTTGCTATACCAATCATTAAATTTCTGGTTCTCAACTTCTCCTTCAAGGGTCGGATCGTGATGTAATGGTACTTGTAAAACCTGTCCGCAAAATTCTAACCAATACGATCGCGTATAAGTCAAATGCAAATGCCAAACTTGGTCTACTTGGTCTGAGGGAGTGACTGGATGTTCTGCGACTACAGCCAAAAACGCAAATTTTTTGTATTCTTCAATAACTTGCTGGGCATACTCCAACGACCAGCCATTATCTCTTGCTAGTCGTTTGCTAAATGACAATTGAGCGTCCGATTGGTCAAAGGAAAATGCTTGAATTTGCTCGTACAAAGCTGCTTGTTGTGCATTCATTGCTTGGCTGCTCTTATCAATCAAATTTTCAGACACCATCTGGTTTGCTTTTGTCAAAAAACTTACACTCCGAATCTAACACTACTGTTACCGACTGTCGAATACTCATTTAATTATCTCTAAAATAACAATTACAAGCGATCGCCAAAATATTGGCGATACAATTCACACCGAGGGGCTGCATAGTCTCCTTCTAAACAGATTAAACCCATACTTTCTAGTTTAAAAGCAGGGATAGATTCTAATTGAATTGGCTGCTTTGAAGCAATAACTTTTGCGAAAGCTTGCGCTAATATTGGTTGCTGTTGCAGTGTTACTAAATGACGGCGCAAATAATCGCTGTAAAAGCCTGATTCAGTAGCGGCGGTTTGTAATATTTGACTAATAGTAATATTATTGCGGGTGATTTGTTCTAGACTTCTCGCTATTAATGCTGGATGTCCTCCTACTAACGCCATTAATTATTTAATTTCCAAGTCACTCCAAAATAATTGATATTTACTAGCTAATTTTTTGACTTGCTCAAAACTAAATTCTGACAACTTTACAACTAATCCAACACCGCCTAGAGGTGAATGATTAATATCAAGAGATCCGTATACTTCGGTAGAATGTACGATAATTAGTCGGATTTTTTGCCAAATGCCGATATCATCACCTTGACTTGCTCGTTGATTCCACGCTCTTAGTAATGCACAAAAATCATTGGCAATTTGGAGATGCTCAAAAACTATATCAACTCGATCTAAAACAATTACTAAAGGGTTATTTAGCTTTGCTAATAAATATTTTTCAAAATAGATTGTAGTGTTGTAGTTACAACCAAAAATATCGTCCCAATAATCGGTTAGTTTATTTTCTAAACCTAAACTTTGACCAATTCCCGCACAAAACCATTTAGAAAACTTTGCCAAATCGGTAAATATTGTACTATCGGATAGCTCAAAACTAAAAACTTGCGTTTGATAGGTTTTCGTTTTGGCATAGGCTAAAATGTTTTGCATAAAATAGGTTTTACCCATTTCTTGCGGCGCTTTAATCCGGATTAAAGCACCGGGCTTAACTATTTCTTGAAAACATTGATTTTCGTAGGGTTGGCGTTCTATACAAAATGATTTAGAAGTGTTAGGATTTTGTTCGCAAACTTCTTGCCAACTTAAACCCAAAACTTGACAGTAAGCTTTAAAAGCTGGGGCTTTGATAGGTTCTTTTCCGCCTAAAAAACGTCCCCAAGTACCCGGAGAAATACCCACAGCGTAATAGTCTGTTTGCTGCCAATCAGTAGTTGAATCTATAATTTGACTTGCAGCAACTAGCCAGCGCGAATCGGCGATCGCCCAGCCTGATAAAATTCTAGCTTGTTTAATCTTACTAAGTCCTGCTTTGGAAGCTTTGAAAGTCAGCACTGATGATTTTTACTTTAAGTTTGAGCCTTTAGATCGGTTTACAATCAGTTTTAACCTGAATCGCTGCTAATGTAGCTAAAAAATGAGCTTGGCAACATTAAACCCTATCAGTCAGTCTAGAGGTATAGATTTTTAATGAAACTATGACTTTAACTCACATTGATGCGCCTCCTCGTATGGCTAGTTGGCTTGTTAAGATTGTTACTAGCTTAATTGCGGTTTCTTGGTTAATTCTTAACTATTCTTCGTTGCAGTGGCTATTTGAGTCTTTTAAAGATATTTCCATCTTTAATTTGATAATTATTAGCGTGGTAGCAACGTTTTTATTTATTCAAGTTATCTGCAATCATCGCAAACTAGGCTTGTCTTCTGTACCTATTTTGCACCCAGCACCTCTAGCGCTGATGTTTGCAGGGGAAGTCTGCGCGATTGGTTGGCAATGGCTATTAGATATGCCCCAAGTTGGTGTATTGTTGTTTGCGACCGCAACCTATGGCTTAATCGGCTTATTTATATCTCCCAAGGTTTGGCGCAAAGGACTTCCGGCGGCAATTCTCGCTGCTTGTATTTTGCCTTTTAGCGTCCAGTTTGGTACGGGTTTGGGGTTTCCTCTCCGAGTAATTAGCGCCCGAATTGTCGAACAAATCCTAGTTGTTTGGCAGATTGCGGCAATTTCTTCTCACGACATTATTGTTTTAGAAAATAGCAATGCTCAAATAGATTTACCTTGTAGTGGATTAAGAAGTTTATGGACTGGTACTTTATTTTTACTGGCGGCTACTTGGTTAGAAAATCGTCGGCTGCTTAAGTTTAGATGGTTGCTAGTTTGCATTGCAAATATTGTGCTACTATTAGCGGCGAATATAGGTAGGATACTGCTTTTAGTTTTAATTACTAATGTAGGCGATCGCCCAGATTTAGCGCCTATACTCCACGTACCCTTGGGTTTAATTGGTTTTATCACCGCAGGTTTAATAACTTGGCTGTTGTTGCAAACTGTACCTCGACACAAAGATACAACTACTACTTGCAGAAAAGAAGAATCTAAAACTCGTCCATTGGGAAACTTGCAGCCTTTAACAGGGCAAATTATTGTAATTTCTTGTATTTTGGGACTAGCTTTAATTCCCCATCCTCAAAAAGCCACCACCAGCGCGATCGCATCTATCCAATTGCCCCTAGAGATGCACTCTGAGCCTTTGCAGCTTACAAAGGTGGAGAAAGAGTTTTTTGCTAATTACGAAGGTGCGATCGCCCAAAAATATAGCTTTGAGTGGCAAAATATCCCCGGTTCGATTCTATTTGTGAGCAGTAACTCAGTGCAAGCTTATCATGCGCCCGAATTGTGCTTTGCAGGTAATGGCTTCAAAGTAGATTCAATGCAACAAAAACAGCTATCAACTAAGGTTTTAGGGCGTTGGCTTTCGATTAATAATGGCACAATGGCGGCGACTTATTGGTTTCAATCACCCAAACGGACAACGGATGACTTATTAACGCACCTTTGGGGAAGTGTTACACGCCAAGATCGTTCATGGGTAATGGTTTCAGTGCTTTTCGAGCGTCCCCAAAATCCCGATACCCCAGAAATTATTGCTTTTACAACTAATATTCACGATGCGATTGCATCTGTCATCACTGGAGTATAACTATGCAAATAAAATCTGTTGGGGAAACTTTATTTAGTGCTTTCTTTTGGTTATTTAACCTAACTTTGCTGCTAATTGGTTATGTGGGGATCTTACCTTTTCTTGGTACAGCAATTATTACCGATGCGATAAATGGACAAGTACCAATTGATTTGCTTGTACCATTGGTTGGTTTGATCGGTGTACCCACTACGACTAGCCTTTTGAGTATGACTAAAGCTAAACCCCAAGCTTTAGAGAACTTGCAGACTAGGGAACGCAAGTTTAGTTTTCGGACATTATCTACCGTTGAGGTATTTTATGGTGTAGAAGCACCGTTGCTTGTAATCTGTATGGTGCGGTTTTTTTGGTTGAAAGAACTTACGCCTAGCAGCACGATTATTTTATTAGCTAGTTGTGTAAGTATTGGTGCTTACTTGCAGCAACTAATTTATGCCAATCCCACGACAATTAGAGGCGCGTGGATCAAACTAGCGTGTAATAGTTTAATATTTGCGATCGCTCTTTATGTTTTAACCCTGGCATTATTCTATGCAATCCCGATCAGCGCCGCTATTTCCTACGGAGTATTCCATACACCCTTAAAAGTTTTCTTTTTAGTTATTGGCTGGGCAATACTAGCATCTCCGATAGTTTTAATTATTGTCATGAGTGCTACTATTCCTTTTGGGATGGCTTGGATTTATATTCGTTCTTGGAAGTCGAGCTTAAATGATTTTGGTTTAAGTTACGGTTGGACTAAAGCTTGGATAGGCACAATAGCTGTCATCATGGCAGGATTAATTGCCGTTATCTCCGTCCAAAAACAGCCGCAAATTGAAGTTTTTGCCGCGTTGCAAAAGCCAATAACTACTGAAAGCGCTCGCTCTTTACTATTGCAAAAGTCCGAACAAATCCGTAAAGGCTTGCTAAATGCTTACTTAGCATCTTACCGTTACCAAGATTACGGACAAGAAAATACTAATATCCACGACTTGTACAACAGTGTTTTTCATTTGAAAGCGGATTTTAGTCAATCATTGCAAGATACTTACAACGTGTTGATTTCACCATTTTTATACAATGGCAAACGCACAGATAGAGATACTGCAACCAAACTATACTCAGACTTTTTTGACACTCCCATTTTGCGGGGAGAACAAAAAGCAATTCAAAGCGCCGTACAAGCTACCTTTAATCGCAGCGAAGCTAAAGCGGGATTATTAAATATTAATCAAAAAAAAGTTTGGTTAGCCGAACAACAAGTAAAAGTCACGCCTCAAGGAGATTGGGCAGAGGTAGAATTGTATGAAATCTACGAAAATCAAACCTTTGAAAGTCAAGAGATAGTTTACTCCTTTTCTTTGCCTCCCAGCGCGGTAATTACTGGAGTTTGGTTAGGAAATAGCAGCGACTTATCAACGCGCTTTCCCTTTACTATCTCTACTCGTGGCGCAGCCCAACAAGTTTATAACGCGCAAGTTAGACGCAATGTAGATCCAGCTTTGTTAGAACAAATTGGCCCAAATAACTACCGTTTAAGAGCTTTTCCCGTCTTACCAGACAAAAAAACTCCTTTGCATCTGTGGATGACGTACCAAGTTTTGCAAACAAAAGATGGTATACCTTTACCGCAACTGAGCGAAAAACGGAATATTTTTTGGAGTAACTACACAAAACGCTTGCATAATGGCAAAACTATAGGTTCTCAAAATAGTTGGTTTGCACCTTTGATTGCCGCAACTCCTACTACACCATTGCTGCACCAAATCAACTTAAACGGCTATCAGATTACAGGAAAACCTTTATCTAACCAAGATTACCGCTTACCAGAAGGCAATCGCATTGCTATCGTTTTAGCTACTTCCTATAGTATGGGGAAACACACCAAAGAAGCCGTTAAAACCTTTAAATGGTTAAAAAAGCAAGCGGTTTCTAGCAACGACTTTGATATTTACGTAACTTCAGCGCCAGGAGTTGCACCCAAAAAGCTCGATGATTTGGCAGAATTTGATGTTGAAAGAGTAACGTTTTACGGCACAATGCAACCCTTGGAGATGTTGCAGCAATTTGAAAAGTTGCGCGCCGATAGTAATTACGATGCTATTTTGCTGATCGGCGATCGCGGTAGTTACGAATTGGGAGACGATAAAGCTGAAGCAATAAAGTTACCCGCACCTTTGTGGATAGTACATTTAGGTGGAGTGCAGAGTGCTTATGATGATGCTATTTTTGAGACACTACAAGCTAGTGGCGGCGGAGTTGGAACTCAAGTACAGGAAGTTGTTCAGCGTTTTGCCACTCAATCGGCGTTAGCACCATCAGTAATTGGAGTTGAGGATGGTTATGCTTGGTTTGGAGAAAAAAATAACATCCCCGCCGACCCAAATAATGAATTTAACCCTTTTGCAGCTAGACAGTTAATTAATTATCTAGGTCAAGATCGGGATTTAAAAGAAATTGCCAACCTGGATGGGATTCATCAAGTAGCCAAAGCCTCGCAAATTGTTAGTCCTTATTCTTCGATGATCGTACTGGTAAACGACCAACAGAGAGACGATTTAAAGCAAGCTGAGAAACAAAGCGATCGCTTTAAGCGCGAAATTGAAGACAAACAAGTAGCGCCAAAGTTTAAAAATCCTCTAGAAGTTACCGCCGTTCCCGAACCCGCCGAATGGATGCTGATAATTGTAGGGGCGATTTCTTTAGCTGTAATGGTTAAACGCAAACAGGAGAAGGCGATCGTTTAGTTTAATGAGACGTTGCAACGCAACGTCTCTACACCTGTACCTTGTACAAATCAAACAATTCACCCGACTTTTGCGAAACTATTTTGAAATTAGCGGCTTTAATTATTTCTTCCCATGCAGAGATCGATTCTAAAAATACTTCTGTACCTAAATAGGTTTCTAAAATTGCCCAATCTTCTACCAAGGGCTGTTCAATATTTAAGATATCAAAAACAAATTGACCGCCAGGTTTTAGTACCCGCTTAACTTCTGCTAAAACTAAACTCCAGTAAGTAAGCGGATAATACTGACTCCATCCTACAGCGATCGCGCTATCAAACTGCGATGCTTCGTATTGTAACTGGTCGGCGGGTGCTAACTTCACACCCTTGTATAACTTTGAATTGAGTTGAGAACCGCGACTATTTAAGGCATCTGTTGCTACGGTGCTGATTTCTTGCCCATAAAAGTATGCTTCCCAATCTCGCCAGGGATAAATCAAAAAGCTGACACCGCAGCCAATATCTAAACAACGCTGATTTTTTTGTGGTTTGGCAATTTCCCAAAAAGGAGAATTAATTCTAGAAGCTAGTGTACCTGCCGTCCACTCTAAAAAAATTGGCATGGCTTCGACTTCTGGAGGTAAATCGAAGCCTTCGCCCCGATACTGTTTGTCAAAACGCTTCGCTACTTGCCCTACTATCGCTTGAGCGCTTTCTGCGGTATTTTGATGGCTAAGAAAATCAAAACCTTGCTCAGGGAGGTGCGAATCCCACTTTTTGGACATAAATTGTTATTTAGATTACTTTAATCTTTAGCGTACAACTTATACATCTCACTAGGGGATATTCGCGCAATGTTTTAAGCTAGGGTTGATGTTGTTCGTAATCTTCTGAAGACATGGGATCTAATTCCCAACGGCGATCGTCCCGTTCTTCCAAAATCTCTGTTGTTCTCAAAAAAGCGCGATCGCTCATTTCTAATCCTACTGCCTTACCAAGGTCATCAACTATATCTTGGTCAGGGGTTGGCACAGTACCGCCCACTGCTTCATCACCTACAGCATCGGCTTCAAGCAAATTTGCATCAATATCGCCACCTGTTAGAGTTGCATCGCCAATATTTGCCGCAGAAGCTTCATGTACGCCCGTACCGTAAGATTCGGTAATTTCTTGAGGAACTTCTGAATTTTTAGCCATAAATTTTGTCTCAATGAGATTACTTTTGCCTACAATAACGCTTTCATAAGCTTTGTAACTTATCCCTTGCGGTAGAAACAATCTATTTCTTTGGATTGACGAGAACTTATTAGCTTCATACATAACCTTAAAATTGAAACACGGGGAACGCTAACAGTTCAATTTATGAAATACGACGAGTTCATCAAGCACGTTCAAACTATTGCTCAACTAGATTCCAAACAAGCCGCAAAACAGGCAACTAGCGCCACGTTGGAAACCCTCAAAGAGCGCATTGTGGGCGATGAAGCAAGCCAACTAGCCGCCCAACTACCTAAAGAATTAGGGCAATACCTACACGGGCGAGAAGGTGAAAACGGCGGAACTTTTGGTGTGAATGAATTTCTAACCCGCGTTGGTCAAAAAGCTGGTGTAGATACGGATACTGCCACAACCCACGTTAAAGCAGTGTTTGCAGTATTGAAAAATGCCGTATCGCCAGGAGAATTTGACGACGTGCGCGTGAATCTATCAGACGACTATCAAGGCTTATTGCCAACACCTTAAAATTGGGGAAATTTTTATGGTAGATAACAGTATAAAATCAAAAAAAGTTGCAATTTTAATTGAAAACGGCGTAGAAGATGCAGAGTTTCAAATTCCTTACAAAGCCCTAAAAATGGTGGGAATGGATGTAACGGTTCTTGGTTCGCGGATGAACGAAACCTACAAAGGCAAGCAAGGTAAGCTTTCCATGCAACCCGATGGTACAACAACCGAATCTGTCGCATCAGAATTTGACGCGGTGGTAATTCCTGGCGGTATGGCTCCCGACAAAATGCGGACTAATCCCAACACCGTGCAGTTTGTCAAAGATGCGATGGAGCAAAATTTACTTGTAGCAGCCGTTTGTCATGGGCCGCAAGTCTTAATTGAAGCTGATTTACTTAAAGGTAAGCAAGCAACGGGTTTTGTTGCCATCAAAACCGACATGATTAACGCTGGTGCAAATTACACAGATGAACCTTTAGTAATTGATGGTAATTTAATTACCTCTCGTCAGCCGGGAGATTTGGCAATATTTACTACAGCGATTCTCAGCCGCCTTGGTTACGGTGGCAAAGAAGCAGCCCTTCCTAGCGAAACCGATACTAACGCAGACTGGTGGAAATTAGCAGACTCTTGGGGCGGTTCGAGTAGAGGAGAAATTACCCAAGGCTTGGATACAGCTTTAGCGGGGGAACGTTACGCCCAAGAAGCTTTCGACCAATACGCCCAAAGAACCAGCGATGAAGCATTGCGAAATCTGCTAAAAGAAATTATTGCTAATAAGCAATTCCACATCAAAAAGTTGGAACAAAGATTAGCTCAAATGGGCGAAAAGCCTTCTTTGACTGCAAATGTTGCCGATACTTACGCTAAGTTAAAAGCTTCAGTGCAAGGTAGCGATGACAATTCCCTATTGCGTCGCGCTTTGGGAGATTTGCAAACAGGTGTAGTTGATATCAACAACTTGCGAGTTAAGTTTACAGATCCGGTAACAACAGACTTGTTTGCCGCCATTGAAAAAGATTTAGCACTGTACGAAAAGAATCTAGTTCATTTGTACCGCGATCGCTTAGGCACAAAACCCGCCAAGCCCACAACAAGCGCATCAGTAACAGCGTAATCTAATCTCTGCTAAAAAGAGATCGATTTTTAACAAAGGAGTAAATCATGAGTTCCACAATTGAAGATAAAAGCAATCAAAACGAAGGTGGCGGCGACGCTGGGAAATGGGCTTCACTTATTGGCGGCGGCGCAATGGTATTGATGGGATTGCGTCAAAAATCGTTGCGTGGGGCATTAATGGCGATCGCTGGCGGTGGTTTGGCGTACGGGGCAGCAAAGTCTCAAGGCGGCATTACTGAAGCTTTGGGCATGGAAAAATCGATTAAAGTCGAGAAAACAGTCACCATCAATAAGCCTGCGGACGAACTTTACCGTTATTGGCACGACTTTGGTAATTTATCCACCTTTATGAAGCACGTTAAGTCAGTAACGGTAATTGATGAAAAGCGCTCGCACTGGGTAGCAACTGCACCTTTAGGCGCAAGTGTAGAATGGGACGCAGACATCATTGAAGATCGGGAAAATGAGTTTATTTCTTGGGCATCGGTAGAAGATGCGGACATTGATAACTCTGGCTTTATTAGATTTAAAGAAGCCCCAGGAAGTCGCGGTACGGAAGTAAAAGTAGTGATGGAATACGCGCCCCCAGGAGGTGCAGTAACAGCAGCGCTCGCTAAACTCTTTGGCGAAGAACCCGAACAGCAAATTGGCGACGACTTGCGCCGCTTCAAAATGCTGATGGAAACAGGAGAAATTGCCACAACAGAAGGACAACCAAAAGGTAGTTAACCCTAAATTAGGAATAATAAATGAAAGCTGTTTGCTGGCAAGGCGCTAATAAGGTACAAGTACAAACAGTACCAGATCCAACGATTATTAACCCCCGCGATGCGATCGTTAAAATTACTTCCACAGCAATTTGTGGTTCCGATCTGCATATCTACGGCGGCTATATTCCCACAGTCCAAAAAGGTGACATTATCGGTCACGAGTTTATGGGCGAAATTGTCGAAGTTGGGAGTAAAGTAACTAATTTAAAAATAGGCGATCGCGTTGTCGTTCCTTCTACTATCGGCTGCGGTAACTGTTTTTATTGTCAAAAAGATCAGTGGTCATTGTGCGATAACTCAAACCCCAAAGCCTGGATGCAGGAAAAGCTTTGGGGGAATATTACTTCAGCAATTTATGGCTACTCTCACTTATTAGGCGGTTATGCAGGCGCTCAAGCGGAGTATATTCGCGTTCCGTTTGCAGATGTAGGTGTCGTTAAAGTTCCCAAAGACATCCCCGACGAGAAGTTGTTATTTATTTCTGATGCTATTCCTACGGGTTACATGGGCGCAGAGTTATGTAACATTCAACCAGGGGATACGGTGGCTGTTTGGGGTTGTGGTGCGGTTGGTATCTTTGCCATGATTAGCGCCTACATGATGGGCGCAGAGCGCGTTATTGCTATTGACCGTCTTCCCGAACGCTTAGAAATGGCAAGAAAGTATGGCAAAGCTGATGTTATTAACTACGAAGAGATTAGTACAGGGGATGCCCTCAAGGAAATGACGGGCGGACGCGGCCCTGATTGTTGCATTGATGCGGTTGGTTTAGAAGCGCATGGCGTAGGCTTTGAAGACTTTTACGACCAAACCAAACAAAAGTTAAAGCTAGAAACAGACCGCCCTCACGTTTTACGGGAAATGATGGTTGCTTGTCGTAAAGGCGGCACGCTTTCAGTTATGGGCGTTTACGGCGGCTTTGTAGACAAATTGCCTATGGGTGCAGTTATGAATAAAGGACTGACCATGAGGGCGGGTCAAATGCACGGTCAAAAGTATATGCACAAATTACTAGATTTAGTTTTAACTGAAAAACTCGATCCCTCTTTTGTGGTTACTCATCAACTACCCCTAGATCGAGCCGCGCACGGTTACAAAATTTTTCAACAAAAAGAAGATAACTGTATCAAAGTTGTCCTCAAACCGTAAGCAGGTCTAAAGCTAGTTCACAACTCACAAAAACATTTTTATGAAAGCAGTTTGCTGGTACGGCACTAATGATGTACGAGTTGAAACCGTACCCGATCCCAAAATTATCAATCCACGCGATGCAATTATTAAGATTACATCCACCGCGATTTGTGGTTCTGACTTGCATCTATATGACGGTTACAACCCAACAATGAAGTCTGGCGACATCCTCGGACATGAGTTTATGGGGGAAGTAGTCGAACTCGGTAGTAGCGTTAAAAATGTCAATATAGGCGATCGCGTTGTTGTCCCTTTTACTATTTCCTGCGGTTCGTGCTTCTTCTGCAACCGCGATTTATGGTCGCTGTGCGATAACTCCAATCCCAACGCTTGGATGGTGGAAAAAATCATGGGTTATTCCCCCTCTGGTTTATTTGGCTACTCCCATATGACGGGTGGCTACGCTGGTGGCCAAGCAGAATACGCCCGCGTTCCCTTTGCCGATACGGGTTTATTTAAAATCCCTGACGGACTCACCGACGAGCAAGTTTTATTTCTTACCGATATTTTTCCCACCGGATACATGGCGGCGGAAAACTGCGATATCAAGCCAGGGGATACGGTAGCCGTTTGGGGTTGCGGACCTGTGGGACAGTTTGGGATCAAAAGTGCCTATATGCTAGGTGCGGAAAGAGTTATTGCTATTGACCGAGTTCCCGAACGCTTGAAAATGGCAAAGGAACAAAGTGGGGCAGAAATAATTAACTACGAGGAAGTAGATGCAGGGGAAGCCCTTAAAGAAATGACCGGAGGACGGGGACCTGATTCTTGTATGGATGCGGTGGGTATGGAAGCCCACGGTACGGGTTTAGAAGGATTTTACGACGAAGTAAAGCAAGCGCTGCGTTTGGAAACCGATAGACCTACGGCTTTGCGTCAAGCGATCGTTGCCTGTCGTAAAGGTGGCACGGTTTCCGTACCTGGTGTTTACACTGGCTTTGTGGACAAAGTACCAATGGGTGCTTTTATGAACAAAGGTTTGACTATGAAAACAGGACAAACCCACATACATAGGTACTTTAAACCGTTAATTGAACGCATCCAAAATGGCGAAATCGATCCTTCTTACATCATCACTCACCGATTGAAATTAGAAGACGCACCCCACGCCTACGAAATCTTTAAGCACAAAAAAGATAACTGCATCAAAGTTGTACTCAAGCCGTGAAATATCTAAGTCTGTCTGTTGCGTGTCTTCTATCTACTGTAGCTTTTGCCTCTACCGCGATCGCCCTACCCCAAGAAAAAAAGGTAGGCAATATTGAACAAGTTGCTTCTTTTAGCGGCCCTATGCCTACGGGCGTTACAGTTTCCGCTAACGGTCGCATATTTGTCAACTTCCCGCGTTGGGGTGACAAAGTAGACTATACCGTAGCTGAAGTCAAAAACGGTCGTACTGTAGCTTATCCCAACGCTCAAATTAATCGCTTAAATCCGGGCAAACAAGCTGATTCGTTAGTTTCAGTCCAAAGTGTAGTTGTAGATCCTCAAGATCGTTTGTGGCTATTAGATACCGGAAGTATTAAGTTTGGGCCGACTTCCTACGGCGGCCCGAAATTGGTAGGAGTTGACCTTAAGCAAAACCTCGTCTTTAAAACTATCTTGTTTCCTCAAGAAGTCGCTTTGCCTACTACCTATCTCAACGATATTCGTTTTGATTTGCAACGCGGTAAAGCTGGAATTGCTTACATTACCGATTCTTCGGGTAATGGTTCTAATGGGATTATTGTGGTGGATTTAGATTCAGGCAAAAGTTGGCGGCGATTAAACGATCATCCGTCAACTAAAGCTGTAAACAACTTTCTACCTAGCGTAGAAGGTCAAGTAGTCCGCAATCGTCCATCGCCAAAGCAGCCTTCTACGCCCATTACTATCGGCTCTGATGGCATCGCAATTAGTGCCGATGGCAAAACGCTATATTACTGTCCCTTAGCTGGGCGGCGACTATACAGCGTCAGTACCGATGCTTTAGCAAACGAGCAAATAACTGACGAACAAGTAGCAGCAACGGTTGTAGATTTGGGAGAAAAAGGTGGCGCTTCTGATGGGTTAGAGTCCGACTCTCAAAATCGGGTGTATTTAACCAATTACGAGCAAAACGCCATTCAAAGGCGATCGCCTAATGGTGCTTACGAAACTCTAGTCAACGACGATCGCGTACTTTGGCCCGATACTCTATCTTTGGCTCGTAACGGCTACCTTTATTTCACTGCCAATCAACTCCACCGTCAAGCCCAATATCAAAACGGCAAAGACTTGCGCCAAAAGCCTTATAGCTTATTTCGCATTCGCGTTAATGCCCAACCAGTTTTACTGAAATAACCAAACTCAGGAGACTTTACTATATTCCCACGCTGGTAAATTTGGTAGAAACTGGCGCAGTCGATCCCGAACAAATATTAACGCAGCGCGAACCGCTTACCTCTGTAATTGAAGCTTACAAAGCTTTCGATAAAAGACAACCAGGCTGGATTAAGGTAGAACTTGACCCAGGAAAATAGTTTTATTCAAATAACGTTGGAGATTTTTATGAGCGATACAAGTGTAAAAAAAGTAGATTCCACTACTTCCCCCAAGGGACAACTAGGACAGAAATATCTCGCTTCGGGTAAGTCTGTATCTATGCGCCTGTGGGAAGACGAAGAACCAACTTCTGAAACAAAACCCCCGGCTACCAGAGAGTACGAAACAGTAGGTTATGTAATTAAAGGCAAAGCTGAGCTACATATTGAGGGACAAATGATTTTGTTAGAACCTGGCAATTCTTGGGTTGTCCCTAAAGGTTCTTCCCATACCTACAAAATCTTAGAATCCTTTACCGCCGTTGAAGCAACAAGCCCCCCCGCTCAAGTTCACGGACGCGACGAAGATTAAGAGTTGTATTGTTGCAAAACTCTTAGCCAAAATAGAGTTTTTAGACTGGCTAAAAACTCTATTTCAAACATAGCAATTTTGGAGCAATTGCCAATCTGTTATGGAGTCAGAGGTATTGCGCCTTTATAAGGTAAAAATCATAAATAGAACGCGATCGCTACATTTAAGAGATCAAAGCCCAATTTGTGGTTTTCCCTAAAGCAGATTTTATCTACGAGGAACGCCATGTACTCGCAAAACATCGCTAAAAGTAGCGCAATAGTTCGGTAATCCTAAGCTTTCAGGGTTGACGGGGTTTTCGTAGCTAAAATGTCTGTAAGTTAAACAAAATCTGTCCCAATCTGCCATCTGAATCCGAAATATAGGAATCAAAATGTTAGCTAAACCTAAAGATATAGGAATGCGAAAATAAATCTTTTTATTAAAATAGTCACAAGCTGATTCAATCGCTTCATCGGCAGTTATGCGCTTTTGTCCTAATACTAATTGACGAAGCTCGTTAGGTTTTGGTGGATTATCGATTAAATAACTTACAACTTGAGCGACATCCTTACCATGAATAAAGTGAAAACTACCATCAGCTTTAAAAAAACGAATTAAATTAATTAACTTGGTGATTTCTGGTATTCCCGCCGATAAATGAGAGTAAGGTTTGGTATCATCTCCTCCCAAAACTAAAGTAGGAAAAACTTTCGTAATTTTAGGTAAAAGCGCGCTATTAGCTAATTTCTGAAAACACTCGTACTTAGAACGTATGTAATCTGTACCGATTTCTCCCGCTTCCTTTAGCAATTGGTTGTGACTATTTAAAATACTTGCTGTAGAAAAGTAAATAACTTGCTGACAAACTTGGGGATCTAATAAATTAATCAATTCAACAGTTTTGGTAACGTTGATATTAAAGATGTCCTCACCGCCCCATACAGTAGCCGTGAGTACCGCCGTGTTGATAAATTTAAGTAAATCTGTAAAATCCTCAATTCTACTCATGTCGCCCTGCAAAACAGTAATTCCTGGGCGAGATTTTGTATCTACTTTTAGCTTATGAGGATTTCTGACGAGCAAATACAACTCGTAATCGGTCTGCTTTATTAAAGTTTCTGTAATGTAGTGACCGATGCAACCACTCGCACCAGTCACTAAAATCCGCTTGGGGGTCATAGTTTAGTATTTCAACTGCTTGGCGGTTTCAAAAAAGAAAGCAACATTTTCCTCTGGCGTGGTGGGTAATACACCATGACCAAGATTAAGGATATGTCCGTAGTTGCCAGCTTTTTGCACAGTATCGTAAATGCGATCGCGAATAAACTCTTTAGAACCAAATAACACGCCGGGATCTAAATTTCCCTGTACTTTCATATCTTGTCCCAATCTAGCCCGCGCATCCGCCATATCTACCACCCAATCTACTGTAACGATATCAGCGCCCGAAGAAGCCATTCTTTCTAATACCCCAGCGCTACCACTAACAAGCAATATTAACGGTGTATCGGGGTGAGTTCGTTTAACTTGCTCAAAAACACGCTGTTGGTAAGGTAAAGCAAAGGTATCGTAATCTTGAGGGCTAAGTTGACCCGCCCACGAATCAAACATTTGCACAACTTGAGCGCCGCAGTCAATTTGATAACGGGCGTAAATTGCGATCGCATCAGCTAATTTTGATAATAGTTGGTGCAACACCGTAGGATCGGAAAATGCCATGCCTTTAATTGCTGCGTAGGTTTTAGAACCTTTACCTTCTACCGCGTAAGCGGCTAAAGTCCAAGGAGCGCCCACAAAGCCGAGTACGGTTGATTTGTCTCCTACTTCGTTACTTAATGCTTGCAAAATTGTTTTGATAAATGGCAGCGATTCTTCTGGTTGTAAGGGACGCAAATTATCAACTTGAGCAGAGGTACGAATGGGCGACTCAATAATGGGCCCTTTGCCTTCGGCGATATCCATTTCGATACCTAAGCCCGGTAGAGGAGTCACAATATCAGAAAATAAGATGACGCCGTCGGGTTGAAAGGCTTTCCAAGGTTGCAAAGAAACTTCTACCGCTACTTCCGGAATTTCCGATCGATCGCGAAATGATGGGTATTTGTCCCGTAGTTCCCTATAGACTTTCATATAGCGTCCTGCTTGGCGCATCATCCACACCGGGGGGCGATCTACTTTCTCACCACGTGCAGCGCGCAAAAGATGGGGAACTTGAGTGGAGACGACCATTTAAAATTTTACCTTAAGCTTGTTTTATGCTTTTGTTAGCTTATCATTTAGCATAAACCGCACCAACTACCGCCTAGCTAATATGCTAGATTCGATGGAAATCTACTTTAGTTTGCACAAGTTTTAGATTTAAGAATTTTTATGTTCGATCTCTGACAGCGCCTTGAGGTAAGCATCCTTGCAATGCTTGAACGATATTTAGTGCTTCCGCGTCTTGAGCTAGTTCGAGAAGGCGATCGCGCGGTAGAGTTTCTTTAGTGGGATTAGCCACAACAAAGCAATACTTGCTCAAATACTCGATAACTTCTGGGTGAACCCAATGAGTAATAACAACTTTAGGTTTCATTTTTGCCCGATAAAAATATTATTTAAGATGTTTTCGTAAATAGTTGCTAAAACCATCTACCAAGATGACCATTAACAAAATTACGAGCAGCAGCGCTGAAACTTGCTGGTATTGAAGAATGCGAAGCGCTCCAATTAGCTCGAAACCAATGCCCCCCGCCCCCACCGCACCCATAATTGTAGAGGCGCGAAAATTGTACTCCCAGCGATAGAGAGTAAGATTCATAAATTGCGGAAAAACTTGCGGGAAAATTCCGTGATAAATTGCTTGAATTTTGTTTGCTCCCGCCGCTTGTGCAGCTTCTACGGGCGCGGGATTGACAAGTTCAATATATTCAGAAAGAAACTTGCCCACCATGCCAACGGAGTGAAACCCTACAGCTAAAGTTCCTGGTAATGCTCCAAAGCCTACGGCGGCTACAAATAGAATCCCCATAAACAATTCTGGAATCGCTCGCAAGCCATTAAGAATCAAACCAGAGAGATGAAACAACACGGGATGAGGAGTTGTATTTCTTGCTGCCAGTAAAGATAGCGGCAAGGAAAAGAAAATTGCGATCGCAGTTCCCGCTACACTCATCGCTAATGTATCAAGCAAAGGACTAATCCAATTAACCGCATCGCTAAAATCGGGAGGCAACATTTGGCTTACTAAGCTGATACCGCTCGGAACTCCTTCAGCGAGGCGAGTACTATCTAATAGTCCAACAAAATAAAAGCAAGCGCCAATGACAAGCAAAATAATCGCGTAAATCGTCATTGAGCGCTGCCATTTACGACGCTGTTTTTTCAGCAATCGCTCAAATTGAGGTTGAGGAGTGGGTGAGATGATTTTTTTTATCAAAATACCTTAGTTGCCGTAGCTACCATTAATCCCCATAAAAGCCCAAAACGAACCCGGCGATCGCGCTGAATCTTAAAACCTCCATCAATTAACAACCTGTGAAACTCTACTTGGGTATAACATTGCTGGTAAGCGGGGTCAAATAGTGGCAAAAGGCGATCGCATCGGCACAAAAAATAATCTTTGCACCAATCAAGAATAATAACTTGACCATTGCGTTTAAGAACTCGGTTTATTTCTGCTAAGGCAGTTTTGGGGCAATCGAAGTAATGAAAAGCATTGGCAGAAACAACATCAAAAGTGCAATTTTCAAAGGGAAGCAACGCCGCCGAAGCAGTTTGAAACACGGCGTTGCTATGATTGCGGCATTTGGGTTGAGCTTCCAGCATTTGTTCGGAAATATCCACCCCAATTATCGATTGATGAGGATTTTCTGCCAAAATCACCCGCTCAAACTCTCCCGTTCCACAAGCTACATCAAGCACCTTCGCCTGGGGCGAAATTTTTGCCCAGGTGTTTAAAAACGACAGAGTATTGGTGATATACGAATGCCATCGCCGATCGTAAATATTTGCAAGGCGATCGTATTGCTGGCGAATCTCGATTTCACTCATGACAAACTATTATTTAACTTTTGCCAAATCGAGCTTGAGAATTTTGGCTAATTCGCGAATTGAGTCGTAATCTTTGTCCGCGATCGCCCCAAACCCATCGGCTTTGAAAGGTTCAAGCACTTTTTTATCATCTATTTCAATAAATGCCGCCCGAATCTTTGCTTTTAGTTCTGGTGTGAGATCCGCTCTCATTGTCCAAGGATACTGAGGATATTCTTTTGATTCGGCAATGACTTTAACTTTATCTAGGGAGATCGTTTTCTTTTCAATCAAAGTTTCATAGATGGGTTTGCTCAAGCCACCGATTTGAGCATTGCCATTTTGAACAGCGATCGCTACCGCGTCATGAGAACCTGTAAAGGCTTCTTGGTAGTCTTTTTTAGGTTCCAAACCAACCGCTTTTAGCATTGATTTAGGAATTAAATGACTGGAGGTTGAGGCTTGATCGCCAAAGGCTACAGTTTTTCCCTGCGCTGCTTGCAGGGTATTAACGCCGCTACTAATATTAGCAATGACGACCGATTGATAGGTTGTTTTTCCGTGCTTTTTCAGCGCCGCAAAGGGTTCAATATCACTTTTTGTCTTTGCCAAAACGTAAGAAAGAGGTCCAAAATAAGCCAAATCGATTCGCTTATTACTTACAGCTTCAATCATAGAAGAATAATCTGTGGTCACGAATAGTTCAATCTTTTTATTGAGCTTGGTTTGCAAATATTGCTTTAATCCTTCGTTGTTTTTGATCACGCTAGAAGGCGATTCGTCCGGCAAAAGAGCTACTTTTAAAGTGTCAGGATCGACGGTTTTTGCGGCAACATTAGCGATCGGGTTGCTTCCAGTTGGTGCAGTAGTAGTGTTGGTATTTGTTTGACAACCGACCAAAGTAAAAGCAGACAGGGTCAAACAAACGAGCGATCGCCTATTAAATAAAGTAGTCATGGTTTTTTAAATTTTGGATTGATTATACAGATGAATACGCAAGCTCGAATTGGCAAAAAATTCTAAAGCGGGGCGATTTCTGTGAAACCGTCATAGTTTTGAGCATTGTTATCACCATAGAGTCCGTTCAATTTATTACTATCAATCTCCGTTGGGCTACCATCAAGTATTACAGTCCCTTGAGACAATCCGATAATGCGATCGCTATAAGTTTGAGCCAAATCCACTTGATGCAAGCTAACGATTGCTGTAATGCCATCTTCTCGGCAAATTTGCCGGAGAAAAGATAATATTTTATGCGCGCTGGCAGGATCGAGACTGGCTACAGGTTCGTCTGCTAAAACTATCTGCGGTTGCTGTGCTAAGGCGCGAGCGATACCTACTCGCTGTTGCTGACCGCCACTAAGAGCATCAACTCTTGTCAACGCTTTTTCTAACAGTCCGACTCTTTCTAAGCATTCTAAAGCTATATAGAAGTCGCCTTTCGGCAAAGGAAACAAGCTCCGTAGTGCCGAATGATAGCCTAAACGACCGACTAAGACGTTCTGCAACGCCGTTTGGCGACCGATAAGCTGGTGCTGCTGAAAGATTGCCCCTGTGCGCTGACGATGGCGGTGCAATACACTAGGATCGCGCAAGTCACCTAAACCTTCCACAATCACCGTACCCGCCGTCGGTCGATTGAGAAAATTAAGACATCGCAACAGCGTTGATTTACCCGACCCCGAAGCTCCCAAAATCACAGTAAATTGACCTTTAAGGAAATTTAGAGAAGTTGGGTGCAGTCCTATAACTTCGCCTTTATAAGTCACGCTGAGGCGGTCGAGCAAAATCATAACTTCTTAATGTTTTGAGAAAAAACGCAGCGCTAAATCTTTATTACTTTTACAATGACATACCAGTATATAAAAGCTGCTCATTACCTATTTAAAAATAAGTTAAAGCAAGTATGATTTTATACAGTTAAAGTTCCTTTTTCTGCATCTAGGGTTGCAAAAATTCCCACAGGGAGAGCGGCGTTGCAGCCATCGTGTCCGAAAGGTAAATTGAATACAATAGGAATACTGAGGTCTGATAAGCGATCGCGCAATACTTCTTCTATAGTCATGCTGGGGATATTTGGCGGAGCTTCGCAACGGCTAAATCTTCCTAATGCAATCCCACTAACTTTTGCTAAAACTCCGCTTAAACGCCATTGAGTTAACAATCTATCTATCCGATAGGGTGCTTCGGTTACATCTTCTAAGGCTAATATTACGCCGTCTAAATTGGTTTGAATAGATGTACCAAGTAAATGAGTAGCTACGGTGAGATTGGCTGGTAAGAGTCTGCCTGTAGCAATTCCTCCTCCCCATCCTATACCTTGAAGTGATGCTAGAGGACGACCTTCTACGAGGTCAAATAAGCGCTCTATCGACCAATCGGGTTCTGTTGCTAAAGTTGTTAATACCGCACCATGTACGCTCGATTTGCCTTGATGGTACAAGCTCCACAACAAACAAGTAATATCAGAAAAACCAATTAACCATTTATGGGGGTTTCCCCAAGTCCAATTTTCTAAGATTCTGGCGCTACCATAACCACCTCTAGCACATAAAATCCCTTTACAGTTTGGGTCGTTCCAAGCTTCCGATAATTGTTTTGTGCGATCGCTATCTGTTCCCGCTAAATACCCAAAGCGATTTCTTATGCTTTCACTTATTTCTACTTTATAACCATGCGATCGCCATATTTCCACCCCTGTTTCAAAAGCCTCAATTTCTCTTAATGCACCACTGGGAGCAATTACTTTTAATAAATCTCCCGATCTTAGTGGCGGTGGCATTTGGCAATTCATACTTTTCTATCTAACTTAAAATAAAACAATAAGCTAATTAAAAGCTGTGTAAATCTCTTTCTCGCTTCACATCCTCAATATAGTCTAGGTTGGTACTTGGAGAAATATAATTATGCAATTCACTAGCACCGAGCAAATGGGAAGAATTACTACAACCTTGGTTATTACGAACCGAGGCGATCAAGTTTTAGTAGAACGGGGATTAATGCCTGCGCAGGAAGTACGCACAATTACTTTAAAAAATGTATTAGTCGATACTGGTGCTACTACTTTGTGTCTCCCTGCTAATGTAATTTCTCAATTGGGATTAGCCTTACTTAAAGAGGTAGATGTTGCTACGGCTACAGGTTTTAGTAAAGCTCGAATTTTTGAAGATGCTAAAATTTCTCTGTGCGAAAGAGAAGGTACTTTTGAATGTTTAGAACTCCCTGGCGGAACTGATGCTTTATTAGGTGTAATTCCTCTGGAAGCTTTGGGTATTGAGCTAGATTTGCAAAATCAAAAGCTGATTGTTTTACCGATTAGTCCCAATGCCAGCTATTTGAGGATATAAATACTGTTAGATGTGTCTGAATTAATCTTTCTTTGTATCTTTGCATTTTTAGCAGGCTTTATTGATTCAATTGTTGGTGGCGGTGGTTTAATTCAGCTTCCAGCACTGTTGATTTTTCTTCCTAATACAGCTATACCGCTAATTTTTGGTACTAATAAATTATCTTCAATTGCTGGTACATTAGCCGCAGCAATTCGTTTTTCTCTAAAAGTTACAATCGATTGGTCAATAGTTTTAATATCTACTATAGCTGCATTTATTTTTTCATTTATTGGCGCAAGCACTATAAGTATTATTAATCCCGATTTAATGCGTCCTATCGTACTATTACTTCTAGTAATAGCTGCTATTTATACTTGGTTTAAAAAAGATTTTGGTTCTCAGCATATTGTTAAAGTTCAAGGAGTAAAACAAAGTATCTATGCGGCGCTTATTGGCTCATCTCTCGGATTTTATGATGGTTTTTTTGGACCCGGAACAGGTAGCTTTTTAATTTTCGCATTCATTGGACTTTTAGAACTTGATTTTTTAAGAGCTTCGGCATCAGCTAAAGTTGTTAATTTATCTACAAATTTAGCTGCAACTATTTATTTTGCTTCTACTAATAGTAATAGTATTATTTATAATATTGCGATACCAATGGCAGCGTGTAATGTTCTTGAGGCAATTCTTGGCGCTAAACTAGCAATTGCTAAAGGTAGTGCTTTTGTTAGAGTTTTATTTATATCTGTGGTAACTCTTTTAATTATTAAACTTACCTACGATATGTTTTTTAATGGGTAATTCCAGTAATTTGTGTAACTAATTCTGAAGCTTGGCTAATTAAAGATGTATCCATATTAACTTGATAAGTTTCAGAAATTCGCCTGACAAGTTCCTTTAAATCTGCATTACCTTTTCTAGCACCCAAACCGTTAATAGAACATTCAATTTGTCTAACTCCACAACTTAAGCCGACCATTGAATTTTCTAACGCCATTCCCAAATCGTCATGACAATGCACGGCAACTATAGCTTTATCAATATTAGAAACGCGATGAAAGATAGTTTTAAGTAACTGTAAAAATTCCTCTGGCTTTGCCAAGCCTAAACTATCAGGGATAGTAATAGTTGTAGCTCCACTACTGATAGCAACTTCAACTGCTTCGCACAAAAAAGCTGGTTCGCTTCTAGTAGCGTCAAAAGCATTCCATTCTACATCTTCACAGTAATTTTTTGCTAGAGAAATACTAGCAGTTATTTCTGATAGTGTTTGCTTGTATAACTTACTATTTAAGTTTACCGGAGTAAAAATATTAATTCTTCCCCTCGGCGCTGGCTTAATTGCTTCTGCTACGCTAGTTATCTCTGCTCTATTTGAGCTTGCAAGTCCACAAATAACAGAGTTTTTAATGATTTTAGAGATAGCAAATATTTCTTGAAAGTCTTTTTCGTACCGTCCCGGATAACCTACCTCAACAACATCTACTCCTATAGCTTCTAAAAGAGTGGCGATGCTCATCTTTTCTTGAAGATTCATAGACACTCCTGGCGTAAGTTCGCCGTCACGCATGGTCGTGTCAAAAATTATGATTTTGTCGAATAGCATAATTATGGTTGCAAATGCGATCGCACATATATCCTATTAAACTCCCCCAATGTTGGCAATTGTAGATAAAATTGAGCCTGTGCCGTTTTTGCCATAGCCGCCATGTCCTTCACTCCCGAAGAAATTGCCAATGAAGGTTTAAAACCTGAAGAATACACCGAAATAGTCAATAGACTAGGGCGCGAACCCAACAAAGCAGAATTAGGGATGTTTGGGGTAATGTGGTCAGAACACTGCTGTTACAAGAACTCCCGCCCTTTACTCAAACAATTTCCCACCACTGGAGAACGAATTTTAGTTGGGCCTGGCGAAAATGCTGGTGTAGTAGACTTAGGCGACGGATTGCAACTAGCTTTTAAAATTGAATCTCACAACCACCCCTCAGCAATAGAACCCTTCCAGGGCGCAGCTACAGGTGTAGGCGGCATTCTTAGAGATATATTTACTATGGGGGCGCGTCCCATTGCCTTACTAAACTCCTTGCGTTTTGGCTCTTTAGACGATACGCGAGTTCGCCGCTTGTTTAATGGCGTAGTTTCAGGTATTTCTCACTATGGCAACAGTGTAGGAGTTCCCACCGTAGGCGGTGAAGTTTACTTTGATGCGGCTTATTCTGGCAATCCGTTAGTAAATGTCATGGCATTAGGCTTAATGGAAACTTCCGAAATCGTTAAGTCTGGAGCCGCCGGAATAGGAAACCCAGTTTTATATGTAGGTTCTACCACCGGACGCGATGGCATGGGAGGAGCGAGTTTTGCAAGCGCAGAACTAACTGAGGAATCAGAAAAAGACCGCCCCGCCGTGCAAGTGGGCGACCCTTTTTTAGAAAAGTCTTTAATTGAAGCTTGTTTAGAAGCTTTTAAAACTGGCGCAGTAGTAGCAGCGCAAGATATGGGAGCGGCGGGAATTACTTGCTCAACTTCAGAAATGGCGGCAAAAGGTGGAGTGGGAATTGAGTTAGATTTAGACCTAATTCCCGTGCGCGAAAGCGGGATGATTCCCTACGAATACTTGCTATCGGAATCTCAAGAGCGAATGCTATTTGTAGCGCATAAAGGACGAGAACAAGAACTAATTGAGATATTCCACCGTTGGGGATTGCAAGCAGTAGTTGCAGGTACAGTAATTGCCGAGCCAATTGTCAAAATTCTGTTTAAAGGTGAAGTCGCCGCCCTTGTTCCCGCCGCCGCTTTAGCAGAAAATACACCGCTTTATCATCACAAGCTATTGAGCCAACCGCCAGAATATGCCCGTAAAGCTGCCGAATGGACAAGCGAAGCCTTACCAACTTGTACCTTAGAGGGCATCGAAATAAAAGGCAGTTTCCACTCTTGGCAAGATATTTTAATTACCCTCCTCGATACCCCAAATATTGCCTCTAAGCGCTGGATTTACCGCCAATACGACCACCAAGTTCAAAATAATACGGTGTTACTACCGGGGGGCGCTGATGCGGCAGTAATTCGCTTGCGATCGCATAATAAAGGAGTTGCCGCTACTGTAGATTGCAATCCTCGCTACATATACATAGACCCTTACGAAGGCGCAAAAGCTGTAGTCGCCGAAGCCGCCCGAAATCTCAGTTGTGTGGGCGCAGAACCTATTGCTGTTACCGATAACTTAAACTTTGGCAGCCCCGAAAACCCGATTGGATACTGGCAATTATCCGAAGCTTGTAGAGGCCTTGCGGAAGCTTGTAGAGAATTGGCAACGCCTGTTACAGGCGGTAATGTTTCTCTTTATAATGAAACCCTTGACGCTAATGGCACACCGCAGCCGATTTATCCAACTCCCGTTGTGGGAATGGTAGGTTTAATTGCCGATTTAACTCATATTTGTGGACAAGGTTGGCAAAATGAGGGCGATTTTATCTATTTAATAGGAGGCGATGAGAGTTTGACTCTCGGTTGTTCGGAGTATTTAGCCACAATTCACGGACTTGTTGCCGGAAAACCACCCCAAGTAAATTTTGATTTAGAGCGCCGCGTCCAAAAGGCTTGTCGTGAAGGGATTAGTAAAGGCTGGATACACTCGGCTCACGATAGCGCGGAGGGAGGAATTGCAATTTCTCTTGCGGAATCTTGCATTGCGGGAAACTTAGGGGCGCAAGTCCAACTACAATCATCTACTTATCGCACCGATGAAGTATTGTTTGGAGAAGCTACCGGACGCATTTTAGTTTCTGTTTCTCCCGCTCAAGCATCAGAATGGGAAGCTTATCTACAAACCCAACTAGAAAATAATTGGCAAAAAATTGGTGTGGTTATTAGTAACAGTTCTTTGCGGGTTTCTACTACAGACCATCGTCGCACTTTAATTGACGCTAGTATCAAAGAAATGGGCAATGCTTTCTACAATGCTGTGGAACACCGCCTAAACACCTAAATCGATTTTGTTATCAATGAGCATAATTACGTTAATCTTGTAGGTAAGACTTATTAACGTTTTATTAAGCCTAATTAAAATTTATAAAATAATCTTTTTAAACAAATAAGCGAACCTCATCACTTCTTCTATTTTTCAGGAGTAAAGCCAAAGCATGAACCCCAAATATTCCCCCCTAGAAACTATTAAAGACGAGCTAAATACCCACGAACAAGATCGTTCTGTGGACAAGCCAGAGGAAGCCTGTGGCGTGTTTGGTGTATTTGCACCAGGGGAAGATGTGGCAAAACTTACCTACTTTGGTTTGTATGCCTTGCAGCATCGGGGTCAAGAATCTGCGGGAATTGCTACTTTTGACGGCGATGAAGTTCACTTACATAAAGAAATGGGCTTAGTATCCCAAGTTTTTAACGAAAAAATCTTAAACAAGCTACCTGGCGATTTAGCCGTAGGTCACACTCGCTACTCTACTACTGGTTCTAGTCGGGTTGTTAATGCTCAACCCGCCGTTGTCAAAACTAACCGAGGTTCGTTAGCACTAGCACATAATGGTAATTTAGTCAATACTCCAGCTTTAAGAGAGGAGTTATTACAAAACCAGCATAATTTATTAACTACCACAGACTCGGAAGTAATTGCTTTTGCGATCGCCGAAGAAATCGATGCAGGTAAAGAATGGTTAGATGGGGCAATTACTGCCTTTCAACGCTGCCAAGGAGCTTTTAGCCTAGTTATTGGTACACCTGTAGGGATGATGGGAGTACGCGATCCTAACGGCATTCGTCCTTTAGTAATTGGTGTTTTAGACACTAAAGAACCGCATTATGTTCTAGCTTCGGAAACCTGTGGTTTAGACATTATTGGCGCTACTTACCTGCGCGATGTCGAACCGGGAGAATTGGTTTGGATTACAGAGAAAGGATTAGCTTCCTTTTACTGGGCAAAACAAACTCAAAGAAAGCTATGTATATTTGAAATGATTTACTTTGCAAGGCCCGATAGCATTATGAATGAAGAAAGCTTATACAGCTATCGAATGCGAATCGGACGACAACTAGCCAAAGAATCTTTTGTAGATGCGGATATTGTAATTGGCGTACCAGATTCGGGTATCCCCGCCGCCATTGGGTTTTCTCAAGAATCGGGCATTACTTACGCCGAAGGATTAATCAAAAATCGTTATGTAGGTAGAACCTTTATTCAACCTACGCAAACCATGCGCGAGTCTGGTATTCGCATGAAACTTAACCCCCTTAAAGATGTTTTAGCAGGTAAGCGAGTAATTATTGTCGACGATTCCATCGTGCGGGGAACAACTAGCCGCAAATTAGTAAAAGCTCTCCGCGATGCTGGCGCAACGGAAGTACATATGCGCGTATCTTCTCCCCCTGTAACTCATCCTTGTTTTTACGGTATTGATACAGACAGCCAAGATCAACTAATTGCTGCTACTAAATCTGTAGAAGAAATAGCTAAGTTGTTAGAGGTAGATTCTTTAGCTTATCTAAGTCAAGAAGGGATGCTACAAACAACAAAAGAAGACCCAATTAATTTTTGTTCAGCCTGCTTTAATGGCAATTATCCGATCGCAATTCCTGAAACTGTCAAGCGTTCCAAGTTAATGCTAGAGCCAACAAAAGTTTAACTTGCGTTATCTTGAGGCTCTGAACCATTACGAAAACGTTTGGTAAACTCAGGATAATTTTCTAAGTCTTGCAAAAATTCTATTGCTGGCATCTTAACCCAGGTGGCTTCGGCATGGAGTTTATCTACATACGCATAAAAAGCTTCTTGCTCGTCTCGATGCGCCATAACGTAATCGTGCAAATCTTTTTGGCTCATTGACTGAAAATTGGGCTTGCTCATCTTGTGTAGATCCAATTGCCGTTAGGATATATTTCTATAATATTCTCCTCATACCAATTCTTTATAAAGCTGCGCTAAAGTAGGTAAACGTGTGCGGAAGGTAAGAGTGATGGGTCGTCCGTTCCAAGTAGAGATAGTTGAAAGCCAAGAAAAGTTAGAGAAAGACCTCAAACA
>JAHHGY010000045.1 GCA_019359635.1 Chroococcus sp. CMT-3BRIN-NPC107
AGATTGCCTTAAGCCTGCGAACCTTGACTTACACCCAAGGTCGATGGCAGCAATTCTGGTCAAAAATTAATCGCTATGGGTTTACTCTTGCTGAATCTTTACATTAAATTTTGGTCATACCCAGATATACTGCTGCTTTACCAACGGTTAACGCTGTAGTTGCCGATATTACAGGGAATTTGATTACTATCAATAAAGGTTCAGAATCTGGCTTTAAAACGGGGATGAATCTCTCTATTGAGCGGGTAGTTAAAGAAGTTAAAGATCCGCAAACTGGTAAAGTATTGCGCTCAATCACGTCTCCCATTGGCAGAGTAGAATTAATTGAAGTTAGTAACGGTTACGCGACAAGCAAAATAGTCTCTGGAGCAGGGTTTAAGGTTCAAGATGTAGCTAAAGCCGTGCCGTAAATGCTAAAAGACTTCGCATTTATTTAGGCGCGATCGCTTTTTCTGCATACGTTGCATAGATACGGACGGTTTTATTCCACATATAGGTATCTTTTTCGTAGGTCAAACCAACTTTTTTGGCTACTTTTTGCGATCCTATATTGTCTGGATCGATAAGCGATATGAGGCGGGTTGCCCCTAGTTTTTCAAAGCCATAATTTCGGCTAAAACAGGCGGCTTCGGTGGCTAAACCCATACCCCAGTATTCTTTTGCTAGCAAGTAGCCAATTTCAATTTCTTCAGTGCCATCAACTATCTGAGGTGTTAACCCGCAGCGCCCAATTAACTTGTTATTCATTTTATAAATTGTCGCCCACAAACCCCATCCTCTTTGTTTGTAAAACTTAAAAACTCTTTCTTCTAACCACTGCTTTGTACTTTCGTAAGTATAAGTGCTACCAAAAAATCTCATTACCACCGGATCGGCATAAATTGCTGCCAAATCGTCTAGATCGTCTAATGTTAGCTGCCGCAGAATTAAGCGAGATGTTTGAGCTACAACCATTTTTGCAGAAATTCTCGCACAGCTAGTTAAAAAATGCGATCGCACGGAGCGCAGAACTATAAACGATCGCCACAAAATTTGCTGGCTGCAATACTTAACTACTCAATTCTATGGTACTCGTTATGAGTATGCTTTAACCGTTAAATTATTTGCTAAATTTCACTTCAAATATTCAATTTATATTTATTTTAGCTATAAAAATCTCAAGTTTGATTTCTAAATAGCAATAAAAATATTTAAAAATTAACGGTACAATCACATAGTAGGCAAAAATAATTATTTAAAATAGTCTCGACTGGTTGCATAACATAAAATATGTTTTTTGTCATGTTAAGTCAGGCTTATATAAATATTTTTTCAGTCTCGAATAAAACAGTAGCTTGAAAAAATCGATTTAGATTTTTTTTTCATTTTTTAAAGCTTAAGCCTTAAAAAAAGTTGTATTTAGATAACTAAACACAACCAAATTGCGTATCGAGTCAAACAAGCCATCTACCCTCATAACATTCATGCAAATTGACGATCGGATGATTACTCAAGCTGAGTATGCAAAAGCCTTGCGTCCTTTTCTACCTGCTAAAGCTTTCGCACCCGATGCAAGCAAATTAATCGTTTTATTTTTGAATATAGCAATATTAATTTTTGGCTGGGCGATCGCATCAGAGTTAAATAACTGGCCCTTATATCTACTATGGCTTTATGTACCAATAGCTGTAGTTATGGGAAATAGCATATTTGTAATCAATACTTGCTGCCATGACATGATGCACGGGAGTGTGACTAAAAATTCCCGTCTAATGTATCTAGTTAGTTTGTTGGGTTTAACAATGCAGTGGATGCCACCTACAATGTGGCAAGCAGTCCATAACCGAGCGCATCACAGTAAAACAAATTCCTTAACCGATCCCGATCGCAATTATTTACACGAACAACCTCAGACTTGGGGAAAACGATTTCAACATTTAATTGTACCTTCTACTGAAGTTAGTTCAATAGGTTTAATGGTTGGAATGATGACCGCATGGGGGTTACATACTTTTCGCAATCTAACTTATGTGCTGCTGTTTAATGGTAAAGCAGTTGATTATGTTCCTGCTACTTTTACAGTTAGTAAGAAAAATCGTCTAAAGATTGCAGGTGAACTTTTAATAATGGTAATGATTCATTCAATTATCATTGTATTTCTGCAAATTTCTCCCTTGAAGCTTGTGCTTGCCTATTTTTTGCCCATTGGTATTGGTTATGGTATAGCGATATTTTATATCTATACAAATCATATGCTTTGCCGCATGACAACGATTAACGATCCGTTAATAAATAGTATTTCTTTGCGCGTTCCTAAAATATTTGATAAGTTACATTTAAACTTTTCTTATCATACCGAGCATCATATTTTCCCCGGTATCAATTCTGATTACTATCCTTTAGTACAAGAATTAATCCAAGCTCATTATCCTGGCAGGATGAATTTATTAGATGCTGGTGATGCGTGGAATCTATTAATGGAAACTCCCCGCCATTACAAAGATGAAACTACTTTTACCGATTGGTCGGGGAGAAATACTGTCACTTGTCCGCTCACTCAAAAGTAGTATTAAAAAAAGGCTTTGCTGAAGCAAGTTATGAAAATGATTTTATTCAATTTAAAAACCAATGCTAGAGACGTTACACCGCAACATCTCTACTTGAATTCATATATCTAATCAGCAACGCTTAAAAAAGTAAGGGCGTAATGGATTGCGCCCCTCGACTATTACCATTTTGTTGTAGGCTATGGCAATGTCTTAATTACACAAGTTAGCGATCGCACCAAGATTCAAACATCATCTAAATTAATCAATGAAGCTTGGTTACGCGGATCGGATGATGGTTTTGTGTACCAATAAGCCCAAGCAATTAGCACTGCTTGGAGAGGTAGCCGGATGAATTGAAATATGGGTGAGTCGGGAACATTATCCAGGTGAATGCGATTAACTGCCATATTAATATTTGCTGGAAAAACTGCAATAAATAGCGCAATTAAACCCTAAGCCGCTGCCCTACTAACATTTGGAACTAATAGCCGAACTCCGCCTAATATTTCAAAAACTCCACTGATGTAAACTAATTCTAGAGGATCAGGAAGTTGAGGCGGAACAATTTTTACAAAAGGTTCGGGAATGGCAAAGTGAAGAATGCCAACAACAATAATTGAAATAGAAAGAATAACTCGTAAAATTTCCTTGTACTTGCTCATACTTTAATCTTGTAACTTTAATTGTGATTGGTCGGAACAAGAACGTCCATCATTATTAGAACTTTCGGTAATTACATCAATAGTATCTTTGGCAAAAGGGTTGTGAAAAAACGAGCCTGTCTGCGGTGGTAGCAGCGGATCGACAACAATTTCTGCCAAGCTTTTAGCTACACCAGTTAGGGGAATTGCTAAAATTACGCCTAAAATGCCGCCAATTTGAGCGCCTAATAATAGAGAAATAAAGATAATTACTGGCGATAAGCCTGTGAGGTTGCCCATGATGCGGGGAGCAACTACATTATCTTTTACCTGTTGAATTGCGATCGCAGTTCCCAATACTTGCAAAGCCAGCCACCAGTCAATAAAAGCCACAACTATTGTTACGATCGCAATTCCTAAAGTTGCGCCAATAAAAGGGATAACTTCGAGCAAGCCAATAACTACAGCAAATAATAGGAAAAATGGCACTCTAAGCAGCCAAAACGCCAAAGCTACAGTAGTTGCCATAAATAAGCCAAGCAACAATTGACCGGAGACAAACCTTTGTAAGTTGCGCCGCAAGGCTTCAGTTAAGCCATTGCGAATTTTGGGCGAAAATACCCCTGTAATAGTTAGCCAGAGCCTTTCGCCATCGATCAGCATATAAAAGGCGATGACCAAGATTAAAATTAAGTCCAAAACCCAGTTAAAAGTACCAACTACCAAGCCTAAACCCGTAGATGCGATCGCTTCTGCTTGGGTTTGCACTCGATCTAATAGCTGCGATGCCAGTATTCGGACATCAAAGGGCAAATTATGTTGTACGCTCCAATCTTGAAAAGCAGTAAGTTGGTCTTGTCCTCCTTCTAGCAACGCAGGCAAATTAGTTACAAATTGCCGCCCTTGGTTAAATACCGGAGGTACGACAGTTAAGGCAATAACGACAAAAGTTACTCCTGCCAGCAAGTAAACAAGTAAAGCAGCAAAACCGCGAGGCAAAAAGCGACTTAACGCCGCTACCGCGTAGTTGAGTAAAAAAGCAATTAATCCCGCCGTAATTAAAATACTCAGCAACTCGCCCACGTATTTCAAAGCGCTAAGGGTAGCCCATCCTGTGGTTAGGATCAAAAGCCAAGTAAGCAAAGACTGTTGCAGAGGTGTAAAAATTCGATTCATGAGGATGGGCAGGGGACAGATTTTTAAGTTTTGGTTTTTCTAAGTAAAAATTCAAAACTACTAGGCATCAGGATCGTAAGTAGAAGCAACGTACAACTCTTTCAACTGCTTATCGTCCACACTCGAAGGTGCATCCGTAAGTAAACAACTAGCTTGCTGAGTCTTGGGAAAAGCAATTACATCTCTAATAGATTCCTCACCAGCCAACAACATTACTAACCTATCCAAGCCGTAGGCAATGCCTCCATGAGGCGGAGTACCGTATTCAAAAGCTTCGAGCAAAAAGCCAAATTTACTATTTGCTTCAGCTGCCGATAATCCAATTGCTGTAAATACCTGTTCTTGAATTTCTTTTTTGTAAATTCGCAAACTACCGCCACCAATTTCAAAACCATTGAAGATTAAATCGTAGGCTTGCGCTCTTGCGGTTTTAAGATCGTGCAAATCGTCGGGATGGGGTGCAGTAAAAGGGTGATGCAGGGCTTCTAAGCGCTTTTCATTCTCATTCCATTCAAACATGGGAAAATCTGTCACCCAGAGCAAGTTGATTTTTTTAGGATCGATCAAATTTAATTCCAGCGCGATCGCACTCCGCAGGCGATCGAGAGTTTTATTAACTACCTCAACTTTGTCTGCCGCAAACAGCATTAAATCCCCAGGTTTTGCCCCAGTACGGCTAAGTAATTCTTGTTTTTGCTCTGGGCTTAAATTGTCTTTAATCGCCCCAATCGTATCAATATCGCCATCATCTCGCACCCGAATATAAGCTAAACCTTTAGCACCCGCAACGCTTGCTTCCTTAAATAAATCTCCACCGGGCTTGATGCGGACGTTAGAAATTGCCGCATTTCCTCCCCCAATTGGTAGCACCTTGACAATACCGCCACTGGCAACTGCGCCAGAAAATACTTTAAATCCCGATGCGCTAAATAAATCGGAAACATTCACTAGCTCCAAACCGTAGCGTGTATCAGGTTTATCGCTACCGTAGCGTTCCATCGCCTCAGTATAAGTTAGCCGGGGAAAGGGACGAGGTAAATCTACACCTTTAACAGCCTTGAAAATATGACAAACCAAGTCTTCATTCAAGCTAATAATATCATCAAGAGCCATAAAGCTCATTTCCATGTCTAATTGCGTAAATTCTGGCTGTCTATCGGCGCGCAGGTCTTCATCGCGGAAACAACGGGCAATTTGATAGTAACGATCCATCCCCGACACCATCAATAATTGCTTAAATAACTGGGGTGATTGAGGCAGTGCAAACCATTCTCCAGGATTGACGCGACTGGGGACTAAATAATCTCTTGCGCCTTCTGGGGTTGAACGAGTCAAAATTGGCGTTTCAACTTCAATAAAGTTTTGTACGTCTTCCAGGTAGCGGCGAATAGCTTTGACTACTTGGTGGCGCAATTGCAAGTTTCCCGCCATGCGATCGCGTCTCAAGTCCAAGTAACGATACTTTAGGCGCAAATCTTCCTTTACCGACTCGGTTTCAAAAGTCGCTACTTGAAACGGTAATTGCTTGCGAACGGCGTTGAGTATTTCTATACTTTCGGCGTAGATTTCAATTTCTCCGGTAGCTAGGCGCGGGTTTAAGGATTCTTCGGGGCGCTGAGTGACAACTCCAGTAATTTGCACCACGTCCTCGTTACGCAGGGCATTAGCCCCGTCGTAGGAAGTAGGAGTACGCACCGGATCGCTAACTATTTGGACTACTCCCGTGCGATCGCGCAGATCCAAAAATATCACGCCTCCATGATCGCGGCGACGATCTACCCATCCGTAGAGGTTGATGGTTTTTCCGATATCTGTTTTAGTAACTTCGCCGCAATAGTGAGTTCGCATAATTTGGTATATATTTGCTGAAAACGGGGTCTATATAAATTGCAAATTCCCCCATTATCTAGCATTCTTTGCCATCTTGTTGAAAAAAGGTAATTGGTAATCGCCAGCAGCGACCAATTACCGATTACCGATTCCCAATGACCTATTTTTGCTTAAGAATGAGGGCGAGGTGCGGTTAAGACTTCCCAAGCTGCTTTGGCGGCATCAGTCAAGCGATCGCCTATTTCTGATACTTCTTTAATTATGGAATTAAAGTTTTTCTCGGCTTCTTTGTGTACCATGTCAAAGGAATGCTCAATGCGATCGCGTTCAATTAGTTTATTTTCTTCGATGGTTGTCCGCGCCCGTTTTACGGCATTTAGATAAGCTTCGCGGGTAAGGGTTCCCGCCGATTGTGCTTCTGCTTGAGCGCGTTTTTTGATCGCGTCAATTAAAGCTTTCGTTTCATTTTTTATAGCTTCCGTCTCTCCAGCCATTTCGCTTTCAACTAGGGCATTGGTTTGGGGAGTAATTGCACTATTTTGAGGGATAATTTCAATTTGGATATCGTTGGGTTCAGTCATAGCTTTAGCTCCTGCGATTGCGGTATATTTTTTTTGTCGAATCGTTGTTAGTTTTTTAAGTAACAACTGCTCATCTCGCCCTTGAGTCTCCAGCCAACCATCTTTAAGAGACTTTTCGTATTTGCGATCGCATTTGGGGCGCAATCAAATTGTTTTTCTTAGCAGCATTATTACTTAAACCTTACTTTTATTGTATCGACCTAAAATCATATTTGCAGGACAGAACTTATTTAGATAGCTACTTTTGTATTTCCGATTACAGTTTTCTATTAATCAGTAAAAATCTAACTTTAGAAAGAGCCAAAATAATATAGTTTAAATTAATTGGTTTTCTGTTAGTTGTGAGTTTAGACATTGATATTTAACGATCCAGTAATTCGCAATCCTTTAGCTGTTAGTTTAGGCGCGATCGTCGGCGCTCTAAGTCGCTACTATCTTAGTTTATGGTTTTTACAGCGTTTTGGAGTTAGTTTCCCTTACGGAACTTTTTTTATTAATATTACTGGCTGTTTGATGATGGGAATAATTTTTTCTTTGGCAACAGAAACCGTAATAACAATTACTCCTGAAGTAAGATTATTGATAGCAACGGGGTTTTTGGGTTCTTATACTACGTTTTCTACTTACGGATTAGATACAGTAAGTTTGGTAAGTGCCAAACGTTTTATCCCCGCATTAATTTATGGGGTAAGTAGTGCCATAGTTGGAATTGTTAGTGTCAAGTTGGGGATGGAATTAGTGCGATGGTTAAAATAAACGTGCGATCGCATTATCAAAGCAATTTTACCTATCTAATACCACTATCACCTAGACTAAAAGCAGCAACATCAAGCGACGGGCGGAAGGACGGTAGGTTTTGACAGAAAATAATAATTCACCTTCTACTACCCTCCAGGATGTTTCGCGGCGAGAGTTACGAGATTTGGTGCGGAGTCAATTGCAAGCGCTGCTAGAGCAAAATGATTTGCAGGGCGCTAAGGCTATTTTAGTACCCGTACAACCTGCTGATATTGCCGAAGCCATTGAAGGCTTGCCGGAGGCCATGCAAGCGATCGCTTTTCGCTTACTTTCTAAGGGTGAAGCAATTGAAGTTTACGAGTATTTAGATTCCAGCATTCAACAAGCTTTAATTGAAGAATTTAAGCGTCAAGATGTGTTGGATATTGTCGATAAAATGTCTCCAGACGATCGCGTGCGGCTATTTGACGAATTGCCAGCAAAAATTGTCAATCGGCTTTTAGAGCAACTTAGCCCCACCGAAAGACAAGCCACCGCCCAACTTCTAGGCTACGAACCAGGTACGGCGGGGCGAATTATGACCCCGGAATTAATTTCTTTTAAAGAAGGTTTTACTGTTACTCAGGCATTAGAGCGTATCCGGCGGTTAGCAAATGTCACTGAAACCATTTACTACTTATACGTTACCGACAATGCAAGGCGCTTGACTGGTACATTATCATTACGAGACTTGGTAACGGCCCAGCCTTCGCAAACCATTGGCGAAATTATGACGCGGGAGGCGGTGTTTATCTACACCGATACCGATCAAGAAGAAGTAGCTAGAGTAATTCAGCGTTACGACTTTTTGGCTGTACCTGTCGTAGATCGAGAACAACGCTTAGTTGGTATTGTCACAGTAGACGATGTTATCGATATCATCCAAGAAGAAACTACCGAAGATATTTATGCTTTGGGTGGTGGGGTACAGTCAGGGGGCGATAACTACTTTCAAAGCGACTTACTTACCATTGCTCGTAAAAGAGTAGTTTGGCTATTAGTTTTGCTAGTTACAAATACCGTTACCGGAACAATTATTAAGTCCCAAGAAAGTCTTTTGCAACAAGTAGTGTCTCTAGCGGCTTTTATTCCCCTATTGACAGGTACGGGGGGAAATGTGGGCGCGCAATCGTCAACGGTAGTAATTCGCGGGATGAATACCGATGAAATTAGGGCTATGGGTGAATATCAAGTAATTTTTCGTGAAGGAATTGCCGGGGCAATTCTCGGTACGATGTTGGGAAGTATAGCCACAATTTGGGCGTACTTTTTGCAAGGTAACTTGGCGGTGGCGATTTCTGTAGGCGTAAGTTTAGTTGCAATCTCTATCTTAGCTTCGATTTCGGGTTCAGCTTTACCGTTTTTATTCCGCTTTCTGCGCTTAGATCCAGCTTTGATGTCTGCGCCATTTATTACAACGGCGGTGGATGTAGCAGGAGTTTTAATTTATTTCAACTTGGCGCGGTTAATTTTGCGATTGTAGAAATAGTATAATTTTAACAACCCCAATACAAGCGCAATTTACTAACCTATTCGCTCAAAAACCTTGACCTAAACTAGAGGGTTTTTGTGGTGAAGTATTAGCAGTTTCTTGTACCTGAACTAATTGCACATCTCGAATAGTTGCGATCGCACTGTAAGATAGGTTCGATTTGTTGGCAATATCTGATTTCACCCAAGCATAACTAGCTTTTGGTAAGTCGGAAATATTTTCGGCTACTTTGCCTAAGTGAGGAGTATAAAAACGCAACAGTACCCCAGTTTTTCCGCCACCTTCTACAAAGTTGATAGGATGATTTTGCACTACAGAGGCGATATTTGGCTGTTGCAAAAATGCTTTAACTTCGGGGTTAAAATCTCCTAACAAGCCTGTAATCCCTGCTACAGACAAAGCTAGCCAAGGAGCGACTAACCAACCTGCTACCCAATATTTAGCCGTTAAAAATTGCTTACCTAATTTGTGATACCCAAACCATACTAGGGGAACAGTTAACCAACCTAATCCTAATACAAATGCGATCGCAGCATATTTTTGAATCTCTGCATCTACAGAAATTACTACACCTGTAAAAGTAATTAAACTTGCTACTAATAACAAGCAACTCAAGCCACCAACTACATAACTAAGAATGCGCGGTAGGCTTTTAGTTTGATAATTTTTACCTAGCCAATCTAAACCCAAAGCTGCTAGTAAAGCAATAAATGGGTAAAGTGAAAGCGCGTAATGAGGAATACGAGTAGAGAACAGGCTAATTTCAATAAATAAAATAACTGGAAATCCAACTAATATTAATTGGTAGCGAGGAATAGGATTAGACAAAGCAATTTTTAAGCCTATTAATCCCATAAAAGCCCAAGGAAAAGCTTTAACAGGTATATTCCACAGATAATAAAAAATATTATTGCCGTTACGTTCTTCTGAGTTTAGATGCACAATAAAATCAAACATCTCTGTAAATTCAGTTGTTCGATAAAAAGCCCAGCTAGTAAAGAGCCAATAGGTTGTAGGAATTAAACCTAGTAAAAAACCTAAATATATTGCGGGATTAGTAAAATGGCGATGGCGGCGATGTTCCCAAATTAAGTAAGGCATTAAAGCTACCATTGGCAAAAAAATCATGTAGCTTCTAATTAAAAAGCCGAAGCCAAAACTTAACCCAACCCCAAAACCCCAAATTAAACGATTATTAGGATGTAATTCTGCTTTTAACAAGCACCAAATACCTAGTAAAACAAAACTTGCTAAAGGTATATCTGGTACAGACATTCGACTATATTGCAACCAAAAAAACTCAACGCTTAAAATAGCCGCCGCCAAGCAGCCTACTTGTTTGCTAACAATAATTTTGCCGATTTCATAGATTAAAAAAGCGCTAATGATACTAAACACCATACTTGGAAGTCTGGCGGTAGTTTCGCTAATTCCAAACAAGGAGAAAGAACTTGCAATTAACCAATATACTCCCGGAGTTTTGCCATAATGAACGATCGCCGGATTCATCCAATCGCCAGATTCTGCAATCCATCTTGCTCGCCAAGCATAAATTCCTTCATCATGGGCGATTAAACTTTGCTGTTGCGCGTTGAATACTAATAAAGGAACTAGCCACATTAGCAAACTAATATAAGGCAAAGTTGCGATTAAAAAAGAGCTATTAAAAATACGCTTTTTCATTTTTTGGTGGTGAGATTACCCATTCGTTGCGATCGTTAAAACTTGCGGCGGTGTAGCATCGGGAGGATAAAGAAAATTTACCTGCACTAGGCGCGTATCTTGCGGTTTCATAGTTAGTTTTACTAAGGGTGCGCCTTGTTCGCCTCGTTTTTGAACTAAATGAATGTAGCGCGTTTGAGGTAAACCGCGATCGCTTGTATAAGCTACTCTCACCGTCCCCCGAAAAAAAACTTGACTTGCTGGCGGACTTAAAAAACGCAATCCACTTTTACTTAATTTGTCTTCTTTAAGCGGCGTTTGCAAAGACACTGTAACGGTTTGGGGTCTATCAGTATTGTTGTGCAAAGGTAAGCTGAGATTGTACTGAATGCCATAATTGCCATGAGCGCTGTAAGCTGTATCCGGGTAACGGGCTAATAAGGGCGCACTTTGCACTTGATTTGTGCCTAATTTGCCTAAAGGAAGCGTACTCAAACCGTAAGAAAAAGCTTGGCGCGATCGCGGAATGGTTAAATAAGGTGACTGAGGATCGACAATTTGCGCCGTCCATTGAGAGCCTTGAGCGATTCCAGCTACCCGTCCATAGATAATTTTATTAGTAGTTTGTTCTGGCGGCGTGGGGGCGCGATCGCGCGGTGAAACCAAACTGCCATTAAATAATAAACTTTGCCATTGTGTTAAAGTTGGCGCGACTTCCTTTTTATTTGCTCCCAGAGGCGCGTACATGGCTAAACTAGCGGCGTAAATAGGGCGGGGGCTTTGCAATCGCATGAGTAGCGATCGCCCGTTAATAGGCGGATTTAGAGTTTTTACCGGGATGGGCAGATTAATTAATAGTCGGCTTTGACGAGGTGGAAGGACAATATAAGGGGGTAAACTATGCCTTTGTCCTCGTAGTATGGCATTAGTAACGCGATCGCCTGGCCCTGCAAAGATTTTACTTAACGGATTTTCGCTTAAAGCTGGTAATTCTATAAACGGTGCATCCGGTTGGCTAAGATAAGTCGCCGCTTGCAATATATTGACTTGCAAAGGTTTGTTGTTAGGGTTGTGAAGAATTATCCCCAAGTAAAGCGATCGCAAATTATTAGCGGTAGGTGGTTTAGCTACATGGTGAGCAAATATATCAAATCTTCCTTGCAAGGGAAAATTTAGATGAGCTACCCGCGATTTTTTGCCATTTGGGGGAAAGGTTGAGAGTAAAATCCCTGCTTTTTGGATTAATTCGGGGCTATTGCTATTAAACACCAGCACTCGGTCTAATGAACCCGGTAATTCTCGCACTTGCTGAATTTGGACAATTTCTTGAGGCGTTACTTGAGCTATGGGTAAAAATGGCAGCATGAAAAAATTAGACAATTGTTAATCTTTGGACGACAGTTAAGAAACTTTTTTTAATTTCAGCCAAATTATTTTGACCGAGAATGGGAATATGAACAAATATACAATGACTTGATAATTGCGAATTTTGTAGATACTTCAGTATCGAGTAATAAAGACCTTCGCAAACAAATTTACCAGCATCGTAGCTAATTTCAATGCCATTAATGCCAGCTATTAACTGGTGTAAATTCACTCTAGTGTTTAACCACTCATCTTTACTACTAGCTTTTGCCTCTATAGTAAGTTGGCTGCGGCTTTGAGCCATTCCACAACAAATAATAATATCTGGCTGGAGTTCAACAATTTTGGAAGTCGCACTTTTACTTGCAAGCTCTATATCTACGGGTAATTGTCTTAAAAATGAATATTGCGGGTGTAAATCGGATATTTCTTGCAGCAAGTCGTCTGACGAATTAGATTTTTGATGAGGTAGCCAGGTAGTAAAGGATGTGAATAGTAGTTTTCTATTCATGCAAGAAGTCGCGTGAGCTTAAAATAAAAAAGGGTCAACGGGTAAAACAATGACAGAAATAGCGATTATAGATTATGGCATGGGCAACCTGCACTCTGCTTGCAAAGGCTTGGAAAAAGCCGGAGCAAAGCTAAAAATTACCGATTCAATGCGGGAATTAGAGCAAGCCGACGCGATTGTATTACCGGGGGTAGGGGCTTTCGATCCGGCGGTGCAACACTTGCGAGCGCGCGGTTTGGAAGATCCGATTAAAAAAATTATCGCTAGTGGTAAGCCATTTTTAGGTATTTGTCTGGGTTTGCAAATGTTATTTGATGGTAGCGAAGAAGGTCAAGAAGCAGGACTAGGAATTATCCCTGGTATGGTAAAGCGATTTAATCACGAGCCAGGAATTACGATTCCTCACATGGGTTGGAATCAATTAGAAATTACCCAACCAAAATGCGGACTGTGGCAAGGGCTGCAAGGCGATGATTGGGTGTATTTTGTTCATTCCTACTATGTTGACCCCGTAGATCCGGCTGTTCGCGCTGCAACCGTCACTCATGGAACGCAAACTGTTACCGCCGCGATCGCTCAAAATAACTTAATGGCTGTACAATTTCACCCCGAAAAATCTTCCACTACTGGGCTGCAAATATTAGCTAATTTTGTATCGCAAGTAAACGCCAAAGTACCAGCCTAAGCTAGAAGAATGAGAATTTCCGGCAATCGTCAATTAAAAACTCTACCAGGGCTTGATACTCGCCCCACAAGTTCGCGGGTGCGATCGGCAGTGTTTAATATTTGGCAGGGAAATATTAGCGATTTCTCCTGGCTAGATTTGTGTGCGGGTAGCGGCGCAATGAGCGCCGAAGCTCTGCAAAGAGGCGCAAAATCTGTAACTTGCATTGAAAAATCTAGCCGCGCTTGCGCGATTATTGAGCAAAATCTGCAACAAATAGCTAAAGAGCGAACCACCTTCCAAGTATTGAAGGGAGATGTAATAAAACGCTTAAAAACTCTTGCTGGGCAGCAGTTTGACCGGATCTACTTCGATCCACCTTATGCCAGCGATTTATATCAACCAGTATTGGCAGAAATTGCTTTTTACAACCTTTTGCACCCTGAAGGGGAACTTGCTGTAGAACATTCCCCCAATTTCAAATTGCCGCCAATTGCCACTCTAGCAGTTTGCCGTCAAAAAGTTTACGGACATACCGCCGTTACTTTTTATTGCCCTTCCTCTAGTAAAGAAGGGCAATTAGTCGCTCTATAAACCTAGTTGTTTGCCGCGCTTGTATTGCTTGTAAGCTGCAAAAAATAAGCCAGATAGAGTTATAAATATTAATCCTAAAACCATTCCATCTAATAAAGGTTCAACCACAGTAAGCTCCTAAGAAATTTGCAAACATACTACTATTTCTCGATCTTACTACTTGGGCTACTTCAAAACTACCATTTCTCGAATTCGCCACTGATTAGCTTGCCGAACTAAATCGTAATTTACCTGCAATTTCTCATCGTAAGATAAGTTTTGACTTAGCTTGCCATCAATATACACTTGGGCTACTTCATCAACCGTAGCTGTAATGATCGCGCGATCGCGGTCTTTTTCATCAGTTTTCACTGCGTCTATTTTCAAAGTGTGCTTATACTCGCGATGTCGGTTACTTACTTTATCGTTGGCGACTCGTTTTTGCCATTGAGACAAAGTTGGATTTACTAAAATTTGCTTTAATTCCTCGGCTGCATGGGTATCTCCAAAAGCTACAGCCTTTGTAGAGAGCCAGTTTTGAATAATTTGCTGGGCAGTGACTTCAGTTAATAAACTATCAGCAGGTATTTCAAGAGCAGATTCCCCAAGGTCAAACAATGGTTCGTTTAACGCTACTAAAGGTTGTTCTACTAATATTGGTGGTTTAGTACTACTACTACCCTGCATCCAGCTATAAGTTTTACTTGCCAAAAAGCCTAAAAATACTATTGCGCCTAAACCAGCTAAACCAAGCAAAACTAAGCGAATTAGTTTTGCATTTTTCAAAATATCCCCAAGGAAACTACGGGAGCGTTTTTTCCCTCGTCTTCTAGGCTTGATATGCACGATGCTATTAGTATCTACACGTTCGCGAGTAGCTAAAGAGATCGCTCCTTGGTTACTGCCTTTGTTTTCTTGTTCGGTAGCTTTTACCGATCGGCTAGGTATTGTAACTTGACTAGAAGTATCTGCTGTTACTGCATCCCATTCGTTAGTTGCTTCGATTTCTGTAGGCAAAGCTTCTAAATAAGCTTGCACTTGCGCGTTTGCAAAGTAATCTTTTAATGAAGCTGGGCGATCGCTCAAATCTCGAAATTGAGCAAATACTTCGCTCTGTAGCCACCTTTCGCTATACAAGCACAAACCTGGCAACAAGTCAGGAGATTCTTGAGAATTTTCTCGAATCAATGACAAAGCTTCAGTTTCTTGAGATAGTTCTATTGCTCTACTTGCATCATTAGTTTGACCGAGCAACAACGAACACACAGCCTGTTCTAAATGTACATCTTGACGCTTGCTCAATCGCATTAAATGTAATTTGGCTTTGCGAATCAAGATCGGCATTCTCTCGGCAAATCCCCGCGCAATTAGAGCATAAACTGCTAAATAATTAGCAACAGGCGACGGACGCTGGCTTTCAGCTTCAAACAGTTCTTGTTGCTCTCTAACCGTTAAATAACTGCGTAATTGCTGAATAAATCTCAAAAAGTCATCTAAACTCAATCCCGAACCATCTTCTCCCGTACCGTCAATACCGCCTCGTTCTTGCAAAATTTCTTGCAATAACTGCAACCCTTGCTTGCGTTCAATTACACGATTTTGGGGTTGTGCTAATAATTCCAAAATCCGATAAGGACGAAGCTTATTGAGGTCTGCGGCAATTTCCTGGCTCGTTTTAGCAAACAATCCGGCATCTGCGAGCAGTTTGTGACCATTTTCTAGAGAATAAGCTGCTTTTTCGTACTGACCTTGTTGCCATTGTTCTCTACCCAACTCCAAACAAGCAAGGGCAACGGTTAAAACCAAGTCTGGGTCGTTACTATTTGAATTTTCTGGGTCTAGATAAGGTTTACCTAAATTCAAAACAAGCTCGTATTCTCCTAACTCTTGGAGAAGTAATAATGCGCCCGTAAATTGTTCGTCGGTTATTTCAATACTAGGCGCTAAAGACTCTGTGGCAATGGGCGGAGCTTCCGTGAGAGTATCCACGCCTCTGTCGCCATAAGCTGCCACAAAATAGTTACTATCGTAGCGCTGCCTTTGTTGGGGGTGGGCTAAAACTTTGTATGCTACGTCTATAAGTTGCTTTCGTGCCGCAATTACTTTTTCTGAATACTCGCGCCGAGGCAATTGCAATAGGCGATCGCGGTATGCCTGTTGCAACTGTTCTATGCTTGCTTGAATCGGCAAACCCAAAATTCGGTAATAATCTAGTGGAATTCGCACAGCTTACTTCCCTATACACCGCGAACAATAAAATTTAACTACAATCAAAATCGTTTAAACCGTGACAATATAATAACTTGTGACCTCGACACTTGCAGAGCGTTTGGTAACAGTAATAATAATTGTTGCTTAACACATTTTTCAATATAAGTTAATACTACAAGGACAATTGCACTATGGTTCAAGAACGAGCATTACCCGCGTTTAATACTAATTTGGCAAAAATTTCTTCAGAAGTAGGGTTGCTACTTTATGAAGATATGACTTTGGGACGCTACTTTGAGGACAAATGCGCCGAAATGTATTACCGAGGTAAAATGTTTGGCTTTGTCCATTTATACAATGGTCAAGAGGCGGTGTCTACTGGAGTAATCCAAGCCATGCGACCGGGGGAAGATTACGTTTGCAGTACTTACCGCGATCACGTCCACGCTCTAAGTGCTGGCGTACCAGCAAAAGAAGTGATGGCGGAGTTATTTGGCAAAGCTACGGGCTGTAGCAAAGGGCGGGGCGGTTCGATGCATATGTTTTCTAGCGAACATAAACTGTTAGGAGGCTACGCTTTTGTAGCAGAAGGAATTCCCGTAGCTACGGGAGCAGCTTTTCAAACTAAATATCGCCGGGAAGCTTTGGGCGATGAAAGTTTTGCCGATCAATTAACTGCTTGTTTTTTTGGCGATGGTGCGGCAAATAACGGACAATTTTTTGAGTGCTTAAATATGGCGGCGTTATGGAAACTGCCGATTATTTATGTGGTTGAAAATAACAAATGGGCGATCGGTATGGCTCACGAACGCGCAACTTCTCACCCAGAAATTTATAAGAAAGCTCATGCTTTTGGCATGGCTGGGGTAGAAGTAGATGGCATGGATGTATTAGCAGTACGTGCGGCGGCGACCGAAGCCGTAGAACGCGCTCGTGCAGGGGAAGGACCAACATTGATTGAAGCTCTTACCTACCGTTTTCGCGGTCACTCTTTAGCCGATCCTGACGAACTACGAGCCAAGGAAGAAAAAGATTTTTGGTTTAGCCGCGATCCGATTAAAAAATTGGCTGCTTATCTTACCGAACACAATTTAGCCTCCGAATCAGAACTTAAAGAAATTGAGGGCAAAATTACCCAAGTCATTAATGAAGCGGTAAAGTTTGCAGAAGATAGCCCAGAACCAGCACCTGAAGAACTGTATCGCTTTGTGTTTGCAGAAGATAAGTAATAAATCAAGGGAAAATTATGACATTTGAAGTCGCACTTAAAGAGCAACAGTACAAAACCTACATTCTCTCTGATTCTTATGCCCAATCTGAGATTGAAGTAGTACCAGAACGGGGCGGGATTGTGACTAAATGGCGACTCCAAGGGCAGGAGATGTTTTACTTAGATAAAAGCCGCTTTACGCACCCTGACCTCAGCGTTAGAGGCGGAATCCCCATACTATTTCCTATCTGCGGCAATTTACCCGACAATACTTACACTCATGGCGATCGCACTTACACCCTAAAACAACATGGTTTTGCCCGCGATCTGCCTTGGATTGTCACCGACCAATCAACTACCGATTGTGCCAGCATTACTTTAGTTTTAACTAGCAACGACGAAACCAAAGCCGTTTATCCTTTTGACTTTGAAGTAAGTTTTACCTATCGGCTGTGGGGTAATAGTTTAGTTATCCATCAAAACTTTCAAAACAACTCCAGCGAATCTATGCCGTTTTCGGTCGGATTGCACCCCTATTTCTCTGTCTTAGATAAAAGCGCATTGCAGGTACAAATTCCCTCTACCGAGTTTTACGACCAAAAATCTCAAACAACTCAGGCTTTTCGTGGCGAATTTGATTACAACCTTGACGAAATAGACGCAGCTTTTAGGCAATTATCGGGTGAATCGGCATCAGTCAAAGATGATAGTCGTAAGTTGCAGTTAAATTTAGAGTGGAATAACGACTACTACAACACGGTAGTTTTTTGGACGGTTAAAGATAAAGACTTTTACTGTTTAGAGCCTTGGACAGCCCCCCGCAATGCTCTAAATACTGGCGATGGCTTGATCTCCCTCCCGCCGGGAGACAGTTTGCAAACCTGGGTGAGTATGAACGTAACTATTTTATAAACCCCTTGTGTTTATAAAATAGTCATGTTATTGTTATAAACGGTGTCAAAATAGACACCAAATTGCGGGTCGCTAGCTCAACGGTAGAGCACTCGGCTTTTAACCGATTTGTTCCGGGTTCGAATCCCGGGCGACCCATAAAAATAGGGAAACTGACTATATTAGTTGTCGTTGTTGACCTATTAGTGCGCTCGCACGCCTTAATTATAAAAATGTTTTTAATTGCGTCGATCGAACATCCACCGAACTTAAAAAAAGAGAAATTTCTCTTAGAAGCGAAGTAAATTAAATAACCTTGGAAAATTTTTGGTTTGACCGGAAGTTACAAGTTCAAACATTAGTTTGACAAAAGAGCATCTTAATTTTCAATCTGACTTCTTACCCAACGGCGAAAAGCTTTTACTAATTCAAGATAATCTACTGTTTGCGCTTGTTGTAAAAACCCGGCAATCTCTGGAATCGGTAAGCTGGCAAAAAATTGACTTGTCCCAGAGGTAATGTAAAGTCCATTTTGTAAGTGTTTAATAGTTAATGAATCGCCGTTGTAAATCCAGATTTCTGCTACCCCTATATCTGCATAAACTTGTAGGCGATTAGGCGAACTGCTAGTAATATCAATTTCAATTACTAAATCCGGCGCTGGGTCAGTAGCAAGATCCAGTCGCTTTTTGCCTCGAACTAGAGCAATGTTGCGAAAATAGAAACATTCATCTGGCTCTGCACCGCTTAATTCTGGTCTTTGTAACGTTGTTGAACCCAAGGGGTAAATTTGTATATTTAATTCTTCGGCTAAAGTTTCTACAAAGCGTCCTACAACCTTTTTGTTAAATTCATGTTCTGGGGAGGGAGCCACAATCTCTAAAGTGCCACGATTATAAGTAAGGCGAAGACGGCGAAGTCTCAATTCTGACCGCAATGTTTCGTAGGTTTGCCAACTAATCCCCGAAAGATGAATTATTTCCGTAGAGGACGTAAGTAAGGTTGCAGTCACAGTTAAACCTTAAACTCAATATTTTTATTATGAATCATAACTACAATCGCACCTAGGGCGCAGGCAATAAATTCGCCGCGATGAAAGCTTAGACATATTATTGAAATAATTGTTTTTCCGTCAAAATCATGCTGTATATGGTGATTGAGTATTTCAATGGAGGGGCGGCGGTTGATATTTATCGTCGTGCGCGCGATCGCACTCGTCAATTGCCACCAGGCCTAGAGTATGTTGATAGTTGGGTAGACTTAGACTATTTTCGGTGCTTTCAACTTATGCAGACAAGCGATCGCGCTTTGTTTGATATTTGGATTGCAGAGTGGAGCGATCTGGCCCATGAGTGAAATTATCCCAGTACGTTCTTCAACCGAAGCTGCACAGCATATCGCAGATAAGCTCTAAAAGTCTCTGGTGAAAATGCTACTGAGATGAAAACTTATCTGAGTGCAAGCTTTTGTAGCATAGATAGATATAATTTTTGTTAAAGCTGAAAATTATCTTAAGATTAGCGTAATACAACGCTTGTTCATAACACTAGCTGATCACCAAATTAGGAGGAATTTCTATGGCGCTCGTACCAATGCGGCTGCTTCTAGATCACGCGGCGGAAAATAGCTACGGTATCCCAGCTTATAACGTCAATAACATGGAGCAGATTCAAGCAATTATGCAAGCTGCTCATGAACTGGATAGCCCCGTGATTTTGCAAGCCTCTCGCGGCGCTCGTAAGTATGCTGGCGAGTCATTTCTGCGTCACCTAATTTTGGCGGCGGTAGAAACTTACCCCCATATCCCCATTGCCATGCACCAAGATCACGGCAATAGCCCCGCAACTTGCTATTCAGCGATGAGTCATGGCTTTACTAGCGTGATGATGGATGGTTCTTTGGAAGCTGATGCTAAAACTCCCGCAAGCTTTGAGTACAACGTTGACGTAACTCGCAAAGTTGTTGATGTTGCTCACTCCATCGGCGTTAGCGTTGAAGGCGAACTCGGTTGCTTGGGATCTCTTGAGTCTGGTATGGGTGAAAAAGAAGATGGTCACGGCGCTGAGGGCGTTCTAACTCACGACCAGCTATTAACTGATCCTGACGAAGCAGTAGCATTTGTAGAACAAACCCAAGTAGATGCTTTGGCTGTTGCTATCGGTACAAGTCACGGCGCTTACAAGTTTACTCGCAAGCCTACTGGAGAAATTCTCGCTATTAGCAGGATTGAAGAAATCCACCGCCGCTTACCCAATACTCACTTGGTTATGCACGGTTCTTCGTCTGTACCTGAAGATTTGCTTGCGATCATTAACCAAAACGGCGGACAAATTCCTGAAACCTACGGCGTTCCTGTTGAGGAAATTCAAAAAGGCATCAAGAGCGGCGTTCGTAAGGTAAATATCGATACCGACAACCGTTTGGCGATTACCGCCGCAGTGCGGGAAGCTTTGATGGCTAACCCCAAGGAATTTGACCCCCGTCACTTCCTCAAACCTTCGATTGTATATATGCAGAAAGTTTGTGGCGATCGCTACAAGCAATTTGAATCTGCTGGTCAAGGTAGCAAGATTAAGCAAGTTTCCTTAGATGATTTTGCCGCCAAGTACGCTAAAGGCGAACTAAAAGCAGTTTCTAAGCAAGCTGTAAAAGCTTAATTAATGTAAGTTTAAATAGAAACCGGGTAGCAATGCCCGGTTTTTTTAGATGTCTTGCCGTTCTTAACAATATCAATGCTTTGACAATGAGGGCAGTGCAGCAATTGTGCGATCGTGGCAAATTATCAGCTAGTTAATAAAACTATTTTACTCAAGAAAATTCATTGCTTCAACAACTCTACAACATCTCCCGATCAAATTTTCAAGAGTTTCATCAATTTGTCCAGGGTCAACTTCTTCAAAAACGCAAAAAATGGCGCAACTAGAGGGAAAAGAACATCGACAAGCATGATATTGAGCGGTTTCTTACTTTGAAGGCGTGAATATAGTTTGCTACTGGAAGGAATTGCACAGTAATTGATATCAACCATTGCGTCAGATAGCGCATTATGCCAAACGTCAGTAGAGTTCAGCATTTTTATTCAGTACATAATTTACAGCATCAGTAAATTCACTTTTGGCAGAACTGAGCAAATCTTCTATACTTTCGCTCAACAGGGCTTCCGGCGGTATTCCGTGTATTTTGGCTAGATCCTATACCTTCTGCAACAGACTTTCGGAAATATCAATAGTTATTGAAGCCATCTTTGCCCATCTCTGGCTATTTCTAAGTAGAGTGTAACATCTACCACTAACGGTCAAACTGTCCCCCTTAAGCTTTAAACTGGAATTTACGATAGGTATTGTCTTTGTTGAGTTAGCTGTGCGGAAAATTGTTATTGCCGGAAATTGGAAAATGTTTAAAACTCAGGCAGAGTCCCTAGAGTTTTTACAAGGATTTATGCCTAGTTTGGAGCATACCCCAGAAGATCGGGAAGTTGTATTATGCGTTCCTTATACCGATCTTTATCAGCTATCAAAAAACCTGCACGGTAGCCGCATTCAGCTAGGCGCTCAAAATGTCCACTGGGAAGATAGCGGCGCTTATACTGGGGAAATTTCTGGAGAAATGCTCGCAGAGATTGGTACTCGCTATGTTATTGTCGGTCACAGCGAACGGCGACAGTATTTTGGCGAAACTAACGAAACTGTAAATAAACGGCTGTTGGCGGCTCAAAAATACGCTCTCACGCCGATTTTGTGCGTAGGGGAAACGAAACAGCAAAGAGACGTAGGAGAAATTGAAAGCACCGTTACCAAGCAGTTAAAACAAGGTTTAGTTGGTGTAGACCAAGAAAACTTAGTTATTGCTTACGAGCCAATATGGGCAATTGGTACGGGGGACACCTGCGAAGCGGTGGAAGCTAATCGAGTAATTGGTTTAATTCGTTCTCAATTAAGTAATCCTAAGGTTTCAATTCAGTATGGCGGCTCGGTAAAGCCGAATAATATTGATGAAATTATGGCGCAACCAGAAATAGATGGGGCTTTGGTTGGTGGTGCGAGTTTAGAACCTGATAGTTTTGCACAGTTGGTTAATTACAAATAAAATTGCGCCTAAAATGTCAATTCCAGCTTGGGAAATTCGCGATCGCTCTTTTGACTGGGGAAAACGCACCTATTTGATGGGAGTAGTCAACGTCACCCCCGATAGCTTTAGCGATGGTGGAGAATTTGCAACCCCAAAAGCGGCTTTAGTGCAGGCTCAGAGGCTGGTAGAAGCTGGTGCAGACATAATTGATATCGGCGGACAATCGACGCGACCAAGAGCAGTGCAAATCTCTGTAGAAGAAGAATTAGAGCGGGTACTGTCGGTAATAGAGGTGTTACGCAAAGAGATTACTATCCCTATTTCTGTAGATACAACTCGCGCTGTGGTTGCTAAAGCTGCTGTTGCGGCGGGAGCCGATGTAGTTAATGACATATCAGGCGGTACTTTTGACCCTGAAATGCTGACAACGGTTGCTGAAGTAGACGTAACTATTGTTTTGATGCACTTGCGCGGTACGCCGGAAACTATGCAACAAATGACTGATTATGAAAATCTGTTAGGGGAAATTCATCAGTTTTTGGAGCGTCAAATTGAAAGTGCGACTTTTTTTGGTGTAAATGCTTCTAAAATCATTATCGATCCGGGTATTGGTTTTGCTAAAAATCAACAGCAAAATCTAGAAATTCTCCGAAACCTAGGTTTTTTTAAATCTCTCCATTGCCCAATTTTAGTAGGCGCATCTCGCAAAAGCTTTATTGGACGCATCCTCGACAAGCCAGACCCCAAAGAGCGCGTCTGGGGAACCGCCGCCGCTTGTTGTGCGGCGATTTCGACGGGTGCAGATATCTTACGAGTTCACGATGTCGCCCAAATGCGCGATGTCTGTCGCGTTGCCGATGCTATATTTAGGCAAGTTTAAAGTTCTCTAACTTTAGGCTCTCCGTCCACAATTTCACCAATTAGCACTAAGTCCGTAACGCCGACAAATATACCGTTTTCTAGCACTCCGGGGATGTTGTTTAAGGTTTTTTCTAAGTTGGCGGGGTCGTCGATAGAGTCAAATCTAACATCAATTACCATATTGCCTTGATCGGTAATCACAGGACCTGCTTTTCTAATTCCCATCCGCAATTCTGGCTTTCCGCCTAGCTTTTCAATTGCTCTCATTACTGGAGAAAGCGCCATCGGGATGACTTCTACAGGGACGGGAAAGCTAGAACCTAGGCGTTCTACTATTTTAGAGCTATCAACTACCACAATAAATTCTTCGGCTAAGTAGTCTACAACTTTCTCGCGGGTATGGGCCGCACCACCGCCTTTAATTAAGTTTTTGTGAGGATCTACTTCATCTGCTCCATCAATAGCGATATCAATCCGATCTACTGCGTCTAAAGTAGTTAAAGGGATACCATACTGTTTTGCCAAAACCTCCGATTGAAAAGATGTAGGAATCCCGACAATATTTGTTAGTGCGCCAGACTTGAGAAATTCACCGAGAAATTGAATTGTGTAAGCGGTCGTTGAACCCGTACCCAACCCGACAATAGAATTTGACTTGACGCGCTGTGCTGCGGCTTTACCGACTTGTTCCTTCATTACCTTAGCTAATTCCGTCATACCAAATCCTTTATAAATGCCGTGTCTAGTATATATTTGCAAAGGTAAGTATAGATTAGAGAAGACAAGGAATTTTTAGGTTGTAAGCCGCGAAAAAGTAGTACATGAGTTTACCTGTTTGGTTAACACCCAGCCATTTTATTATTTTGGGTCTTTTATTTGGATTTGCGATCGCCCATAGTGGTTTAGCAGCTTTGCGAACATCTGTTGAAAAGCTAATTGGCGCTCGATTGTACAGGGTTATTTTTGCTTTAGTTAGTCTGCCTTTAGCTGTATTATTAGTTATCTACTTTTTTAATCACCGCTACGATGGCGCTCAACTTTGGCAAGTTCAAGGAGTTCCCGGTGTTGGCAATTTTGTTTGGATAATGTCGGCGATTTCTTTTTTGTTTCTTTATCCAGCAACCTTTAATTTGCTAGAGATTGCGGCGATTCAAAAGCCGGAAGTGCATTTATTCGAGACGGGAATTATTCGTATTACTCGTCATCCACAAATGGTGGGACAGGTGATTTGGTGTATCGCTCATACTCTATGGATTGGTACGAGTTTTACCTTAGTTACTTCCATCGGCTTGGTATTGCATCATCTCTTTGGAGTTTGGCATGGCGATCGCCGTTTATCATCCCGCTACGGTGAAGCTTTTGAGCGCGTTAAGTCTCGAACTTCTATCGTGCCTTTTTTAGCCATGCTACGTAGACAGCAGACTTTTAAGTTTTCCGAATTTATCCGCCCATCTTATCTAGGGGTAGCGGTTTTTATCGTTTTACTCTGGTTTGCTCACCCGCTTTTGATTAGCTCCACAGGGCGCGTTAATTGGTAAAAGAGCGCTGGGGCATGACCTTACTTACAAAGCTATCTAAGTTATTGATGATTATATCGATACGGGCATAGATAATTTCTATGGTTTAATGTTCGTAAATGATACTGAAATCGATCCCAAATAGCTGTAGCATGATCCACAATAAGTTATTAGGCAAAAGCAATTAACATTAATGCCGTTGATGTTAGTTGAAAATCGATAGCTTTAAATTGCATAAAAAATATTTGTAGATTTAAGGTTAAAAGCTTCTATGGTTTTGTCAGTAAGCGATCGCACGTTTGAGCAAGAAGTATTAGCATCTCCCATTCCCGTTTTAGTCGATTTTGGCGCTCCTTGGTGCGGTTTATGCCAACTGATTCAGCCGTTACTATTGCAATTTCATAATCATTCCAATAATCGCATTAAGCTAGTAAAAGTCAATGCTGACGAAAATTTTAAGCTTTCTAACACTTATAAACTGAAGACTTTACCCACATTACTTTTGGTAGAAAATGGCAAAGTACGTGATCGCCTAGAGGGTTTTCGTAACCCTAATGAGTTGCGGTTGATTCTAGAAGACATCAAAATTAGGTACCCCGAACCGCTAAATAATTCCTTAATAATTGACAACTGGCAACATCGGCGTTCTGCTTAATTAAGTCAAGCTTTCTTGTAAAATTTGGTGTTTTTGGAAAAAGTCTCACTCGGATTCTTTCGGGTGGGATATTTTATGACAAAACCTATATGTTACAACTATTAACAGTTTGCTCAATACCAATACAAAACTCTCAAAGTAGTAGTCGTCAGTGATGGAAACAATCTATCAATATGCCTGGCTAATTCCAGTATTACCTCTCTTTGGGGCAATGCTAGTCGGTCTAGGGTTAATCTCAGTAAGCGAGGTGACAAACCGCTTGCGACAGCTAAATGCTGTATTCATCGTCTCGTTACTTGGTGGGGCGATGGCGCTCTCTATTGCCTTGCTGTGGAGTCAAATTAACGGACACCCAACTTATACCTATACTTTGGAATGGGCAGCCGCAGGAAACTTTCACCTCAACATGGGCTACACTATCGACCACCTAACAGCCCTAATGTTGGTAATTGTGACCACTGTAGCTTTACTTGTCATGGTTTATACCGATGGCTACATGGCTCACGATGCTGGCTATGTAAGATTTTATGCGTATTTGAGCTTATTTAGCTCCTCAATGCTGGGTTTGGTAGTTAGTCCAAACTTAGTTCAAATTTACATTTTCTGGGAATTAGTAGGAATGTGTTCGTACCTCTTAGTAGGTTTTTGGTACGATCGCAAACCCGCCGCCGATGCCGCCCAAAAAGCTTTTGTAGTTAACCGTGTAGGTGACTTTGGCTTATTATTGGGGATTTTGGGGCTATTTTGGGCAACCGGAAGCTTTGAATTTGAAATAATGGGCGATCGCCTTCATGGGCTAGTAGAATCTGGTTCTATCAGCAATGTATTGGCAATTTTGTTCGCTATTTTAGTATTTTTAGGTCCGGCAGCAAAATCGGCGCAATTTCCGTTGCACGTTTGGCTACCCGACGCGATGGAAGGCCCAACCCCAATTTCGGCACTGATTCACGCGGCGACAATGGTAGCGGCGGGAGTGTTTTTAATTGCCCGGATGTACCCCGTTTTTGAAGGCGTACCCGCAGCAATGAATGTAATTGCTTATACGGGAGCATTTACAGCCTTTTTGGGCGCAACGATCGCTATTACCCAAAATGACATTAAAAAGGGCTTGGCTTACTCCACTATTTCCCAGCTTGGCTATATGGTAATGGCAATGGGAATTGGGGCTTATAGTGCGGGGTTGTTTCACTTAATGACTCACGCTTACTTTAAGGCAATGCTATTTTTAGGTTCGGGTTCGGTAATTCATGGCATGGAATCGGTAGTAGGACACGATCCGGCGCTGGCGCAAGATATGCGAATGATGGGCGGATTGCGTAAATATATGCCCTTTACTTCCATTACCTTTTTAATTGGTTGCTTGGCAATTTCAGGTTTACCGCCCTTTGCTGGCTTCTGGTCAAAAGACGAGATTTTGGGTCAAGCTTTCGCAGCCAACCCTTTACTATGGGCTATCGGCTACTTGACGGCGGGAATTACGGCTTTCTATATGTTCCGTATGTACTTCAGCACCTTTGAAGGCTCTTTTCGCGGTAATGATGACCAAATTAAGCAGCAATTGAAAGCGGGATCTAATATCCTTACTCCCAATTTTGGTCCGGGGGCGATGGATACTAGAGAACTTGCAGCCGTTAGTCACGATACCCATAGCCATAGCAGTAGCCCCCACGAATCGCCCTGGACGATGACTTTGCCATTAGTTATTTTAGCGATTCCTTCGATGCTAATTGGGCTTGTGGGAACGCCTTACGCTAATTATTTTGAGGAATTTATCCACCCTCAGCGCGAAAGCGCGATCGCTATTGCCGAAAAAGCAGCAGAATTTAACCAATCAGAGTTTTTCGTGATGGCGGGAAGTTCTGTCGGCATATCTTTAATTGGGATTACCTTAGCGTCGCTGATGTACTTGTGGGGCAAAATCGATCCTAGTGCGATCGCTCAAAAATTCCCATCGCTTTACGCTCTATCTTTAAACAAGTGGTACTTTGACGAAGTATACGATCGCGTGTTTGTTCAAGGATTGCGCCGATTAGCCCGTCAAGTTATGGAAGTTGATTTTCGCGTTGTTGATGGCGCTGTCAACCTTACAGGCTTCTTTACGCTAGTTAGCGGCGAAGGGTTGAAATATCTAGAAAACGGACGCGCCCAATTCTACGCCTTGATTATATTTGCCGCCGTACTCGGTTTAGTAGTTGTTTTTGGAGTGACTTAGGAGGAGAGGAGTTAGGGAGAGGAAAGAAGATGTTTCTCTCCTTAGCTTCCAATTACCATGAATTTAGCAAATTTCCCTTGGCTTTCTACGATAATTCTCTTTCCTATAGCGGCATCGCTACTAATTCCGATCATTCCCGATCGAGATGGCAAAACAATACGCTGGTATGCCCTAATTATCGGATTGATCGATTTTGCTTTGATTGTCTACGCTTTCGGTTCTCAGTACGACTTTGCTAATCCCAATTTGCAATTGGTAGAAAGTTATCCTTGGGTTCCAGCTTTAGACTTAAACTGGTCGGTAGGTGTTGATGGGATATCGATGCCTTTAGTAATTCTGACGGGTTTTATTACTACGCTAGCAACTTTAGCCGCCTGGCCCGTCACCTTAAAACCGAGACTATTTTACTTTTTGATTTTGGCAATGTACGGCGGGCAAATTGCGGTATTTGCCGTTCAAGATATGTTGCTATTTTTTCTAGTTTGGGAATTAGAACTTATCCCGGTTTACTTGCTACTAGCAATTTGGGGCGGTAAAAAGCGGCAGTATGCAGCCACAAAGTTTATTCTTTATACGGCAGGCGGTTCGCTGTTTATTTTAATCGCGGCTTTGACGATGGCGTTTTACGGCGATACAGTAACCTTTGATATGCAAGCCTTGGGGCTTAAAGAATACGCGCTTAATTTCCAGCTATTTATATATGCTGGTTTTTTGATTGCTTACGCTGTCAAGTTGCCGATTTTTCCGTTACATACTTGGCTTCCCGACGCACACGGCGAAGCTACAGCGCCCGTGCATATGTTATTAGCTGGTATTCTCCTAAAAATGGGCGGTTATGCCTTAATTCGGATGAATGCCCAAATGCTACCCGATGCCCACGCTTATTTTGCCCCGGTGCTGGTAGTTTTGGGGGTAGTAAATATTATCTACGCAGCTTTGACATCTTTTGCCCAGCGTAATTTAAAGCGAAAGATTGCTTATTCCTCAATTTCTCACATGGGATTTGTGCTAATTGGAATCGCCTCTTTTACCGATTTGGGTTTAAGTGGGGCAGTGTTGCAAATGGTATCTCACGGCTTAATTGGGGCGAGTTTATTCTTTTTAGTTGGTGCAACCTACGATCGCACTCATACCTTAATGCTAGATGAAATGGGTGGAGTAGGGCAAAAGATGCAGAAAATTTTTGCGATGTTTACTACCTGTTCGATGGCATCTTTGGCATTGCCAGGAATGAGCGGTTTTGTCGCTGAATTGATGATATTTGTAGGTTTTTCTAACAGCGATGCCTATAGTCCCACCTTTAAGATTATCGTCGTATTTTTGATGGCGGTAGGAGTAATTTTAACTCCGATTTACTTGCTATCCATGCTGCGAGAAATCTTCTACGGACAAGAGAATCAAGAATTAATTTCTCATGAAGCCTTGATTGATGCTGAACCAAGAGAAGTGTTTATCATTGCTTGCTTGTTAGTGCCAATTATTGGGATTGGTTTCTATCCCAAGCTACTAACTCAAGTGTATGATGCAACAACAATTCAGCTAACTCAAAGGTTACGGGATTCTGTTCCAACTTTGGCACAAAAGTCTATACCTACCGTATCTTATAGTGCGCCAGAACTTGGCGTGAGGTAAAGACCGATTTAATTGTAATTTTTAGGCAGGTTTTTCACCTGCCTTTTTTTATAGAGATACAGAAAACTTGTAAGTTTCGCCACGACTGAGGTACTTTACCTTGTTGTCCAGTCCCGCAGAAGTGACTGCTTGTTTAAAATCTTCTAAAGGCGACTTAAAAACGGTGTAATCGTCGTAGTGAATGGGAATTGATGTCTCTGGGGCAATAATTTCAATGGCTTGGATTCCTTGCTTGGCATCCATAGTTAGCATTACACCAAATATTCTTGTTCCGCCTAAATGCAGTAAAGCTAGGTCAATATTGGGGTAACGCTGAGGAATTTCTTGTAATTGTTCGTGAATTAGCGTATCGCCAGTAATGTAAAGGCGAAATCTAGTTTCTTTACTGGGAGTTTGAAATTCAAGCATACTACCCATAACCGGAGGCAGTAAGGCATTAAGTATCCCTGGCCCGTGTCTTCCCGGCATAGCGCTAATTTGCAGGGTAGAATCACCTTTAGTAATAGTCAATGTGTCCCAAGTTGGTAAAGCATGAGTCGCATTAAATCCTTTCTTTTTTAGCTTCTCTGCGGCGTGGGGAGTGGTAATAATTGGGACATTCTTATCTAGCTTTTGTTCGACTAGGCGATCGAAATGATCTTCGTGCATATGAGACAAAACAATCAAATCGAGGGGCGGTAATTCTTCTAACTCTATAGCTGGGTTAGTTTTTCGCGTCGATCGCAATCCATAATGCAAATGTACGCGATCGCCCTGATGGAGAAAATTTGGATCGGTTAAAATTGTAAACCCAGCGTAGCGTAAAAGTACCGTTGCTGTACCAATAAAGAAGATTTCACCGGTTTCTAAGTTTATTTGACTATTTGTTGGGGGAAGGACAAGACTTTTAGTTGCGTCCATGACTGGTTGTGTAGATAGCGATCGCTATTAATTAAGCGCAAGATGCGATCGCCCTTCATCTTTCCCCAGACGCAAGCTAGTTTTTTCTAGCTAGAACTTTAGCGCATACCATAAACTCTGACTAAAGCCCGTTGTCGCCCCAAAGACTTTGTTTCATACTAAAAATCAATTTTTTTGATTACCCGATTGCCACCCCTCAAATCAATCACTCGTGACTCCCCCCCGGCGGGAATTAGATAACGTGTCTCTATTTTGTCTGGCTAACCATTACCGTAATAAACAACCATACGCCACAGTCGAATAGAATGCTCTTTGACTCGGAATTTAATGCGGCGAAAATTCCTTCTAGTACCTGTAACGGGATTGTATCACGATCTATTTTATCGTTTATACATCTTTCGCCTAAAAATGCTCATTCCTGAAAATAGACTCTATAAACAAGAACTTAAGTAGCCCAAGATTACGATTGAGCGGAGGATACTAAGTAACTTGGCGATCGCGCCAAAACTTTTTTACCTAGTTGTTCTAACTGCTGCTTAGGTTTTGTATCGAGACTTCAACCTAGTTTTTGCCAAGAAGGTAATGTATTGCTTTTTTAACGCTTAAAGTCAAATATTGCCGGGTTGCAGACAACAGACTTATACTTAGCAGCATAGATGAGTCGAGCAAGTAAATGAATATTTCACCTCGCATTCCTGACCCCGATCTAGATCCGCATCAAACCCCCACTCCTGAACCTTACGCAGATCCAAACACCGACCCCTACACCGATCCAAACCCCGAACCCTATGCCGATCCTAATGTCGAACCTTATACCGATCCCGAACCTGAACCTTACGCAGATCCGAATGTCGAACCCTATACCGATCCCAAGCCTGAACCTTACACCGATCCTAATATAGGGCCTTACACAAATCCCACCTAAGAACTAAGTTCATCCTAATCGGTCATTTTTAACTTGCTTTAAATACTGCAATTAGAAACAGTGAATTTGAAAAAGATTTGTATGGATTTTGTCTAACAAGATGTTTTGACTGATACCAATTTTTAACTTTTTCCTGCTATAGAACCCATTTGGGATCTATTTAACCAGTCGCCAATCTTTGAAGCATCAGTCGAACAAAACAAAGATTAACCTTGGTGGTGGCGTGAGCGAGAGTTCTTTCAAAATTCTTGACCAAACTTTTACATCTCTCCATCCAAGAATTGGTTCTTTCTATAACCCATCTGGCTTGAACAGGGACAAAGCCTGTTCTTCCTGCCTTTTGCTTTTGCTCAATGGACGGTTTGGGCGATAACTTAAACCTAATCTTATTCATGATCTGAGGATAAACTTTTTTCACCTGTTCCTCCAATTTTTGGGGGT
>JAHHGY010000046.1 GCA_019359635.1 Chroococcus sp. CMT-3BRIN-NPC107
GTTTCAAAGGAAATACCGTAGGCTTGTTGTTCGGTGGGAAAGAATTTCTGCCTGTTTCAATGCTTTTATTTCCCTTGCAACAATTCACATTTGGATTAACAGAATTTTATTACTGGGATAGGTTCATTGTTGTTGATAACTTAGTTTAAAAACCAGCAACATATAAAACTAAAATCGGTAGTTTTTGGATAGGATCTTATTTCGTTCCTCAATTAGTTGCCATGCGAAATCCTAATTTGGATGAAATTCAGTTAACCAAAGAAGAATACGAACGCTATTCTCGCCATATTATCTTGCCAGAAGTAGGGTTAGAAGGGCAAAAACGTCTTAAGACTGCAAGCGTACTGTGTATTGGTACAGGGGGGTTAGGTTCTCCCTTGCTGCTGTATTTGGCGGCGGCGGGGGTTGGACGCATCGGAATTGTTGACTTTGATGTGGTTGACAACTCTAATTTGCATCGTCAAATCATTCACAGCACTTCTTGGGTAGGTAAACCCAAAATTGAATCAGCCAAAAATCGCGTTCTAGAAATCAATCCCAATTGCCAAGTAGACTTGTACGAAACTCGTTTGAGTTCGGAAAATGCGCTGGATTTGGTAGAACCCTACGACGTGATTGTTGATGGTACAGATAACTTCCCTACTCGCTATTTAGTTAATGATGCTTGTGTATTGTTAAATAAGCCAAATGTCTACGGCTCAATTTTCCGATTTGAAGGACAGGCAACAGTTTTTAACTACGAAGGCGGACCAAATTACCGCGACTTGTACCCTGAACCACCACCTCCAGGGATGGTTCCATCTTGCGCTGAAGGTGGCGTACTTGGGGTTTTATGCGGCATTATTGGTACTATCCAGGCAACGGAAGCCGTCAAGATTATTTTGGGTCAAGGCAATACTTTGAGCGGTAGGCTGCTGCTGTATAACGCCTTAGACATGAAGTTTAGAGAGCTAAAGCTGCGTCCCAATCCAGTTCGGCCAGTAATTGATAAGTTGATAGATTACGAGGAATTTTGCGGGATTCCTCAAGCTAAAGCCGAGGAGGAAAAACGACAAATGGAATTAGCAGAAATGACGGTGCAAGAATTGCAAGCATTGATTGATAGTGGAGCAAAAGATTTTGTGCTGCTAGATGTCCGTAACCCTAACGAGTACGAAATTGCTCAAATTTCGGGATCGGTTTTAGTTCCGTTACCAGATATTGAGAACGGACAAGGGATTAGCAAAGTTAAGGAGTTACTTAACGGTCATCGACTAATTGCCCATTGTAAGATGGGTGGGCGATCGGCGAAGGCTTTAGCAATTCTTAAAGAAGCAGGAATTGAGGGAACTAATGTTAAGGGCGGAATTACAGCTTGGAGTCGCGAAATCGATCCATCTATACCAGAATATTAAATAAACTTCATTTTCTGTTCAACTTGGGTTTTATGTTTCCTCTTGCTTAAGGGGGAGCATAAAGCTATGTAGTTTCGCTTTCTGCTTTATTGTTTTGGGGTTAGGGGAAGTCGAGCTAAAGAATTACGGAAAAATGAAGTTAATCCCCAAATTGCCGATAAAAGCAACCAATTTAGAGTGTTTAACCGAAAGTCAAATAAAGTTACGTCTACAGTGTTGAAAAAGGTGATAGAGATAAAAGCTAGGATGTAACTAAAAAATATTAGTTTGTTTTGGCGATTGCGGATAACGACAATAATCGCCGAAACTATTACCCAGCTAACTAAGCTACAAAGTAAAAGTGTTGCTGGAATTCCGGCTTCTGCGGTCATCATTAAAAAAAAATTGTGGGGATGTCCCAGCCAGAGGCGCATCTTGGCTTCGTAAAGAGCGGTGAAGTTACGCAGTCCCCAACCTGTCCAAGGACGCTCGATAGTCAAATTCCAAGCAAATTTCCATTGGGTAGTTCTTAGTAAAGCTACAGGGCGATCTGGGTATAATTGGTCAGTTAGCCGCGCCCAAAAGAAAGCTGGAACAATTTTTCTAAATAATTCTTGTAAGGGCGAGATGCCAAAGGCGGCAAGTATAATACTACTGGAAATCGCCATTACTCCAGCAATTACCCATCGCCAACGGTGGTAAATAGCGTAGCCTAGACAAGCAAAGATTGCGATCGCCCAAGCATTACGAGAGTTGGTCAAGACGATCGCCGCTAAGTTTCCTAAAGACGCAAGGCTTAAAAATACTAGGGTGAAATAGTTTGGCTTTTTGGCGCGGAGAATTTCTTGATAGTTTTCTATCAATAAGCCTAAACTAAGGACAAAAACAACTACTAAGTAGCCAGCTAAAATATTGGCGTAGAAAAATACCGAAGACATTCGCCCTGGTGGATTTCCAAAAGGCGCAATTTGCCAACCTAGTAAGGGTTGCAGGTGGGTGGGAGTAACCCAACCTAAAAATAATTGTCCTAACCCCATCATCACTACTAGCAAGGAACTAATAACTAACAACCAACTGATGCGGCGCAGTTGGGCGGGAGTAATAATTAACTCGCTCAAGCCCGAAAATAAAATAAAAAAAGGTATAAAGTTAAATAAGCCTAAAAAAGCATCACCCCTATTAACAGCAAAGTTGGAAGTAATTACAAGTAAGGTAGCTGTAATTGCCATTGCCCAATTTAGGGGACGGTGAGTAATACGGCGGTACTGCCTTAGCCAAACAATTAAGCAGGACGCAACGATCGCTACTGCTGCAAAGGATGGCAACAAAGGCAACAGAAATATCCCTATTTGAACGTAATTCCAAGCAAATTGGGGCGAACAGAAATACTGTTGCAGTTTTCTACGGTAATAGGAATTTAAACTGTCTCCCAACACGCTTCTTCTGCACGGGTAAGGCGAATTTGGGCCAAAGCAAAGATAATTGGAATAATCCGCCCGTAGTTAGTAGATATTGACCGCCAACCTAAATCAGCAAAAAACCACGTCCATAAAACTGGGCCCATACAAGCAAAGATGCCTCTAACAGCGCCATAGCGGGCGGCGGTCATGGTCATGCCTTGTCGTGCGCTCTGGAGGACGAGTTGGCTTTGCAACAGATTAGCGGCGGCGGTTCCGCCTTTAATTAAGGCTTCTTTGGCTAGTTGATAGTTGGCAAATTGGAGGGCAAATTGACGGGCAATTTGTTGTAGTAACATTGGCTGAATAATAGAACTAACTGCTATGGCACTACCACCTTTAACTAATAAGGCTATGGGATCGCGCTGTATGGCTAAGGGTAATGGTTCCGATAGATCGCACTTCGCTAAAGATTTTTGGACTTTGGTGGTTAATTGAGAGCGATCGCTTTGAGGCAATTGTTTCCAAGCTTTACCTAACAAGTTTAAAAATACCTCAGCTTCTAAATCTATAGTAGTGAGGTTGTTAGAGTAAGGAATTTTGAGGTAGCGGCACACTTGAATAATGGCGGTGCGGTAGGTGACGCACTCGGTGCGTCCGCGCAGAACCGTTAAACCATCGGCGGCTAGGTAGCGAAATCTTTGTTCAATGGCATCAAGCCAAGCTTCTCTATCTCTAGAGAGAATATCAATTGGTTGTGGCGTATGTACGTAGTCTAGAGGATTGAATCTTCGACAAAACAATAGTTCTGTCAGTTGTTGCAATTCGTCTTCTGTAGCTAATTCCAGCGCGGTTCGCATCTCATCCAAAATTTTTAACCCTCCAGACCCCAACTCGTGTTCTTATTCTACTATTTGCTTTCAGGAAGAATGTTAATTATCCCGCCTATATTAATTATTAGGGCATATTGATATTGAAATAATTATGTTTGATGTAGCGATCGTTGGCGCTGGTATATCGGGCTTAGTTTGCGCCCAGCAGCTGCATCAAGCTGGCTATCGGGTGGTTGTGGTAGAAAAGTCGCGCGGGTTGGGCGGAAGGGTCACTACGCGCCGCTTACAAGATACTTGCGCCGATCGCGGACTTAGCTATATATTTCCAGCAGGAGAATTAACAAAAAGTTTTGTGGAGTTGCTGTACTCGCAAAATATTCTCACCGTTTGGACGGATACGGTACATGAATTTAAGGCTGATTCTCAATTAAAAGCTGTTAAGACATCGCCTTTATATATTGCGCCAGATGGGATGAGTGCGATCGCGCGTTTTTTAGGCAAAAATCTAGAAATTCAGTTAAATCGGCGGGTAGTTGGTTTAAGTTTAAGTAACAATTGTTGGCATATTGAGTTGGAGGATAGCGACGCTGAAGTAGTTGCTAAATCTGTAGTTGTAGCTATTCCCGCACCTCAAGCGTTAATGCTAGTAGAAAGCCTTGCTTCATCAGAAGCTTTAGATAGTTTGCGAAAGGTGGAATTTGCTGCTTGTATTAGCGTTATTGCTGGTTATCCTGCTAGTTTAGCTTTACCACCTTGGCAAGCAGTTACAGTTATTGATGACGATACCCTAGCTTGGATTGGCAATGATAGTAGCAAACGTTCGGGAATGCGAAGCCCTGCGTGCGCGCTTGCGCTATCGCCTGTTTTTGTTTTCCATAGTTCGGCTAAGTTCGCTCAAAACTATATCGATACAGAAGATTTACAACCTGTAGGGCAACAATTATTAAATAAAGTAGCTAAATTATTTCCCGAATTTGCTAACCCTGACTGGCTGCAATGCGACTTCTGGCGTTATGCTTTTCCTACGATATCTTTAGCCGATAATTGTTTAAATATCGATACACCACAGCCGCTAATTTGTTGCGGTGATTGGTGTGGAGGATTTAACTTAGAAGATGCAATGCGATCGGCTATTGTGGCGGCAGCACAAATAAATCAAATTTTACAACTTTGTCCGACAATACCAGAAAATGCTTTTTTGAAATTGTAAATTACTTTAAAGGATCGTGTCCCCAGTTTTTTAAAGAGTACAACCAGCGCGAATGTTCGATATCATTTGCGGGTTTTTGGGCGCTATGACGATGTACGTAACTAATTACTTTTTTCATGTGTGCGATATCATCATCGCTGTAGTTATCTTGCTTTTTCTGCAATATCTCGATGATTTTTTGCCCGGATTTATGACCAATTGATTCATTGTCACCATCTTTTTGCCCGACTTCTTTTGATTCCTCGGTTTTTAGCCAAGATTCAATTTCTTTCGGTGTCATATTTACCGCTTGCTTAAAGTCTTTAATGATGGTTTCTGTATCTTTACTCATATTCCTCCTTCTACTCTTTTACTTTTTTCAATGATTCCGGTTTATGGGCTGCTTCTTTACCTGTTTTTTCACTTTCTACCAAATATTGCGGATTTTCTTCAGAAGCTGCAACATGGTGTCCTTTAATATCTATTGGTGATGTAAGTTTCTCTTTAATTTTGCCTGTAGTTGAACCTTGGGCAGTTTCCCATTCTACTTTGTCGCCTTTTTTAAATTTTTCAGACATAGTTTTATCCTTTAGTGTTTACTTGATTTATTATCTAAATTTTTGGGGTGCATAAATCCCTCTTAAAGCTGATTATATTTTCAGCTTTCTGCCATATACGTTATGTCTCCAGTAGATTGAAATGTACTTTTAAAAATCTTCATCTTCTTCATTTTCTGGCTGTTTAACTGTTAGTCGTAGGCTACTAAATACTTCTTCTTCTAGGTTTAATTGCTCCAATATTTCGCTTAATTCTTTTTGTAGTTTTTGAGTTAAAGTAATGGGAAAATCTAATTGGAGATTATTTTGATTGGCTACTTCTGATAGTTGATTAAAATCTACTTTAAATGTGTGACGTTCTACAGAAGACATTTTTAAACTTACGGTTTCTAAAATATTTTGAGCTTGCATAGCTGCTTTTAATCTGGCTTCAAAATGACTGCATTCTGATTCTATAATTTGTAATTGGTGCTTAATTTTTACATAGCGTTCAGCCAACACCGTTACATTTTCTGTCTTTGGATCGGGATTACTTAATAATTCTAGTTGCAACAGTTTTTGATGCACCATATATAAGTAAACTGGATCGAGATTTGCATAAGTTAGTTGAGGAGCCGTTAAAGGTCTTTGTCCCCAATCACTAACTTGCTGACTTTTGTCTACAGCAACAATATTGCAAAGAGATTCAGCTAAGGTTTTTAGAGTCAAATCCGGCAACGGTAATAAATAATAAGGAATACTTTTCGCTATTTCCAACGTACAAGTTACATTCTCAGCTTTAGCTTTACCCAAAAACTTTAAATCGTATTTAGCATTATGAAAAACCTTTTCAACTAATGGGTTTAACATAACCTTGTTAATGAAAACATCAATAATTTTTGGACGGTCTAAAACATCTAAAATTGAAACATTTTCTTGGGGATTATCAGGGAATTTAGTTAATACTTGAATTAAAGAAAGTTTAGGATTACGGCTTTTAAAATCAGCCACTTCAGTATCAATCCATAAAATTTCTGCTTGAGCATATTGTTCAATTAAGGAAAAAATAGTTTCTGAATCTATGAAATATTGCATCAATTGTTTCAAATTTATTAATTATAATTACTAACACTAGGCGCAAGAGTAGTCAAATCTTCAATATTACGCAGCATTGTATTACACATTGCATCGAGAGGAAGATCGTTTGCATCGTAGCCAAAAGGATTTTCAATTTCAATCCCAATTTCTTCTATGCCTAATAAGGTAAAACTAATCAAGCCAACAATTGCACCAGTCCACCAACCCAAGGTACTAACTAATTGAAAAGGTAGCAACAAGCAATAAATTAACAACAACTGTTTTAAATGAATAGCATAAGCTAGAGGCATAGGAGTCTTTAAAATCCGTTCGCAACCGCCTAAATCGTTTACCATTTTATTGAGTAAATCTTGCATTGCTACCAAGTTATGAATATGCAGTAATCCGTTTTTATATTGTTGCTGAAGGTAGTCGCCAATCCAAAAAGCAACTTCTAGAGGTGGATTGCTCATTGTTTTTAATTTAAAATACTTAGAGAAAGACATTAATTCTGCTAATTCCCTACTAATAGGTTCGCTTCTTAGATGTAACTTAGTCGCAACAGCAAAGGCTACTAGCAAACGCATATTTAAGAGTTTTTGCTGTTTGTCTTCAATTACGTTTTCTTCAATATTTATCCAAATTTGTCTTGCTAAGTTACGAACGTTGTTAATTAAGCTTCCCCAACATTTGCGTCCCTCCCAATAACGGTCGTAAGCCGTATTTGTTCTAAAAACTAATAATAAGCCCAAAACAATACTCGGAATAACACTTGCCAAAATAGGCTGGGAAACTGGCAGTTTAAAATAGTGTAGCAAAGATATAAATATGCCAAATAAACCACAAATTAACACTCGATTGAAAATAGCTGGAATGACTGAACCTTTAATTTGGAATGCTACTTTAAACCAACGAAATTTTTCACTTTTCATTTTTATATATTTCTACTGAGTATTATTTTAGACATTTTATAAAATAGGTTGGAAGTTAATACTCCACTTTTTGCTTATAGCTAATAACATAAGAAATTAGCATAACTAAAAATTTAACTCATGACTTGCGATCGCAACTGGCAATTTTGGATCGATAGAGGCGGCACTTTTACCGACATTGTGGCGCAGCGTCCTGACGGACAGTTGGTAATTCACAAGTTGCTGTCAGAAAATCCCGACTTCTATACTGATGCGCCAATTCAGGGAATACGTGAAATTATGGGTATTCCAGGGACTGCACCGATTCCATCCGAGCAAATTAAAGTAGTAAAAATGGGGACAACGGTAGCAACTAATGCCTTGCTAGAACGAAAAGGTGATCGCACTTTACTAATAATCACTAAAGGCTTTGGCGATGCGCTGCGAATTGGCTACCAAAACCGCCCAGATATCTTTGCGCGGCACATCGTTTTACCAGAAATGCTTTACGAGCGAGTAATTGAGGCAGAAGAACGTTACAGCGCCCAAGGAGAAGAATTAATACCACTAAATACTCAAGCATTAATCCCGCAATTGCAAGCAGCGTATGATAGTGGGATTCGTGCTTGTGCGATTGTTTTGATGCACGGCTACCGCTACCCTAAAAATGAGCAGAAGATTGGTAATATAGCATTTGACATTGGATTTGTCCAAATATCAGTATCGCACAAAATTAGCCCTTTGATGAAGTTAATTAGTCGGGGAGATACAACAGTAGTTGATGCTTATTTGTCACCAATTTTGCATCGGTATGTAGAGCAAATATCTAGTCAAATTGGTTCTGTACCTTTGCAGTTTATGCAGTCTAATGGCGGCTTAGTTGATGCCCAAAGTTTTCAAGGAAAAGATAGTATTTTGTCTGGCCCGGCGGGGGGAATTGTTGGGGCAGTAGAAACAAGTTTGCAGGCAGGTTTTAATAAAATTATTAGTTTTGATATGGGAGGAACTTCTACAGATGTCGCTCATTACAACGGCGAATACGAACGAACTAATGAAACAGAAGTTGCTGGGGTAAGAATGCGATCGCCGATGATGGCAATTCATACTGTAGCGGCGGGTGGAGGCTCAATTTTATACTTTGACGGTGCGCGTTATCGCGTAGGGCCGGAATCAGCAGGGGCAAATCCCGGCCCGGCGGCTTATGCCAAAGGTGGAGGGTTAACAGTGACAGATTGCAATGTGATGGTAGGTAAATTGCAACCTCAGTTTTTTCCGCAAGTGTTTGGGGTAAAGGGAGATGAAAGTTTAGATACTGAGGTTGTAGAGGGCAAGTTTAGGGAATTGGTGGCAGAAATTGGCGATCGTCGGACACCCGAACAAGTGGCATCGGGTTTTTTGGCGATCGCAGTAGAAAAAATGGCAAGTGCGATAAAAAAAATCTCTTTACAGCGCGGTCATGACGTATCGGAATATACTTTATGTTGTTTTGGCGGTGCGGGAGGTCAACACGCTTGTTTAATTGCGGATGCTTTGGGAATAAAACAAGTATTTATTCATCCTTACGCGGGGGTTTTATCCGCTTATGGGATGGGTTTAGCAGATGTGAGAGAAGTGAAAGAACGAGCGGTAGAAGCTAAGTTGACCCAGAAGTTGAATTTAGAAGAGATTTTGACAGAGTTAGAGGCGCAAACCCAAGGAAAAGGAGAGATTTTGCGACGAGTACATTTACGCTACGAGGGTACAGATTCGCCTTTAATAGTAGGGTTTGGCTTAGTGAAGGAGATGCGAGAAAACTTTGAAAGATTGCATCGTCAACGTTATGGGTTTGTGGTGGATAGAGCGCTGATTGTGGAAGCGGTGGAAGTAGAATTAGTTTGCAAGCAAGACGTACCGAAAGAATGCGTAATTTCACGTACAACTAATAAGAATATAGTGCCTGTTGCTATGGTTAAAACTTATATAGCGGAAGCTTGGCGAGATACTCCAGTTTATCAACGGGAAGACTTGCAACCGGGGACAAGTATTGATGGTGCGGCGATTGTGGTGGATGCTACGGGAACAAATGTGATTGAACCAGGTTGGCGAGTAGAAATAAGCGATCGCAATTATCTAATTTTGTCTAAACAGGAAACCTTAAATAAGCAAATTGTTACCAAAGTTGCGGCGGTAGATCCGGTAATGCTGGAAATATTTAATAATTTGTTTAGTGCGATCGCCGAACAGATGGGTATTACGCTACAAAATACCAGTAGTTCTGTAAATATCAAGGAAAGATTAGATTTTTCTTGTGCTATTTTTGATGGGCAAGGGCAATTGGTGGCTAATGCGCCTCATATACCCGTTCATTTGGGTTCTATGAGTGAAAGTGTGCGCGCCTTGATTTCTGCAAGAGGTGAAGCGGTTAAACCGGGGGATGTGTACGCTTCTAACAATCCCTACAACGGCGGTACGCATCTTCCCGATATTACGGTAATTACTCCTGTATTTGAGGGTGAAAAAATACTTTTTTATGTTGCTTCGCGGGGACATCATGCAGATATTGGCGGAATTACGCCGGGTTCTATGCCTCCTAATAGCAAAACTGTAAATGAAGAAGGGGTATTAATTGATAATTTTCTGTTGGTAAGTGGAGGTATTTTTAGAGAGAACGAACTAATAAAAATTCTTGCTAATAACAACTATCCAGCGCGAAATCCTGCTAAAAATATCGCTGACTTAAATTCTCAAATCGCAGCAAATAAACGTGGTGTACAAGAACTAAATCAGATAGTAGAACAATACAAAGTTGAGACGGTACAGGCATATATGGGTTATGTTCAAGATAATGCTGAAGAATCTGTACGTCGCGTAATTGAGGTTTTAAATGATGGTTGCTTTAGCTACGAACTTGATAATGGTAGCGTTATTAAGGTAGCAATTACTATTAATAAATCTAACCGCAGTGCCAAAATAGATTTTACTGGTACTTCTCCTCAATTAGAAAGTAATTTTAATGCACCTTCGGCGGTATGCAAAGCAGCAGTTTTATATGTGTTTCGGACTTTAGTAAATGATTCTATTCCTCTAAATGCTGGTTGTCTCAAGCCTTTAGAGATTATTATTCCTAATGGTTGTATGTTGAATCCTCGTTATCCGGCGGCGGTTGTTGCAGGAAATGTAGAAACTTCTCAAGCAATTACTGATGCTTTATATGGCGCTTTAGGAATTATGGCGGCTTCTCAAAGTACCATGAATAATTTTACTTTTGGTAATGCCAATTATCAATATTACGAAACTATTTGCGGGGGTTCGGGTGCAGGAGCAAATTTTGATGGCACAGACGCAGTTCAAACTCATATGACAAATTCTCGTCTTACCGATCCTGAAGTTTTAGAATGGCGTTTTCCTGTAGTATTAGAAAGTTTTAAAATTCGTCTTGGTAGTGGTGGGAAAGGACATCATAAAGGTGGAAATGGTGTTATCCGTCGTTTGCGTTTTCGGGAAGAAATGACGGCGGGAATTTTATCAAATCGTCGGGTTATTCCTCCATTTGGTTTGCAAGGTGGAGAACCTGGGAAGTTAGGAAAAAACTATGTTGAACGGAAGAATGGAAATGTAGAAAATTTGAGTAATACCGCTACGGTAGAAATGAGAGAAGATGACGTTTTTGTAATTGAAACTCCTGGAGGTGGAGGCTATGGAAATTAGTTAATTGCTAATAATATTTATTAGTTAGATTGCCAATGATTTAATTCTTCTTCCATAAGGTTAATATTCCCCATCCCAGTATTACGTTAATGATTAACCTCTCCAAACTCATTGCCATTGTTTAGACTGACTCCAAACTCATAACAATCGAATACTATCTGGGGTGAATCAACAAAAGTTAAATCTCCTGGTTTAAAGCCCATTGCCGGACTTTGATTACTAGCAATTTCTTTGCAACCTGTGCTGGTCATGGAGTTAGCGCGATCCTCATTGTAATTAACTTCGCCATCAGCTAATTGTAAATAGATACCATATTTTGCACAAGCATCAACCATTTCACGAGGATTATTGATGATACGAGTAGCTTGCGCACAACCGACGGCTGATATACCGTTGCTGAAAGTAGCGATTGGTTGAAATACCCCAACTGCTAAAGCGATTGCTACTCCCCATTTAATTACTTTATTGTCCTTCATGAGTCATGTTCTTGTTTTTTTCCGTTTATATATCAAAGTTATTTCATCAAGTGACAATTACCATCAGCAAATATACTTAGCCTTTGCTTGGTTGTACGCGCTTATCTTTGTGATATCTACCTGTAATCAAATTAACTTACTTAACGAATAGAATGCAAAGAATTAAGAAAATAAACTTAAAATGTTTTTGCCAAGTAAGAAAATTAAACTGCTAACACGACACTCAACTAATTTTTAACCAGTCTTTAATTTCCTGAATTAACCAGTTACGCTCCACATCAGTTAAAGGCGGAGAGAATGAATATTTTTTGCCGATGGTTTCTATAACTAATGCCAACCTAGAGTATTCAATATTTCTTTCTAGCGTTGTGGGGAAAATGTTTGTGATTTCTAAGTTGCGTCCTTGCTTTCGACTATAAGTAAAACCAAATAACTTTAATTTAACTAAAAAATTCTCTCTATCTAAGTTAATTTCCGTTCGTCCGCAAGAGCTTTCTAAGGTGCGAAACCACATAAATACAAAAGGAATCAATATAGAGCAAATAATTACAGATGGAATAATATAAGTAATTCCAGGCTTGAGCAAAAAACCTACTGTTAGCATGGATGCAACAGCTAAAAAGGGCGTAATAAAAACTGTAGATATTAAGAAAAAAGGTAAGCTACCAATATTTGCATCTATTGGCGGTATAGATATATTTAATTCATCAAAAGACTTCTTCAAATTAACGCGAGTAGTTTTAGGTTGAATACTTTTACTAATACTAAAAGCTTTAATTTCTAGCAGTTTTAAAGCTTGACGAGCAGTGCTAGGTCTGCGTTCGGGCGCGGGTTCGGTGAGGTGTTCTAACCATTGCGTAAAAAATGGACTAAGACTAACAAAATTTTCAAATTGAATCCGCAAATCTTTTTGAGGCAAATCCGCCGGACTTGTACCTGTAATTAAATGAATCAAAGTTGCACCCAAACCGTATAAATCTGTTGCCGGAATTGCGCGATCGCCAAATTGTTCTATAGGCGCATAGCCATAAGTTCCCACCACTGTAAACGTCGATCCTACAGTAGCTACACGGTTTTGCACTGCGCCAAAATCAACTAAATATACCTGCCCATCTTCACCCAAAATTAGATTGCTAGGCTTGATATCTCGATGAAGTATTGGGGGTTTTTGTTCGTGTAAATAAATGAGAATCTGTAAAATATCTTTGGCAATATTTTCTATTTCTAACTCACTAAACTTTCTACCCTGCGCTAATAATTCCTTGAAGGAAGCACCGCAAATATAACTTTCTACCAGGACAAACTTAATATCTTGCTCGTTAATCCTAAAAGAGTCTCGATATTGGGGAATTTGGGGATAATTAAGCTGCTTGAGAATTTCCGCTTCTCGCTCAAACAGCTTAACATTTGTCCAATCCATCGCCGCCCCAAACATCAACAACTTAACTACAACTTGTTCTTGGTTAGCTAAATCTACCGCCAGCCAAGTTTGTCGTAATGGATTAAGACTTAACAGTTTTTGTAATTGGTAGCGATCGCGTAATACTTGATGAACTTCTAACATTGTCATTGAAAAGTTAATTGACCGCTTTGATACAAATCTTGCACAACTTGAATAGCGCAAATTAAAGCCACAATTCCTACAATAGCAAGCGGCGATAACCCAATTCCCACAATAGCAAGAATAATCAACAATGCAGCCGTACCAAAGCGATACTTACTTCTAACTTTGCACCTAAAAATAACTCCAGTGCGGTGCAACAAACCCAGAGACAGCATACACAGCGCCACTCCACCGCACAACAACCAGCGATTGGGCGTACTTAAAGCTGTACCCGCTTCACTTGCAATAATATGTTCTACCCCTACACCAGTTGCAGATAAACCAATAACTAGAGGTAAGTGTCCGTAAAGCCAAACTTGATAAATCTCAATTCGACCCACAGCACCCGCAGAACGCAACGCCGAACCGCTAACATTTTCAAAATAGATCCACCACAAGCTAAAAGCAATACTAAAGCCAAGTGCGGCACAAGTTGCACTTGTTATATTCCATTCTTGCTCGGCGATGCCATCAACTACCGCAATAATTGCCTCACCCAACACAATAATCGTAAATAGTCCAAAACGTTCCGGCAAGTGTTCCGGGTGCGGTAACATTCCTATATGCAGGCTTTTAGGCGTTGTTAGGGGCGTAGCAAAATCTACAAGTAAACCCAAACCCCACACAATAAAACGCCAGGGAATGGGAACAAATACTGATACTATCCATAAACTAGCAGCGATCGCAAAACCCGTACCGTAGCGAGTTGCTAACCCCCGCGCTTGAGGAATATGTTTAGCAGCGCGGAAGTATTCAAGCACCAGTACCGCTCTCCCGGCGGCGTAAGCAAGGGCAAATCCAATAGAGGTCTTCCCTAAGCCATGATGCACGTTTACAGCCAGCGCCGCGATCGCCAGCATTTGTACACCAATTAATAATCGATGTCCGATATCGTCGCTATCAAAACGATTGGCGTAGAATGTCGTCCCAATCCACGCCCACCAAATAGGGATGAATAAAAACCCAAATCTCAAAAACCCCATTATTGAGACATCTTCAGCTAAATTATGGGCAACTTGAGATACAGCAACAACAAAAACCAAGTCATAAAATAGTTCTAACCAAGTAGCATGACGATGTTCTTGTTCGCCTTCTACCCCAATCCGCAAGCGCGGCGGCTTTAACCAACTACTCATCTTTGAAATTCCAATCGATAATTTTATTTGTAATTTAGCTTGCAATGAGACTAAGTTTTTGAGCGATCTTTAATTGTTAATAAGCTGACGATCGCACTTAATAGGGCGAGTCCTACCGCAATCCACATTACCAGCCGAAAACCATCAATAAACGATAAGGCGATCGCACTTTTTACTTGAGAACTCACTTCTGCACTTAGTCCGGGGGGAATTGCTGCACCTGCAAGTTTGATTCGTTCTTTAGCGAGAAATTGTTGCGCCTGTAGAGGTAAATCTATAACTTCCAAACGTCGATCTAAGCTGCGGTTAAAGGCGTTGGAGACAAAAATGCTACTGATAGCGATAGCCAGCAATCCAGCCGTGCGGGAAACGGCGTTGTTAATTCCTGAAGCCACCCCCGCTTGCTGAACTGTTACAGCATTCATAACTGTAGTTGTAAGCGGTGCGACGCTAATTGCCATCCCAAAACCTAAAACGAGGATCGCCGGAAAAAAACTCGTCCAGTAGCTAGTAATAATTTCTGGCAATGCAAATAAAATAAATCCAACTGATGCGATCGCAGGCCCAATTATCAATGGTTTTTTTGCACCGTAGCGACTAACTAAAGAGCCAGACCAACGGGACAATATAAATATCAGCAAAATAAACGGTAAAAAGGCAGCCCCCGCCGCCGTAGCCGAGTAACCTTGCACTTGGATTAAATTAAAAGGAAAAAAGAAAAACACCCCACTCAAGGCAAAGTAAAGCAGTAATGTGAGCAAATTTGCACCGCTAAAGGTGCGAGACTTAAACAGCGATAAAGGCATCATGGGAGCGCGGCTGTTGCGCTCTACAAATATAAAAGCCGCCAAAATAACTAAGCCTACAGCTAAACATCCCAGCACCAAGGGAGCAGTTAAACCCAAAGTAGAAGCTTCAATTAGTCCAAATACAATTACACCTAAGCCCAAAGTTACTAAAATTGCGCCCCACCAATCTAAGTTTCTCGCCTCCTGGTCGCGGCTTTCGGGTACGCGCCAAAATAAAATAAATAATACAATCGCAGCTAATGGCACGTTAATAAAAAATATCCAGCGCCAAGAAGTATTTTCCACCAACCAGCCGCCCAAAACAGGCCCAAACGCCGAAGTAATTGCTGTAAACCCCGACCAAGTACCGATCGCTTTCCCGCGCTCATCACCGCTAAAAGAGGCGCTAATAATTGCCAAGCTTCCTGGTACGAGTAATGCCCCGCCAATTCCTTGCAATGCTCTAGCCATAATCAATTGATTAACGTTAGGCGATAAACCGCACCAAATTGAGGCTAAAGCAAATAAAGTAACGCCATAAGCAAAAATCCTTCGCCTCCCAAGGCGATCGCCTAAAGATCCCCCAACTAAAATTAACGCCGCTAAAAATAAGGCATAGGATTCCACAATCCACTGCACGTCCGTCACCGTAGCATTGAGCGCCTCTTGTAGCACCGGAAGCGCCACATTAACTACTGTGCCATCAATTAAAGCTATGCTAGAGCCGAGAATTGTTGCCGCCAGCACCCACCGTCCCACATTTCGACTACAAGGAGCGGCGCTTTTCCCAGCAAGAATAATGCCTTCATCGCAGGGCGACTTGATTATGGTTGTCATTATTTAATGTTTAGAGGAGGATTTGGTCGATGTAACACCATTTCCAACCCTCACCCGGCTCTATAGACTGGACGATGGGATGATTGGTTGTATGAAAGTATTTGGTTGCGTGTTTATTTTTAGAAGCATCGCCACAGCCAACATGACCGCAAGTTAGGCATTTTCGCAGATGTACAGTGCGATCGCCTATTTTTAAACAGTCTTCACAACCATCAGCGCTGGGTGCAACGGCTTGAATTTGCTCAACGTGAGTGCAATTAGTTATCATAATAGCTCTCTATAAATAATTAGAGCGATCGCCAATTTTTGAACCTTAAAATATTACTTTATTTATCCTAAGCTCTAAAATCCTACCAAAGTGCGATCGCGCCTTTAGGCTGATTTTAGTCCGTGTTGCTGCTGCAACTGGTGCATATGATTAAACAAATTCCAGCAATACTGTTCTGGTAAGCCACAAGTTACCGCACCGCGCAGCACAACATTAAAGTACCAATCATTGGGCGCAAGTTCGTCGGTTAATTTGTCTACCACTACATAAGTCCGCGCATTTTTGTACAACTTAGCGTTGCAAGCAACATCTACTTGTTCGTGTCTGTACCAATTTTGATGAACACCTTCGCGATCGTCTAAAGCGTAACCCAATCGTTGGGGGAGTTGATACAGTACGCCTTCAACAGAACTTGTTGAATCTTTAATGATATCTAACACGCCACAGTTACGAAAAGCTGAATAGCAATAAAAACCCAGTCTGTAGCCCTTGAGGGTAGCCGCGCCGACAACGTAGATATGAGTTTTTTCGCCGAGACTTCGCTTTAAATCCACCGGACACATACAAGAACCATAAGCAAAGTAGTAGAACATAGGTTCTTTCTGCTGCTGTTTTTGCATTCTTACATTAGTATTTGCCCAATTATAAGCTGCTAAAGTGTCTTTATTTTGTCCAGTCTGAACGCTCATATCGCCCTGGTTGTTTTCTACTTAGGCAGATTCTAACAGAACTTTTTTACAAATACAACTTAATTCCGACCGGAAAACCGTAGATTAAATCTTTTACAGAAAAAGCAGTTTACCCTACAAGGCAAACTGCTCTAAAAACAAGTCTTTTATTATCCTCCCTTTTTCAGAGAGGTTAGGGAGATCGAGATATTGGGGTACTCAGTGGATAAGTCCTATAACTATGTAGCACAGGATTATTACATCATCCCCATGCCACCCATGCCACCCATACCGCCCATACCGCCCATGCCGCCCATGCCGCCCATGCCGCCCATACCACCCATATCAGGCGCAGGAGCATTCTTTTCGGGCTTCTCAACTACCAAAGCTTCAGTAGTTATGACCATCCCAGCAATAGAGCCAGCATTTTGCAGAGCCGATCTCACGACTTTAGCCGGATCGATAATTCCGGCAGCAATTAAGTCTTCAAATACGCCCGTAGCAGCGTTGTAGCCAATGTTTAAGTCAGTTTCGCGGACTTTCTCCACAATTACCGAGCCTTCTACACCCGCATTATCTGCCATCTGACGCAAAGGAGCTTCAAGAGAGCGCCCGACGATATCTGCGCCAATTTTTTCTTCTTCAGTCAAGCTATTTTTAATTTCGCTGATTTGCTTGCTTAAATAAATCAACGTTGCACCACCACCGGGAACAATACCTTCTTCTACCGCCGCTTTGGTAGCATTTAAGGCATCTTCAATCCGCAGTTTGCGATCTTTAAGCTCAGTTTCTGTAGCTGCACCAACTTTAATTACCGCTACACCGCCTGCAAGTTTGGCGATCCGCTCTTGGAGTTTTTCGCTGTCATATTCGGAATCAGTATCTTCTAGCTGGCGGCGAATTTGACCGATGCGTTTTTCAACTTCGGCAGTATACTCGCCCGTAGCCACGATGGTAGTTGATTCTTTATCAATAGTGAGTTTACGAGCAACTCCCATCATTTCTAAAGTTACGGCATCCAAGCTTAAACCGACTTCTTCAGAAATCATTTGCCCGCCTGTTAGCACCGCAATATCTTGTAACAAAGCTTTGCGGCGATCGCCAAATCCTGGAGATTTAATCGCGCAAGCACTCAAAACGCCTCGCGCTTTATTGACTACCAAAGTTGCCAAAGCTTCCCCGTCTACATCTTCGGCAATAATTAGCAATGGTTGCCCAGAACGAGCAACTTTTTCGAGTACCGGAACTAAGTCTTGAATGCTGCTAATTTTTTGATCGGCAATCAAAATCCGCGCATTTTCGTACTCTACAACCATCCGCTCGTTGTCGGTAATAAAGTAAGGAGAAATATAACCGCGATCGATTTGCATTCCTTCTACTACTTCCAAATCTGTAGTCAAAGACTTAGATTCTTCTACCGTGATTACACCGTCGGTAGTCACTTTTTCCATAGCTTCGGCAATCATTTGACCGACTTCTTCATCGTTACCTGCCGAAACTGTCGCAACTTGCGCGATCGCACTTCCTTGGACTGGTTTAGCAATTTGGGCGATCGTTTCTACCAACTTATCGATAGTTTTTTCAATCCCGCGACGCAAACTAACAGGATTTGCACCCGCCGCGACGTTCTTTAAGCCTTCTTTAATCATCGCTTGAGCGAGGACTGTAGCGGTTGTTGTGCCGTCTCCAGCCACATCTTTAGTTTTTGAAGCAACTTCTTGAATTAGCCGTGCGCCCGTATTTTCTAGGGGATCTTCTAATTCAATTTCTTTAGCAACGGTAATCCCATCATTTACAATTTGCGGCGTGCCAAATTTCTTTTCTAGCAGCACGTTTCGCCCTTTTGGTCCTAAAGTAATGCGAACTGCATCAGCTAAGGCATTTACGCCCCGCTCTAGCGCTCGCCGAGATTCTTCGTTAAATGCAATAATTTTTGCCATAGTTTATTATCCACGCGCTTTCATTAGCCAATTTAGCACTCTCTCGCGTTGAGTGCTAATTAGAAAAATTATAGATAGGTTGCGCTGAAATTTACAAAACTAATTTTTAGCTTGCTTTCGTTAGATAACAAGGCGTTTCTTGCTCAAAAGTCCAAATATCAACTGGCAGTATTGAACTTGGGTTCGAGTATGGCGACATGAAAGCCTTTTCTCTTATCGACACTCAAGTATTTTGTTTGTAAATTTTGCCACTGCTGCCAAGCATCGTAGTTTGCTTTTGCTAGTTCAGAATTTAAAGTAGGTACGCGCTCAATATTACCTGCCGATGCTTCAAGAAATTCGGTTAAAACATGGCTATCTTGAATTTTTCCGAGAATTTCTTGAATAGCTTTGATATCTTCCAAGTAATTGGCATAATTTTCACTATAAAACTCACTAAATACTTCCATTTGATAGCGAACGCGCTTAGTTTCTTTTCGCAAACTATGCAATAATTGTCCTTGTTCTGCTAGGATTTTTTCTACAGCTTTTAGTTCTACGATTTTATCTTCATTGCCTACTAACCAACCTGGATGTAGCAGCAATCTACTTATTTCTGGCAATAGCAAATCTGGCAGCACTTCATCTATCGGCATTTTGGCAATTTTGTGGTACTCAGGCTGCTTTAACCACTCATTTAATGACTCTTTTAATACCCTGTATTGCTTACTTTCTATGGTTTCTTTAACTTCTTTTAGAGCGTAACGACGCTGTTTTTTTATATCGTCTAAAACTGTTTCTAAATACTTCTGTTCTTTAGCAGGTAAACTAGGCTTATAGTCATTTTCTAAAGCCGCGTCTAGTACATCTAAATCGCGCAACGAACCTAAAATTCGGGCAATTTTCCCAATTCTCTTTTCTGTGGCCGGCTTGGGCAATTTTAAAGCTGGGGCAAATCCAACGATCGCACTTCTTAATCGTCTCATGCCTACACGCATTTGGTGTAAGTCTTCTGGATTTTTATCTTTGAGGACATCTTTTTCGTGCTTAACAACTTTTTGTAAATGCTTATTTATAGCAATAGATGCCCAATCGCCTAAAGTTTTTGATTGAGTATTATTATCAGTTAATATCATGCTATTTAGCCTCGGCAACTTAACTAGAGCCTTTTATATTGTTACTAAGAGTGCAAAGTATCAACCTACTTTTAGCTTATATCTTAGGTAATAGTTATAAACCTTAACTAATTTATACCAACAATTGCTTGCCAAGGTGGAGTTGTCATATCTAAAGGCTGAGAAATGCCTAAATCGTAACGAATTGTTGCTTCTCCAGTATCTAGCTGCTTGATAAAGGGTTTACCCGTCCAAATTTGACAGCCACAAGCTATTTTTGGCTCTTGCAGCTTGTAGCCGCCACCAGTCGCCTCTAATTGAAAAAACTCTATATGCCAATGAGCAGGTTCTACTGCAACGTTGCCTTGAACATCGTTAGCTTTCACTGTTAAAGGCAAAAAATCAACATCCATAACATCAGGATTTAACTTATGTTCGCGGACAAATTCTAATACTTGTTGCCATTGATTAACTTCGCTGCTACTATCAGCACTCATACAGCGTCCGCCCCATAACTGGACAATTTTAGTTAAAATACTTTCAACGCGAGTGTAGTCGCTTTGCAATAGTGCTACATCTTCGGGCAGTAGCAACCGACCCGGAACGCACCACCAGTATTCCCAAAAAGTAGCATTATCTATAGGAATAATGCGTTTAACTATACCAGGAATGCGAAGCCCTGCGTACGCGCTTGCACTATCGCCTTTTTGCTCGGCAATTTTTACTTTTGATACTTCTAAGCTTTCTGCTAGAGGATATTCTGGTGCGTTCATTATCTCCGATGAAATAAATAAATTAGCTTCATCCATCACAGAACTCCTTAAATTACTTGCTTTTTTTAGAGCTTACATTAACTTGTATTGATAGCGTTATGCTATTTTGATTAAAAACAAGTTAAGAACAACTATGGACTACGCACCTATATCAAACAAAGTAACTCTAAAGTTTACCGATAAATTTCAAGAACATCGTCAAGACATTTCGGCTATTAGACTAACACTAGATAATCATTTATGGTTGGGTTCGGATGAAACTTCAACAATTGAAAGGTTGTCTTTCGTTGACGATGGAACTTATGCAAACCATCGGCATTTTAATGTAGCAGATTTTATTAACTTGCCTGCTCCCGCCGATGAAGAAATTGATATTGAAGGGTTAGCTTACAGCGATTATTATTTATGGTTTGTTGGTTCTCATAGTTGGAAGCGCAAACAGCCAAAATCTGATAAAACTGATGAAAAAAATATCAAAAGATTAACTAAACTAGAATCCGAGCCAAATCGTTATTTAATTGGGCGTATTCCCTTAATTAATGGTGAATTAGTCAAAGCTGCAACCCACCCAGAAAAGCCAGAAATACAGCTAACGGCAGCAAAATTGGAAGTAACTAAGCGCGGCAATTTACTAATGGATGCTTTGGTAAATGACGCTCATTTAGGTGTATTTGTCCAAGCTACTATTCCCGGTAAAGAAAACGGTTTTGATATTGAAGGATTAGCAGTATATGGCGAGCGCATATTTCTAGGTTTGCGCGGCCCAGTATTGCGCGGTTGGGCGGTAATGCTAGAAATTGAGATTGAAGCTAAGGGTACAGATTTATTAAAGTTGAAAAAAGGGCAATATAAAAAGTATTTTATCAACTTAAACGGGCTAGGAATTAGAGACTTGTGTTTGGACGGGGAAAACTTGCTAATACTAGCCGGGCCAACAATGGATTTAGATGGGCCTGTAAGAGTTTATCGCTTAGAAGCTATCGCCGAGTTACAAGAAAATGTATTGCATAAACCAACCCAAATATTAGAGATTCCTTACGGAAATGGTAACGAACACGCCGAAGGAATGACGTTAATTACAAATACGGAAACGCCTTCAATATTAGTCGTTTATGATTCCCCCGCTTCGGAAAGATTAGTAGGAGAAAGTGATGTAATGGCTGATGTATTTAAGCTCTAGAGATTGGTAGAAATTGCTTGAACGGGGCAAGTAGGTATACACTGTTCGCAGACTATACAACGCGATCGCCCAAAAGCCAATTGAAAAGTTTCGGGATTAATAGTTAACGCTTCTGTCGGACAAACCCCCGTACACAAACCGCAATCTACACAAATATCTCTATCGATAACAATTTCGGCTAAGGTTTGAGAAACGCCAATATTTTGCGATCGCATCCAGTCAATTGCCGCATCTAGCTGATCGATATCTCCAGATAATTCTAATACCAGTTTACCGATTTGATTTGGCGCAACTTGAGCGCGGATAATATTAGCAGCAACGTTGTAATCTTTTGCAAGCCTATAGGTGACAGGCATTTGAATAGTACGTTTGGGAAAGGTTAGAGTTACTCGTTTTTTCACGGGAAGTTACTAAGGTAAAATGAAAAGGATACGTAATAAGTTGTAATAAAATATTTTATGGCTGCAAATATAAAACAATCGTCAGAAACTACCATAGAGACAAAATTTAGAAACTTATTAATTGTTTTGGTTGCCGTTGTTCTGAGTGTAGCTTTATTTCTAGGCTTGCGGACAGATAAAAATGCAGTCACTTTGACGGCTTTAGCGGCAACCTCTACGCCGTTAGAAGTGGCGATGAGTAACGGAAAACCGACTTTAATGGAATTTTATGCTGACTGGTGCGGTAGCTGTCAGGCAATGGCTCCAGACATTGCTCAATTGGAGAAAGAATACAGCAAATCAGTAAATTTTGTGATGCTGAATGTAGATAATACCAAGTGGTTGCCGGAAATATTGCAATACCGGGTAGATGGAATTCCTCATTTTGTATTTAGCGCTAAAAATGGAAAAGAAATCGCTCAAACCATAGGCAAGCAACCCTACGATATTATGAGCAGCAATTTAGAGGCTTTAATTGCCGAAACACCTCTACCTTACGTGCAAAATAGCATCGGTGTTTCTAAGTTTGTCGCCCCCGTTACCCCAACGGCAAATTCCGACGATCCGCGTTTACATAGTAGTCAAGTAGTTAATTAAGCCGATCTCTTTCACTGCTTGCGATCGCAAGTTTTGGAAAAATCAGTACAAAATAAATCATCCACGTTAGTACAGGGATGGAGACAAGAATTGTCACCCAAAGTTTACTTAGCAGCAGCCAACTACCGCTAATTAACAAGATACTTGTCAAAATTATTGACCAAGGCTGACACCACCAAGGTTTATAATCCCAAATGCTAAAAGGTTTTTGAGTCATAACTAAAGAAATTAAACGCAGCTAGTTGTCGTATTCTAGAAGTTTAGGCATATAAGCAGTTTAACAACTCAAAAATTGATTAATAGGAATTTTTAGATGTCATCGCCCCCAAAGATAATTGTTGTCAGTAATGGTAAAGGCGGCGTAGGCAAAACTACAACAACTATGGCATTAGCGAGTATTTTGGCGGAAAAATACAAACTCTTAGCCGTTGATGCTGATAGTCAAGGTAGTTTTACATGGTGGGTACAACAAAGTAAAAAAGGTATAGGTTTCGATCTTGCTCAAGAAACCGATCCGCGATTATTAGAAAATTTAAGAAACGTTGTAGGCTACGATCTAATAATAGTAGATACCCCACCAGCCTTAAGTTCCGAAACCTTAGCAGCCGTAATTCCGGCGGCGGATTATTTGGTTTTACCAACACCGCCAGCACCAATGGATTTAGCGGTTTTAGTAGAAACCGTTAAACGCGCGATTGCGCCAGCTAAAGTCGCTCATCGTGTACTGTTAACGAAAGTAGACACGCGCAGTTTGGGAGAAGCACAGGAGGCACAAAAAACCCTCAAGGAACTCGGAATTCCTGTCTGTACGGCGTTTGTAAGAGCTTACAAGGCTCACGAACGAGCCGCACTAGAGGGGATGACAATTACTCAGTGGCGGGGGAGAAATGGACGAGAAGCAGAGGCGGATTATCGTCGGGTAGTCAATGAAATACAGCGAGATTGGAGAAAGTAATGGTTAGAAAACGGATTGGAGATTTACTACGGGAAGAGGCCCAGCAGCCCGCAGCCAGAGAAGAGGCACCAGTGACCGAAGCAAATAATGCTCAAACAAATCAAAATGAGGAAGTTGAGGAAAAATTGCCACCAGAAACTACAAGCAAAATTTCCACAGAATTAGAAAACACCGTCGATGAGTTAAAAAAACTATTGCAAGCCGCTCAGAAAACAGAAACCTCTTTACAAACACAAATTACTGAATTGAAGTCCCAACTTCAAGAACAAAAGAAATTAGTTAAAGAGTTGCAAGCTCAAGCTTCGCAAGAAAAACAACTTAAAACCGAACTAGAAGAAGCAAAAAAAACTATATTAAAACTAGCTGAGGTTAGCTCTAAGCCAACAGCAAAAGCTAGTCCAGCTAAACAAGAAACACAGCTTGCTAAAGCAAAGTCTACTCGAACTGAAAAGTTGCCTAATTATTCCGATCCATCAGAACGTCCAAATACCACTCTTGCCAATAAAGATATTGGCTGGTTTGACTAATTAAGTAGAAAATAGCGATCGCACTTCTATAGTTCCGTTCCAGTAAAGGCGATCGCATTTTAATCCTTTTTATCTTCTACTAATTTAAAATTTACCTTGTTATATAAGTCTTTTAAAGAAATCTGCCAGGAAACCGAGCTTAGAGAAATTACTTCATCTTCAGCGTTATATACCTGCAATTCCCAGCGTTTTTCTCCAGTTTTGGCAAAATGTTCTGCATAAATGCGAGTTTGGTCAATTAGCAAGTATTCCTGAAAACTAGGGATGGTGCGATAGTCTGCAAACTTGGCTTGGCGATCGTATCCTTGGGTAGACTTTGATAATACTTCGGCAATAATTAAGGGATTAGTAATTGTATCAGTGCGGTTATTGTAGTATGTGGGATTGCCCTCTATGACCATTACATCTGGATAGGTATAGATTTGCTTGTCAGGTATCCACAGACGCACATCTCCTATGAAAACTTTGTAATCTTGCTGCTTAAAAGCAAAGTTTAGCTCGGAGCTCAGATTTAGGGCAATCGTGTTGTGATTTGTTGAGCCGCCAGCCATAGGAAAGATTTGTCCGTTAATGTATTCGCTTTTGTACTCGGCTTTTTCCTCTAGCTCTAAGTATTCGGCAGGAGTGTAGGATTGCTTTGTTACTACTTGCATAAATTTAGTGAATGCGATCGCGCACTATTTTTTTACTATTATCTCTTTTACTAAAGTTGCCAGCCTTTGGGCGCTATCAACTATGGCAATACTTTTTGATTTTTCTGCCATCGCTTGCAACTGTTGCGGAGAATTTAGCAAGCTCAAAACTTGACGCTCTAGCAACGGTTGGGTTAGTTCTGATTGATTGAAAACCAACGCCGCACCAGCTTTTGCAAACACTTCAGCGTTGTAAGCTTGATGATTTTCCGCCGCGTAAGGATAGGGAATTAGAATTGCTGGAGTTCCTTTTACTGCTAATTCCGTTAAACTCGCCGCACCAGCGCGACTAATAGCTAAATTTGCTCTAGTGAGTAACGCCGCCATATTGTCATAAAAAGGCAAAGTTAAATATTGGGGATGAGTCAAACTCCCAGCATCGGGATCGTTATTGCCTGTTAGATGTACTACCCAAGCACCCGTAGCGCACCATGCGGGAATACACTCTCGTACTAACTTGTTTACTGCTACCGCGCCTTGAGAACCCCCAAAAACAACAATTAGCTGCACATCTTTGGGTACTTGTAAATCTATTGGTAGTTGCTGGGAATGAAATTGCGATCGCACTGGAGTACCTGTATAGATAGTTTTCACTCCTGGTAAATACTTCGCACTCGCTTCAAACCCGATCGCAACTACAGTACAAAAACGGCTGAAAGTACGAGTAACTTTGCCAGGTAATACATTAGATTCATGGAAAATTACCGGTAAACCAAGAAGTCGCGCCGCGATAACCGCCGGAGCGGAAATATAACCGCCTGTGGTAAATACACCTTGAAAATTTCCTTGTTTTAACAGCTTTCGCACTTCAAAAATTGACCCAACCAAACGAGTTACGATCTTAACCGTGCGATAACCTAACTTTTGCTGAAAACCCTCTATAGCAACGGTATTTAAAGGATATTGAGATGGAACTAATTTAGTTTCTAGCCGATTGGGAACACCCAACCACTCAATTTGATAATCGCTCAATTGTTCTGCTACAGAAAGCGCCGGAAACAAATGTCCTCCGGTACCGCTTGCAGCAATTAGTAATCGTATCGGTGTTACCATCTAATTTTTACCCTAATTGCTTTAAAATCGAACAACTAACCAAGCTATCATTTATGCGAACCGTTCTGAATTTTTCTTACAAAAACCGATTATTTGCTCTGAGCTTAGGATTGCTAACTACTCTAGTGGTAACAAGCGATCGCACTATAGCCGCACCAGGAGCCACCGCACCGCCACAACTGCAAAATATGCTTGTTCAAATCGACGCGGCGGCGAATCAAAAAAATATTAAAGCAGTAATGCAATTTTATAGCCCAAACTTTACCCATACTGACGGATTAACTTACCAAAACTTAGAAAAAGCTTTAACTCAATTGTGGAAGCAATACCCACAATTAAAATACCAAACTCAGTTGCAATCTTGGCAAGCTGAAGGCGATGGAATTGTCGCTGAAACTGTTACAAATATTACTGGCACTCAAACCCAAGATAGTCGTAATTTAGCTCTCAAAGCAACCATTAGAACCCGTCAGCGCTACGAAAATCAAAAAATTGTCAAACAAGAAGTTTTATCTGAGCGCAGCCAATTAAGTACCGGAACGAAACCGCCAACTCTCGATATTAAACTACCTCAAAGCGTCAAACCCGGTCAACAATATAACTTTGATGCTGTTGTAGTTGAGCCATTAAAAGATGATTACTTATTAGGAGCCGCTATTGAGGAACCTGTACAAACAACGCAGTATTTTAACCCTACCCAAGTAAAGCTAGACTTGCTCTCGGCGGGTGGTTTGTTTAAAATTGGTAGAGTTCCAGCCGGGGGAAGCGATCGCTGGTTATCGGCGGTAGTAGTTCGGGGAGACGGTTTAACTCAAGTAACTCAACGCCTCAATGTACTAGGAGGGAATAATCCTCAACCTAGTGGTAGGAGATTGAACATTAGATAAAAAAACAGGGAGATTTAATAGACCTTTCTCCCTTGTATTTTTTTAAATAAACTATGATGTCACTTCAAAACCAAACTGTTTTAATTACTGGCGCAAGTAGTGGAATTGGCGAAGCTTGCGCTAGAGTGTTTGCTGAAGCTGGAGCAAAATTGATCCTTGTAGCCAGACGACAAGAGCGTTTAGAGGAGTTAGCCAAAGAACTTAGTAATACTTCGGTGCATTCTTTAGTTCTCGATGTATGCGATCGCGCTGCTGTTGAAGCTGCTCTTTCTACAGTATCAGCCGTTGATATTTTGATTAATAATGCTGGTTTAAGTCGCGGCTTAAATAAACTCCAAGAAGGGGAGTTTCAAGACTGGGAAGAAATGATCGACACCAATATTAAAGGCGTACTTTACCTAACGCGCTTGATAGTACCGGGAATGATTAACCGGGGTAGAGGTCATGTAGTGTTTCTTGGCTCAACGGCGGGACACCAAACTTACCCTAATGGTAATGTTTATTGTGCAACCAAAGCGGCAGTTAGAGTGATTTCTGAAGGCTTGAAACAAGACCTTTTAGGAACTCCGATAAGAGTAAGCAGCGTAGATCCGGGGTTAGTGGAAACAGAATTTAGTCAAGTACGTTTTCGTGGAAATAGCGATCGCGCTAAAACAGTCTATCAAGGACTTACACCCCTAACACCAATGGATGTTGCAGAAGTAATACTTTTTTGCGCCACTCGTCCGCCCCATGTCAACCTTAGCGAAGTATTGCTAATGCCTACAGATCAAGCGGGTTCAATGTTATTTAATCGCCAAACTTAACTAAAAAATGCAAAATAAAATAACTCAACTAACGGCAATTAATACAGCAAAAATATTGACAATTGTTTGCTTAATTGGTTTTTCTGTAGTATTTGGAGTCCAAGACCTGCGACAGGTAATTTATCTATGTCTGCATATTAGCTATTGCGCTTGGTGGCTATTAGAACAATGGTTGTATCCCGCTCGAAAGCAGCTATTTAACGAGCCTATAGGGGTTTTGGGGTTTGTTTTTAGTTTAGTGTTTGTGGGACTTTTGTACGCTTTACCAGGTTATTTAGCGTTTATTAATCCCGTACCGCTATCATTTACCGCTACGGCGATCGCATTACCACTATAGATTTTTGGCAGCTTAATCAATACCAGCGCAGATGTGCAAAAAATGACCGCCAAACAAGAAGGAGCAACCCTCGTTAGCGATGGTATTTGGCGCTTTTCCCGCAATATTAACTATTTTGGTGACTTGATGCGTTATCTCAGTTTTAGTGTGGTAGCGGGTTCAATTTGGGCTTATATAGTGCCAAGTGCGATCGCTTTGCTTTATCTGCAACGCATTTCTCAAAAAGAGCAGACTATGGGAGAAAAGTACGCAGACTATGCAGATTATCAGCAATCTAGCCGCCGTTTGATTCCGTTCATTTGGTGAATTACTAACTCTGCATTACAAATATTCCTGCCTCTCTAGCACTTTGAACCAAACTATGATTCCAACGGACGCAGAACGAATTGAACTATTCATCACCCGTTGGCAAACCTCTGGCGGTAACGAACGCGCTAACTATCAAATGTTCTTTGCGGAACTATGCGATGCCTTGGGGGTAGCCCGTCCCGATGCGAAAGGTAGCATTTTGAACGATCCCTACTGCTTTGATAAAGACCTCAAAATTTATCATCCAAGCGGCAAAGTGACATCGGGCTATATTGATTTTTATAAAGCCGAGCATTTTTTGATTGAAGCAAAGCAAGGTAGCGATAAGACGGGGAAAGGGACGGCAAAGCGAGGCACTAATTCTTACTTGAAGGCGATGGAGGCGGCATTTGTACAAGCGATCGCCTATACGCGCAATCTTGCCAGCAAGCCGCCCTTTGTTTTGACTTGCGATATTGGAGATCATTTTGAGTTGTGGACAGGGTTTAATGGTGATTATGGCGGCTATGGGGCGCGTTGAGATATTTTGCTGACGGAGTTGCGGAAGCCAGAGATTTTTGATTTGTTTGTAGATATTTTCACCGCTCCACAAAAGCGAAATCCTGAAAAGATTGCCGCCAAGGTAACGCGAGAGGTGGCTTCGGATCTAGCCGAATTATCGAAAAAGTTAGAAGGTTTGCACGAACCCCAAGAAGTTGCTCATTTTCTGATGCGCTGCATTTTTACAATGTTTGCGGAAGATGTGGGATTGCTGAAAGAGCGGTTGTTTACAGAGGCGCTAGAAACGCGGTGGTTGCAAAATCCAAAAACTTTTAAGCCAGAAGTTGCAGCGCTTTGGCAGGCAATGAATGACGGTACAACCTTTGGGTTTTATGGCAGATTATTACAGTTTAATGGGGGTTTGTTTGCCGAGGCGATCGCTTTTGATTTGACTCAAGATCAGCTTGAAGGGTTGCTGAAGGCGGCAAAGCGAGATTGGCAAAATGTAGAGCCTGCTATTTTTGGGACGTTGTTGGAACGGGCGCTAGACTCAAAAGAACGGAGCAAGTTAGGGGCGCACTATACTCCTAGATCCTATGTGGAAAGGCTGGTGCGTCCAGTGGTAATGGAGCCGTTGCGATCGCAGTGGGATTTGGTGCAAGGGGAAGTGAAGCAATTGCTAGGAGATGTAGAAACAGAACCTACTGCGGCTCAAGAAAGGAAGGCGATCGCAGCTTTAGAGGAGTTTTTGGCAAAATTGCAAAGTCAGCACATTCTCGATCCGGCGTGTGGGTCGGGAAACTTTTTGTATGTGACGATGGATTTGATCAAGCAGTTAGAGTCGGAGGTGTTGCGCCGACTGGAAGATATTACAGGTAAGGTACAGTTGCGGCTAGATATTACTCAGGTGAATCCTGGGCAGTTTTTGGGGATTGAGATTAATCCTCGTGCGGCAGCGATCGCGGATCTGGTGATCTGGATTGGTTATTTGCAGTGGCATTTCAAACGATTTGGCAATATTCCACCTGTGGAACCTGTGTTGCGGGAGTACAAAAACATCGAATGTCGAGATGCGGTGTTGGCGTATGACGGGAAGGAGGAAGATATCGATCCGAAAACGGGTAAAGTAAGAACTCGTTGGGGTGGGCGGATGATGAAGCATTCGGTAACGGGGGAAATGGTTCCCGATCCAAGCGATCAAATCCCGATTTATCTATATATCAATGCACGTCCAGCACAGTGGAAAGAAGCAGATTATATAGTTTCCAATGACTTTGTTGCATGAATAAGAGAAAGTTCATGCCTCACCTTAATGATGCAGTGATTAGCCTTCTACTTTGTAACTATCTGGCTTGCAAAGCTGAATCATGCGATTGAGTACAGCACATTGTAGGA
>JAHHGY010000047.1 GCA_019359635.1 Chroococcus sp. CMT-3BRIN-NPC107
GCCTTGTGTTGGGTCATCTTAACGGGGGAATGGCTACACCAACTTATACCACTCGCTGTCAAAAAGCATGGACGTAAAGCTAAGAGCATTTTTCGCTATGGCTTTGACCATCTGCGAAATATTGTTCAATACGGTTCGGATAACTAAAAACTGAGACTTGTCAGATGCTGAAAGGCTACTATTCTCGTGGTTTTGTCCAGAACATTGGCAATTACAAACCTTAACCGAACAGTATTGAAATATTGTTCTCAATTTGGAGCAGAAAATGGATGATTTCTTAAATGCTCTACATTTTTTGTCCTGTACTTAGGATTGTCTCTATTAATTGTATAAATTTTTCCTGTTGCAGTTGCCCACTTTGTTGCCTAACTCGCTTTACTAAATCTCTTGCTTGCTCAACAGTTTTTGATTCTGGGGCAACTATTAACTTTACAGTTCTAATTGCTATGGAATTATCAAAAACTTCTCCCCTTAACTCGTTAAGATAGATGCGTCTAATTCGTCCGCTATCAAAAAATTCTTGGTAATGTTTGATGTTGGCTGCGTCTGTACTCGAACTAGGGTACAAAACGATCGCACTCCAGTCATTCTCTGGCTTGTTTTGCCGCAGATACAAAAAGATTTCTGCTAAAAAGCGCAAGTAAAATTCTTGCTGGGGCTGAAACTGAACTTCAACAAAGTAAATGCGATTACTTTCCAGGTTTGGGAGAAAAACCCCATCAATGCGAAAAGCCGTTTGCTTGACTTCCACCGATGAAAACTGATAATTGTTAGCAACTTCTGGTGTACTACCGATAAGTTCAAAAAAGATATCAGGAAACTCCTGAAACAATCGGTAAAAAAGGCTATCAGTCTTCACTCTACAATTTCCTGCTCTGTCCAAGGAAACTCAATAAAGTGCAATTTTTTTATACTCCAGAACTAGAAGCCGCAAGTTCTGCCAAGCGCTCTTGCTGATCTTGAGAAATGCAAGATTGAATAATAGTTTCTAAATCGCCTTCAATTATGGGATTAAGAACAAAGTTCTGTCCCAAACGGTGGTCGGTAACGCGATTATCTTTATAGTTGTAAGTCCGAATCTTTTCCGATCGCGATCCTGTTCCAACTTGAAGTCGCCGCATGGAAGTTACAGCTTCTTGCTGTTCTCTCAACTTCATTTCGTACAACTTCGCCCGCAAAATCTGCATCGCCCGCTCTTTGTTCTGTAGCTGGCTGCGTTCTTCTGTACAAAAGATTCTTATACCTGTTGGTTTGTGGTACAAATCGGCGGCGGTTTCTACTTTGTTAACGTTCTGCCCACCCGCACCGCCAGAACGAGCGGTACTCATTTCAATATCTTTAGGATCGATGTGTATTTCCACTTCGTCTACTTCAGGCATTACAGCAACGGTGGCGGTGGAAGTATGAACTCGTCCGCTTGCTTCAGTTAATGGCACGCGCTGCACCCGATGAACGCCAGCTTCAAACTTTAACTTACTATAAACTTGGTCGCCCTGAATTTCTAAGACAGCTTCTTTAAAGCCGCCCATTTCTGCTAAAGATTCGCTGATTAGCTTTACTTTCCAGCGTTGAACTTCTGCGTAGCGCGAGTACATCCGCACTAAATCCCCTGCCCAGATACTAGCTTCATCGCCCCCGGTTCCGGCACGAATTTCTAGCATGATGTTTTTATCATCGTTAGGATCGCGAGGTAAGAGCAACATTTTTAAGCGGATTTCTAGTTGCTCTAATTTTGCTTCTAATTCCTGAACTTCACTAGCGGCGATTTCTTGAAGTTCGGGGTCGCTGGCTGATTCTTTAAGTACCTGACGAGCGCCTGTTAATTCTTCCGTTGCATTTTTCCAATCTTCGTAGCTATTGACTACTGGTTCCAAAGAAGAACGCGCCCTAGCCACCCGTTGCGTCTCATCAGGATCTCTAGCAACTTCAGGATCGGCAAGGCGACGGTTTAGTTCATTAAAGGTTTGCTCGACAGACTTGAGTTTGTCTAATAGGTAAGTTTCAGCCATAACGAGAAGCCGCGTAAATTATTCAAGAAGGATAGGTTAGTTAGACTAGCAGATTGCTTTAGACTAACCAACGCTACTTTTTATCTTCTTCCTGGGTTGCCTCGGCTTCCATCATGCCGTACTTCCGCATAAAGCGTTCTACACGCCCTTCGGTGTCAATCATTTTTTGCGTACCAGTATAGAAAGGGTGATTTCCCGACCATACATCAACGTGCAATTCTGGTTTGGTAGAGCCTACAGTCATTACAACTTCGCCGTTGCAATAAACTTTTGCTTCTGGATACCACTTAGGATGAATATCTGGTTTTGCCATTGTTTTAGGGAGGAATTTACTTAATTTATTGTAGCGAAGAATTGTTATTACCCAGTCTAGAGTTGAGTTTTGAACTAACTCAAAACTCAATTCCATATTTTTTAGCGCTTCGAGAACTGAGGAGCTTTACGAGCTTTGTGCAATCCGTATTTTTTCCGCTCTTTGGCTCTAGGATCGCGGGTTAGATAACCTTCTTTTTTCAAAGGTGGGCGGTTGTCGGGATCGAGCTTGCATAAAGCACGGGCAACACCCAAACGAATTGAATCTGATTGACCTGTTAAGCCGCCACCGTGAGCATTTACCAAAATGTCATACTCATTTTCTAATCCCAAAGTTTCTAAAGGTGCTTTGGCTACAGAAATATAGTTAGCGTTGAACTGAAAATACAAATCACCTGGTTTATCGTTAACTGTCAATTGACCGTTACCAGGAACTAGACGTACCCGTGCTACTGATGATTTGCGGCGACCTGTACCCCAGTACATAACGCGACCGCTATTAGCTGCTTCTACTGCTTGCATTACTTGTCTGCTCCTGGAATTGTTTGAATTTTTAACTCTTGGGGTTGCTGTGCCGAATGGGGATGATCGCCGCCAGCATAGACTTTTAGCTTCGTAAATAGTTGCTTGCCCAAACTGTTTTTAGGTAGCATTCCTTTAACTGCTTGCTCAATAATCCGCTCTGGAATCCGGGCTTGAAGTTTAGCAAAGGTTTCGGTTTTCATCCCTCCAGGTCTTCCAGAGTGACGGCGATAGAGCTTTTGGGTGCGCTTTTTGCCTGTGACTACAATTTTTTCGGCATTAACTACAATTACGAAGCCGCCTGTATCCATGTGCGGGGTAAATTCTGGCTTATTTTTGCCACGTAAAACCATCGCAATTTCACTAGCTAGTCGTCCGAGGCGCTGGTCTGCGGCATCAACTATATACCAGTCGCGGTTAATAGTGTCTTGGGGTGGAAGATAAGTTTTTTCCATTTTTAGAGTGTCCTGTAAAATTTAATTGAGTAGCGTTGCCGGATTAAATAGAGGGCAAAACTAATTTAGGCATGGTGTCATACCAGACTTCCAGAGGAAAAGGAGAGTCTTCATAGCCAACTCGCAGCAAACATAAACCGCAAGCGGGGGCGGCGTGTTTTACTTCTTCTCGGCGCTCTTGCTGCCATAGTTCTGTAAATTCGTTCAGACTCCGCTTGCCTGTACCTACTTGCACGAGTAACCCGACAAGTAGCCGCACCATGCCATACAAAAACCCGTTTGCTTGAATTTCAATATGAATAAAGTCACGATCGCGATCGCACTGCACTTGTTGTACTTCTACCCAAGAATGCGATCGCTTTGAGCCTGTACGATGAAAAGCTGCTAGATGATGGGTTCCTAGCAATGTTTTTAACGCCGCTTGCATTAAAGTTTCATTTAGGGGCGCATAATAATAGTGCCAACTAAAGGGACTAACAAACAAGTTTGGTCTAGCACCTGTATAAAGCGTATAGCGATACCGCCGCCACTTAGCGCTAAACCGAGCGTGCCAAGATTCGCTCACGGACGCACTTGCCCGGATTAAAATATCGGCGGGTAAGTAGCCGTTTAAAACCGCTGCCCAACGCTGTCCTGGAATCAAACTATTATGCTCGAAATGGGCGACTTGAGCGGCAGCATGAACCCCGGTATCCGTCCTGCCCGCACAGTGCAGCGTCACTTGATGCCCCAAAACTTTCATCAAGACTTTTTCAATCTCGGCTTGAACGGTACGCAGCTGTAGTTGCCTTTGCCAGCCGTAAAAATGAGTACCCAAGTATTGAATTACTAAGGCTACTTTATGTTTAGGCGTTTCTAAGGGCAAGACAACCATTTAGCTTACAGGAGTTCAATAATTGCCATTTGGGCATTATCACCACGACGGGGCATGGTTGATAAAATGCGGGTATAACCACCATGGCGATCGCCGTAGCGAGTTGGAACTTGCTCAAATAAAGCGTGAACCAATTGCTTATCGTAGATAAAACCCATCGCTTGACGACGAGCAGCTAAAGAACCATCTTTAGCTAAAGTAATCATTTTGTCAGCTTCTTGGCGGACTACTTTGGCTCTAACTTTAGTTGTCGTAATCCGACCGTGCCGGATTAATTCAGTAGTTAAAGCTCTTAATAGAGCGCGGCGTTGGTCGGCGGGTTTGCCGAGTTTTTTTAACTTATTGCGGTGGCGCATAACAATTAGGGAGTAATTTAGTTAGAAGGTGGACGGATCTAGCTAGGTTTAGGTGATTTTTCGTGAGGTAGAGTAATGCCTAAGCGCACTTGCAAAGCTTCGATAACTTCTTCGGCGGATTTTTGCCCAAAGTTTTTAATTTCTAGCAAATCTTCTTGAGTGTAATCCAACAAATCGGCAACCGAGTTTACTTGCGCCCGTTTGAGACAGTTGTAAGCTCTAACCGATAATTGCAGTTCTTCAATGGGAATTTGGCTAGTAGGATCTTCATCCGACGGCAATTCGTCTTGCATTGCCTCTAAAGAAATATCTTTTAGTGGATTGAATAATTCAACTAAAATACTAGCCGCCGCCGAAAGGGATTCTTGGGGTGTTACGCTGCCGTTTGTCCAGATTTCTAAAATCAGCCGATCTTTTGCCGCCGAACCATCTACAAGGGCATCTTCGACGCTGTAGTTGACTTTGTGGACGGGCATAAATACGGCATCAATTTGGAGAAAGTCTACAGATGATGCCTCATCGCGTCCTCGTTCAATTGTACGGTAGCCTTTGCCGCGCTCGATGCGAAATTCCATTTCTAGCTTTGCACCCTCGGCTAGGGTTGCTACATACTGGTTAGGATCGACGATTTCTACTTCTGAAGGTAGGTCAAAATGGGCGGCGGTGACTATGGTAGGACCTGTAACTAATAATCGTCCAATTTGGGGTTGAGAAGAATAGCTTTTTAAAACTACTTCTTTCATCCGCATCAGGATTTCGATGACATCTTCCCGCATTCCTGGAATAGTCGCAAATTCGTGATTGACTCCAGCAATCCGAACGGCGGTGACAGCCGTACCTTCCAAGTTTGAAAGTAAAATTCGCCTTAGAGCGTTACCCAGCGTAGTGCCTTGACCGCGTTCGAGAGGCTCCAGGACAAATTTACTATATAGACTCCGGTGTTCCTGTGTATTAGACTCGACACATTCAATTTGATATTGCGCCACGGAGTAACCTCCCTTATATTAGCTGCCACTGTAGGGCAGAGTATTTACCTTTACTTGTTGACAATTAAAGCAATAATGCTTTTTTAGACTCTACGGCGCTTAGGTGGACGGCAACCGTTGTGAGGAATTGGAGTAATATCCCGAATTAGGGTAATTTCAAGTCCCGCTCCTTGCAAAGCTCGAATTGCGGTTTCTCGACCCGAACCAGGTCCGCTAACCATGACTTCGATTTGCCGCATTCCTTGGTCTACGGCTCTGCGAGCGGCACTTTCGGCGGCGGTTTGGGCGGCAAAGGGGGTTCCCTTTTTCGCGCCTTTAAAGCCACTAGATCCGGCGGATGCCCAAGAAATTACATCACCATTTTGGTCGGCGATGGTAACGATGCTGTTGTTAAAAGTAGACTGGATAAAAGCGATGCCGTTGGGGACGTTGCGCTTTTGCTTTTTAGCTCCAGGTTTTTTGTTTGTTTGACGCGCCATAACTGAAAATAAGCTAAATAATGCTGAGTAAAGGAAATAATAGAGTTACTTGCCACTGGGTGCTTTTTTCTTCCCAGCAACGGTTTGTCTTCTACCGCGTCTGGTTCTAGCATTGGTACGAGTTCTTTGTCCGCGCACGGGTAAACCCATCCGATGGCGACGACCTCTATAAGTTCCAATATCAATTAACCGTTTGATAGACATTGATTCTAAGCGGCGCAAGTCTCCTTCGACTTGGTAGGCTTCAATCGCACCCCGTAAGGCGGTAACGTCCGCATCGCTTAAATCTTTAATGCGAGTATCTGGATTGACCCCGGTAGTTGCCAAAATGTCTTTTGACCGCGATAACCCAATTCCATATATGTAAGTAAGACCGATTTCGACACGCTTATCACGCGGAAGGTCTACACCAGAAATCCGTGCCACGCTTTTTTCTCCCTAACTTGCGGTGCTAAAAAACTTGATAATTTTGCTATTTATTTAACGGTCTAACCTTGTCTTTGTTTGTGTTTTGGGTTAGAACAAATTACCATTATTCGACCGCGACGGCGAATAACGCTACACTTTTCACAGATTCTACGGACTGAAGCTCTTACTTTCATTGCTGTTGCTTTATTACAAACTCTAAATTATATCACGATTGATTATTTATAGGAAGCCTTGTTAAACAAAAGTTTGATTTAACTATTTTTTCCGCAAGCGGTAGGTAATTCTGCCTTTCGTTAAGTCGTAGGGTGTCAATTCAACCTTGACGCGATCGCCAGGTAAAATTTTGATATAGTTACGACGAATTTTTCCCGAAATATGAGCCAAGACATCAAACCCATTATCAAGGGCTACCCGAAACATGGCGTTAGGCAACGAGTCTGTGACCGTGCCTTCCATTTCAATTAAATCTTGTTTAGACAAGTGATATTTTCCTCAAATCTACTGGCTGTTCATTTACCCACAGCTAAGGGCGGTATAGCATAGCAATTAAAACAATTCCACCTTTTATTAATATATCTTATCTAGCATCGAGCTAAAGTTTGTTTATCAAATTAAGGGGTATTTGTCAACTAAGGGGCTACAACTTCGTGCAAGTCGGTGTTAACAGCTTCTAGGGGTTGGTTGCCATTAACGTAAACTAACTGGTGGCGATCGCTATAAAAGCCAATTAACGGCTTGGTATCGGCGTGGTAGACTTCCAAACGACGGCGGATAACGTCTTCGGTATCATCAGGACGACCGCGACCTAAGAGCCGCTCGATCAAAATATCGTCTGGGACATCTAAATTGATCACTTGAACGCTATTATGACCAAGTTTTTGCAGTAATTCGTCTAAAAACTCTGCTTGGCTAACAGTGCGGGGAAACCCATCTAAAATCCAACCGGAATCAATATCATCTTGGTGCAGGCGTTCTTCGACCATTGCTTGGACTAAATTGTCCGGTACAAGTTCGCCGCGATCCATGTAACCTTGAGCTTTCACACCTAAAGGCGATCGCATTTTTAACGCCTGACGCAAAATATCGCCCGTAGAAATATGCGGGATATGTAACTTTTGGGCTAAAGCTACAGCTTGAGTTCCTTTACCAGCACCAGGAGGACCTAAAAAAATCAGTCTTGCCACTATTGTTTTACCATTCCTTCGTAGCGCTGAGAGATTACGTAAGTGCGAACTTGCCTTGCGGTATCAATTGCCACACCAACAAGAATTAGCAAAGATGTTGCTCCCAAACCTCTAAAAGTTGGTACGCCTACCGCACTTTCTACCGCCGTCGGAATAATTGCAACTATGCCTAAAAACAACGCGCCGAGTAAAGTTAGACGATTTAAAACCCCCTCAACATACTCGCTAGTGGCTTTTCCGGGACGAATCCCAGGAATACTAGCGCCCATTTTCTTCAAGTTTTGCGACAAATCAACGGGGTTAACAATCAACGACGCATAGAAATAACTAAAGAAAACAATGGAAACTAGATAAACTAGCGCGTAAGCCCAAGGAGCAGAACCACCAGGACTAAGATAGTTGGTAGCAATGTTGCTTAAAGTTTGGTTTCCGGTGGCATTAGCTAAAAATGCTGGCAAAATCAAGATGCTAGAAGCAAAAATAATTGGCATTACGCCCCCTTGAATTAACTGCAAAGGTAAGTAACTGCGCCGTTCTTCTTGCACTTTTCGTCCCACTTGACGACGAGCGGAAAGAATGGGAATTTTGCGGCTGGCTTCTTGAACGAAAACAATGCCCACAATAGTTACGAGAAACACCAATAGGAGGATAACAACCCGACCTACCGCCGCTCTACCACCAGTTTGAGCAAAAGTAATGGTATCGCCTAAAGATTTGGGTAAAGCAGCAACAATGTTGACGAAAATCAGCAAAGATGCGCCATTTCCTACGCCGCGCTCCGTAATTAGTTCCGATGCCCACATAATGAACATAGAGCCAGCTATAAGTGCGATCGCAGTTTGAACAACAAAAGGAATTCCTGGAGTTATAGCAAACGGACGTACCCAAATTGCCGCAATAAAAATACTCTGCAAAACTGCCCAACCAAAGGAGACATAGCGGGTAATTTGCGAGATTTTCCGCCTTCCAGCTTCCCCTTCATTTTTCTGCAAGTTTTCTAAAGCGGGAATTGCTGCCGTTAGCAATTGAATAATAATCGAGGCGTTAATGTAAGGCAAAATACCTAAAGCAAAAATGCCCAAAGTTGAAAGCCCGCCACCGGAAAAGATATCTAAAAAGCCAATAATCGCGTTATTATTTTGTACGGCTTGGGTAAATTGTTCGCGGTTGATTCCTGGAATGGGTATAAACACCCCAAGACGCGCCAATATTAAGATCCCAATGGTAACAAACAGCCTTCCTCTGAGTCCGGCGGTTTGTGCCATCTGCTTAAAAGTTTCTTGAGCAGTTGGGGCTTTATCTCGACTAATCATAAAGTACCTTTTTAATTATTTTGGCACTGCGTTGTTTACGGCTAAAACGTGCGAAAATTTAGCCTATATTATTTGACAACTGCCCCCAGCCGCTTCAATCTTGCTTTTTGCCGATGCTGTAAAAGCGGCGGCTTGCACTGTAAGCGGTACATTTAGTTCGCCATCGCCTAAGATTTTCAACGAGCCTTTAAATGCTGTTAAAATTCCGGCGGCTTTTAAAGAAGCAACATTTACTTCAGTATTAGCTGCTAAGGTAGCGAGTTTAGAGACATTAATAGTAGTGTAAACTTTCCGGTTGACGAGGGGAAAGCCCTTTAATTTAGGAACGCGGCGATATAAAGGCTGTTGTCCACCTTCAAAACCAGGTCTAGTACTGCTACCAGAACGAGCTTTTTGTCCGCGCATCCCTTTACCCGCACTAGCTCCCTGTCCGGCAGCAATCCCTCGTCCTAAGCGGCTAGAGCGTTTTCTTGAGCCTTTTTGGGGCTTGGCATCATTTAATCGCATAGTGGTTAAGTAGTGTAAAGATTTTCAATGGGTACGCCGCGCTCGGTGGCGACTTCAGACATCGTGCGGAGAGTGGAAAGCGCATTAACTGCCGCCCGTGCGTTGTTAAGGGGATTATTTGAGCCGAGTTGTTTTGCTAAAATATTGCGAACTCCAGCAAGTTCTAATACTGTGCGTACCGCTCCACCCGCAATTACTCCAGTTCCCGGAGCCGCCGGACGCATCATAACTTTAGCGCCGCCACCTACACCATTGGTAGGATGGGGAATAGAGTTACTCTTAGTAATCGGCACGTCGATTAAGTGTTTTTTGCCATCAGCAACGCCTTTTTTCACCGCGCCGATAACATCTCCAGCTTTACCCACACCAATACCAACTTGACCGCGTTCGTTACCGATCGCTACAATGGCACGGAAACTAAGTTTTTTACCGCCTTTAACTACTTTGCTGACGCGGCGAATTTGAATCACGCGCTCTTGAAAAGTAACTTCTTTTTCTTTCGTGCGCTTAGTTTTGCGCCGTTCGGTTGCCATAATTTGTATTCCTTAGTAGATATTGGTTTAAAAATCTAACCCAGCTTCCCGTGCGGCTTCAGCAAGGGCTTTAATCCGACCGTGATAGAGGTTTCCGCCCCGGTCAAATACAACTTTGGATATGCCTTTTTCTAAGGCTCGTGTAGCGATGAGTTTTCCGACTGCGGTGGAAGCGGCACAAGTAGCTCCTAATTCCATCGCTTTTACCTCTGCTTCCACAGTAGAAGCCGCCGCCATAGTTAAATGCTGAGTGTCATCTATAACTTGAGCATAAATATGTTGGTTGGAGCGAAAAACTGCCAAACGAGGACGTTCTGGGTTGCCGGAAACTTTGCCTCGAACGCGGCGGTGTCTGCGGACTTTTGATTGATGGCGAGTGAGTTTCATTTTTACTTCTTACCTGTCTTACCAGCTTTACGTCTAACCGCTTCGCCAGCGTAACGAATACCTTTACCTTTGTAAGGTTCGGGAGGACGAACGGCGCGAATTTTGGCGGCGGTATTGCCTACTTCTTCTTTGTTAAAACCACTAACGATAACGTTAGTATTTGTTTCGACAGCAATAGTTACGCCGTCGGGGGGATCGATGATTACGGGATGGCTGTAGCCTACGTTTAAAGTTAGGGTACGTCCTTGGACTTGGGCGCGGTAGCCCACCCCTTGAATTTCCAAACGGCGTTGAAATCCTTGAGAGACTCCTTCAACCATGTTGGCTACCAAAGTACGCGATAAACCGTGCATTTGCCGAGAGGGGCGAGATTCGTCGCGCCGCTTGACCAGCAAGGTATCGCCTTCTTGTTCTATCGTGACGTTGTTAGAAAGGACGCGCTCTAGTTCGCCTTTAGGACCTTTAACAGCAACGTGCGACCCATCAATCGTGACAGTAACTTTATTCGGTACAGTAATGGGAAGCTTACCAATTCGAGACATAACTCAATACTCCTATTTATTAGCTGTTAGTTACTGCTAATGTTTCTACCAGACGTAGCACAGAATTTCGCCCCCCAATCCTTGACGGCGGGCTTCGCGGTCGGTCATGATGCCGCTAGAAGTAGAGATAATTGCAATCCCAATTCCACCTAATACGCGGGGTAGCTCTTTGTGGTTGGCGTAAACGCGCAAACCTGGTTTGCTAACTCGCTTTAAAGCATTAATTAAGGGTTGACGATTTTTGCCTTTGTATTTTAAGGCGATCGTTAAGTTGCATTTTATTCCTTCTCCTTCTTCGCCAACTTCCGCAATAAAGCCTTCGCTTTGCAGCACTTTGGCAATATTACGAGTTACTTTCGTTGCTGGTACGTGCGTCACCTGATGCCGTGCCATATTGGCGTTGCGGATGCGCGTCAGCATATCTGCAATTGTGTCGTTAGCCGCCATCGTTTCCTCTTTACAATTTTATTGATCTCGAAAAGGCATTCCAATTTCTTTTAGCAAAGCCCGACCTTCTTCGTCTGTTTTGGCTGTGGTGATAATTGAGATATCTAAGCCACGAATTTGATCGATGCTGTCATATTCCACTTCAGGAAATATTAGCTGTTCTCTTACGCCCAAGGTATAGTTACCGCGTCCGTCAAAGCTTTTGGGGCTAATGCCGCGAAAGTCGCGGATGCGAGGTAAAGATAAGCCAATGAGACGGTCTAAGAAGTCGTACATCCGATCGCCGCGTAATGTCACCATTAATCCTACGGGCATTCCTTGGCGAATTTTAAAACCCGCGATCGCTTTTTTAGCGCGAGTAACTACAGGTTTTTGTCCGGTAATTACAGCTACTTCCTTTAAAGAAGCTTCTAAAGATTTAGCGTTTTGTGCTGCTTCTCCCAAACCCCGGTTGATAGTGACTTTAGTCACTTTGGGGACTTCTTGAATATTCTTGTACTGGAATTGTTCGACTAATTTAGGAACAATTTTTTCTTGATATAAGCTTTTGAGTCTAGTCGCCATAGTTTTGCACTTTTTCCCTGGTCTTGGTCAGGGTTAGTAATAGATTTGAGTTGAATAAGCTTTTTGCTTAAACTCTTACTTATCAAGGATTTCCCCGGTTTTTTTCAGCATCCGTAGTTTGCGCCCTTCTTCGTTAAAGGTGTAACAAACCCGACTAGCTACGTTTTTCTTAGTCGAATAGAGCATTACATTCGAGCTATGAATGGGAAATTCGGCAGTGACAATTTTACCCGATTCCCCTTCTTGCTGGGGTTTGACGTGTTTAGTTTTAATATTTACGCCTTTAACTGTCACTTTGCTAGTTTTGGAGAAAACTTCGACAATTTCGCCAACTTTGCCGCGATCTTTACCAGCGATTACTTGTACTGTATCGCCAGTTTTGACGTGCATTTTATGCCGTTGGGGCAGCTTGTTTGATTGCTTGGTTGTTGCCATTACAGTACCTCTGGAGCCAGAGAAACAATTTTAGTAAAGTTTTTATCTCTTAGTTCCCGCGCCACAGGCCCAAAGACGCGAGTGCCTCTAGGGTTGCCATCGGCATTGATGATTACGGCGGCATTATCGTCAAAACGAATGCACATACCGCTATCGCGGTTCATTCCTTTACGAGTGCGAACAATTACCGCCCGGACTACATCAGATTTTTTCACTGCCATGTTGGGACTAGCATCTTTAACAACGGCAATAATCACATCGCCAACGTTGCCGTAGCGCCGATTTCCCCCGCCGCCACCTAGGACGCGGATACACATTAATTTTCTCGCGCCGCTATTATCAGCGACAGTGAGATAGGTTTGAGGTTGAATCACGGTTGCACCTCCTCTGTTGTCTCGGTAGTAGCTACCGTCCGATTGAGGATGTCGATTACTACCCAGCGCTTGGTTTTGCTCAAAGGTCTGGTTTCTTGGATGCGGACGCGATCGCCCACTACACATTTATTTTCTTCGTCGTGAACTTTATAGCGCTCGGTGCGGACTACAATTTTGCCGTACTTAGGATGAGGAGAGCGGTTTTCGATGGCAACTACCACCGTTTTTTGCATTTTATCGCTCACTACTAAGCCAACTCTTTCTTTGACTGCCATAATTATTTACTCTGGTACTGCGAGGGCTGCGAGTTTGCGTTCGTGTTCTACACTTAGTAACTGCGCTAACCGATGTTTGGCGTGGCGGAACCTATGAGGCTTTTCTAGCTGTCTGGTGGCTTTTTGCAACCGCAACTGAAACAACTGCTTTTTGACGGCAATAATTTCCTCGTTTAATTCCTCGTCGTTTAAGCTTCGAGCTTCAGAAATTTTTGGAAGTGCCATTAGTTATACTTCCTCCAATTGTTCGCGCATAATAAACTTGGTATGAATAGGCAGCTTGTGAGAAGCAAGGCGCATAGCTTCACGGGCTGTAGCTTCGGGAACGCCAGTAATTTCAAATAAGATCCGTCCTGGCTTGACTACGGCTACCCAAAATTCGGGAGAACCTTTACCAGAACCCATCCGAGTTTCGGCGGGGCGCATGGTTACAGGCTTATCGGGGAAAATCCGAATCCAGATTTTGCCACCACGACGCAAGTAACGGTTCATTGCTCGACGACTAGCTTCGATTTGCCTAGAAGTTATCCAAGAGGGTTCTTGAGCTTGCAAGCCATAATCGCCAAAATTTAGAGTGCTACCTTTAGTAGCCAGTCCTCTCATGCGTCCGCGCTGTTGTTTGCGAAATTTTGTTCTTCTTGGACTTAACATGACATTAAACAGGAAGTGGGTAGGGGCGGAAACAGTAATAGTTTCGAGCTATTAACTAATTTCCTTCGTTAGAGCGGTCTTCAAACTGTTGGCGACGGCGACCTTGGCGACGGCGCGGTTGATTTGTGTCGTCGGGGGTGGGTTGTTGTTCTTGTCCGGGGATAATTTCACCCTTAAAGACCCACACCTTTACACCCAAGATGCCGTAAATGGTTTTAGCGGTACAGTAGGCGTAATCAATATCAGCGCGTAAAGTATGCAGGGGTACTCTGCCTTCACGAGTCCATTCTGTCCGGGCAATTTCTGCACCGTTGAGACGACCGCCAACTTGAATTCTGATCCCTTGAATTCCGGCTCTTTGAGCGCGTTGGATCGATTGGCGAACTACGCGACGGAAGGAAACCCGACGCTCTAGTTGTCCGGCGATATATTCGGCGATTAAGTAAGCATTAGCGTCAACTTGAGGCACTTCTACCACGTTGATGCGAATTTGCCGATTGCCGCCTAGTAGTTCGTTAAGTCCGTTACGCAAGGCTTCAATTCCTGCCCCACCGCGACCTACAACTACGCCGGGACGAGCCGTACTAACTTCTAGTTCGATTTGGTCGGCTTTACGAGAAATTTTGACATCGGCAATTCCGGCGTTGTTTGCCGCCAGACGACCGAGTTTTTTTTCTATGTACTGCCGCAACTTATAGTCTTCTTGAAGCAAGCTAGGATAGCGCTGAGGATCGGCAAACCATTGCGAGCGATGCTCCTGCGTAATACCCAAGCGAAAACCGACTGGATTTATCTTTTGTCCCACAATTTAACGAGTCCTTGTGTGATTATTTACTTGGTTGGTGCGCCCACCGCAACGGCTACAGTAATGTGGCACGTTGGTTTGCGAATTTGGTAAGCCCGACCTTGCGCTCTTGGTTGAAAACGTTTGAGTACGGGACCTTGATCGGCAAAGGCTTGAGAGATTTTTAGTTCGGCGGGATCGAGTCCTTCGTTATGCTCGGCATTGGCGACAGCGCTCCGCAAGACTTTGAGGACTGGATCGCAGGCACGATAAGGCATAAATTCAAGAATTATTAATGCTTCTCTGTACGATCGCCCGCGAATTTGATCGAGAACTCGGCGCACCTTAAAAGGGGACATCCGAATGTAACGAGCGATCGCTTTGATTTCTTTTGTATCTGTAGCCATAATTTTCTCCTGTAGCTCTTAGGCGGCTAAAAGCTTTATCTCCCGGCTTTTTTGTCACTTTTGGAGTGACCGCGAAACGTCCGAGTTGGGGCAAATTCGCCTAATTTGTGTCCAACCATTTGTTCGCTTAAGAAAACTGGTACGTGCTGTCTGCCGTTATGAACTGCGATCGTATGACCGATCATTTGCGGCAAAATTGTAGAAGCCCGCGACCAAGTTTTAATTACTTGTTTTTCACCTTTGGCGTTGAGCTTTTCTATTTTTGTTAGTAAGCTGTCAGCTACAAAGGGTCCTTTTTTTAGCGATCGACCCATAATTTCCTACTGTTGAAGTAATTAGTTATTACTAGCGTTGATTTAAGACTCTCTACCGCCTCTACCGCGTTTCGATGATTTGCGCCGACGACGGATAATTAGAGAACTACTAGCTTTCTTTTTCTTCCGAGTTTTGTAACCCAAGGTTGGTTTACCCCAAGGAGTAACGGGACCTGGACGACCAATAGGCGCTCTACCTTCTCCACCTCCGTGTGGGTGGTCTACGGGGTTCATGACGCTACCTCTAACTTTGGGGCGGCGACCTTTCCAACGATTGCGTCCAGCTTTACCAGCGCTAAGGTTTCTCATTTCTGAGTTACCTACTTCCCCTAAAGTTGCGTAGCATTCGCGGCGGACTAACCGAACTTCTCCTGAAGGTAGCTTGAGAGTAACGTAATCGCCCTCTTTTGCCACTACTTGGGCGCTTGCACCCGCAGAACGAACCATTTGCCCGCCTTTTCCGGCGGTGAGTTCAACGTTGTGGACGCTTGTACCCAAAGGAATATTAGATAAAGGTAAGGCGTTTCCGTCTTCGTAAGGCGAATCGGGCCCTGAGATAATCATCGTCCCGACGGCTAAACCTGCGGGATGAATAATGTATCTTTTTTCCCCATCTTTGTAAAATAGCAAAGCGATACGAGCGTTACGATTGGGATCGTACTCGATGGCTGCTACTTTTGCGGGAATATTGTGTTTATCGCGTTTAAAATCAATTTCACGATAAAGTTGCTTGTGTCCGCCACCCCGACGACGGCTAGTAATTACACCGCGATTGTTCCGCCCTTTAGGACGATGAACGGTATAAGTTAAGCTTTTTTCGGGTTCGCTTTTGGTAATTTCCGCGAAGTCGGAAACGGTACATTGGCGAGTGCTGGAAGTGTATGGTTTATAAGAACGAGTACCCATAATTAGTAGTTTTGAGTTTTAAGGTTTGAGTTATTAAGACACTTTGAACTGATAACTAACTACACTTCTGGGAATAGCGCTTGTCTAATTTTTTCTTCGTCGCCAGGAGCTAAAGTAACGATCGCTTTTTTATATTGCGGTTTGTACCCAGTATGCTTACCAACTCGCTTTTGTTTGCGCGGGGGCATATAAGTGTTTACTTTAGTAATTTTGACTTGAAACAAGCTTTCGATCGCGGCTTTAATTGCTGGCTTGGTAGCGTTAGGAGTGACGGCAAAAGTGTATTTGTTTTGCTCCATCAGCAGGGTAGCTTTTTCAGTCACAATCGGGCGGCGCACGATGTCCGGTAGATTGCGATCCTCAAACTGAGTCACTGTAAACCTCCTGGATTTTTGCTAAAGCGGCGGCAGTAGTGATAATTTTGTCGGCGTTTAGCACGTCGTAAATATTTAACTGGTGAGCGGGATACATTTTTAAGCCAGCCACATTACGAGCGGACAAATAAATGTTTTGGTTTGGCTCGGTAACAATTAACAAAATTTTGGCAGTGCTATCAAGTCCCCAACGGGCGATCGCACTGGTCAATTCTTTTGTCTTTGGACGAGAAAATTGATCTCCAAATTCCTCTACCACAACCATGTCGGCAGTGCGGCTAAAAAATGCTGTTCTGAGCGCTAAACGGCGCTCTTTGCGGTTCATTTTTGTTTCAAAGTCTCTTGGTTTGGGTCCAAAAGTAACACCGCCACCTCTCCATAATGGAGAACGAATCGATCCTGCTCTAGCGCGACCCGTACCTTTTTGTCGCCAAGGTTTGCGACCGCCACCGCGAACTTCGGCGCGGGTTTTTGTACAAGCGTTACCTTGTCTAGCATTTGCTAGTTGGCGGATTAAGGCGCGATGAACAACGTGAGAAGCAGTTTCTTTTTTAGCAACTTTTAGTTCTATAGTTGCAGAACCTACTTCTTCTCCTTGCCAATTTTTTATTACACAATCAACCATATTGGCTTACCTCGTAACAGCCGTTGCTTGCGCGTTCAGCTATCGATTTGACTTTTACTTTTTAAGTGGAGCGTTTTAACCTTTTAGCTGGCGAAATACTTAGTAATGCGCCCGGCTTGCCAGGAATTGCCCCTTTGATTAATAACAAGTTGCGTTCTGGATCTACTCTAACTATGGTGAGCTTGCCAATTGTGACGCGCTTACCGCCCAATCGTCCCGCCATTTTTTTGCCGGGATAAACGCGACCGGGGGTTGTACCTGCACCGATAGAACCCGGCGCACGGTGGTTTTTGGAACCGTGAGACATGGGCCCTCTGCCAAAGTTGTGCCGTTTTTGATAACCAGCAAAACCCCGACCAATACTTGTACCTGTGACATCAACAATTTGCCCGGCGGCAAATATTTCGGCTGTTAGTTGCTGACCTGGAGTGTATTCGCTGGAATTATCCGCGTGATACTCGCGTAAATGACGCAATGGAGGCGCTGAAGACTTGCTTAAATGCCCCAATTCTGGTTTATTTAACGATTTTGGCTTTACTTCTTTAAATCCAACTTGGATGGCGCTGTAGCCATCGGTTTGAGTTGTTTTAACTTGGGTAACAGTGCAGGGCCCAGCTTGAACGATAGTTACAGGAATAGCCCGTCCTACTTCGTCAAAAATTTGGGTCATGCCCAGCTTGGTGCCGAGGATTCCTACAGACACGGGTAACTGGTTCTCCTTTTTTCACGCATGGGGTGGGTTTGATTTCTAGTGCGATCGCCAGCAGTTATGCTCTGCGGCAGCACAGAAATATTTAAAATTTCAGTATTACCTGAAATTCTTTTGTTTTGATGATTGTTCAGCAATTGCCAACATTAGCAAGAAATCGCTTCTACAAGTTCCAGGGGTTTTGAGGACTTAAGCGCATCAATCGCTTAGTATCCCGCACATTAATTTGTACTAATAACAAGTCGTTAAGGGATCTTGCTATTCCTGGTGGGGCTATTATTTGTAACTAGACTGCTGCAAACCTGGGTGCGATATTTTGCGAATAAAATAATTTTTATCCGAACTCACTCAAGCCTAATTTACAGTTAAACTAGCCAATTTTGACCACGATCTAATAGTTTAGATGAAGATGTACAAATTGACAAGTATGGTTAAGGGAAATTACCAGACCTAGCGATCGCAATAAACAGAACAAATCTTTGACAAGCTGCTTTTAATGCCATCTCTAGAGATAATAAAAGCATTAAATAGTTGACAACAAAAGCAATGGCGCTAATTACCACTGGCAAGCAACTGATTCGAGACTTGGAAAAATCGGGGGCGTTGGGTTTGTACGTGCCGCCGGAGGGTGGTTACGAAGGACGCTATCAAAGGAGAATCCGAGCGGCGGGTTATACAACATTACTAATGACGGCTCGTGGTTTGGGAGATGTGGCGGCTTATCTTACCGGAGTACATGGAGTCCGCCCCGCTCATTTAGGCAAAAAAGATATTAGAGTTTATTACTTACCACCAATTGTTAACTACCATTTGGAAAATTTGCCGCCAAAGTCCAAAGGTTTAGTTTTATGGATGATGGAAGGGCATTTGCTTTCTAACCAAGAAGTAGAATATTTGACTACTTTGCCGCAGTTAGAGCCAAAAGTAAAAATAGCCATTGAAAGAGGCGGCGATCGCGCATTTAGGTGGATGCCGTTGAAAGATACCTTGGAAGCTAGTTACAAAGCAGTGTAGAGAGCTTTTATTTGGGTAATTCGGCATCTAAGAGCGATCGCAAATCTGCGGGTAAAGTTTGCACAAGTCGAACTGGAGAAACGCTTTGAGCGATCGCTTTTGTATAGTTGGCGCTTAAATAAGGTAGATATTGGGCATTATTAGCAACGTAAGTTTGGTTAAACGCAACGCTCAAGGCTCTCATGTAGCGCTTGATAAGGGCGGGATGAGCGCCATAAATAGGAATAGGTAAATTTAAAGGATTAGTACTAGGATCGGGTTCGGAAAGTGCGGAAAAATGGGTTCCACCTTCTAGTAAGACTAGATATTTATTGTTGGTGGTTAGCCAGCTAAAAGGAATAATTTGCTCGGATAAAGCTGGTGCAACGGTGTCATCGCTGCTACTAACAATCATTAAAGGAATATTTATTTTGCTGAGGCTTTCTTGACCAAAAATGCTATTGCTTAAAGGATTAATAGCGATCGCTGCTTTAATTCTTGGATCGCGCAAGTTATATTGAGTTACAGGCAATGCTAAAGCCCGACATTGCAGCAATAGAGAGATATTCCAAGCATTAACGCGATTTTCACAGTCTTTTTGCAGTAGCGGGAAGTTAATCGGCGCGCCAGCTAAAGCTAAAGCTGTATAACCGCCAAAGGATTGTCCAATAACTCCTACTTGGTCTAAGTTGAGTTGGTAAGTAGGATCTTCTGCATCTAAAGCTTGGAGACGATCTAATAAATAGGTGACATCGTAGGGACGATTGATAAATTCGCTGGGTTCATCGGCGGTGCTAGCGCGTCCTATAAGCAAGTTTTGCAATCTTTCGGTATTACTCCCAGGATGTTCGGGAACGGCAACTGCAAAGCCATAGGAGGCTAGGTGCGTGGCTAAATAAGCTAGAGTTGTGCGATCGCTGGCTAAACCATGAGAAATTACAACTACAGATGCAGGACTGGAAGTAACGGGGATGTAAAAATCTGCAACATAAGTGCGATCGCGCCTTGTGTCGTTTAATGTCAGCGTTTGTTTATTCCAACTAAAACGCCCACTACTGCGAAGATCCGGTAATTGAGAAAAATCTATTACTTCACTATTAGCTTCGGTTTCAGATTGATTAGCAATAGATGCGATCGCGGTATTAGTACGATTGACAATAGTTTCTACTTCATCAGCAAGTTGCAGACTGCGGTTTAAATCCACCCGAATACTATTGCTAGGAAAGTAGCGTAAAACATTTAGTAGCGTCAATCCTTCCTTATCGGCGGCGGCTAACACTAGAGCAGATCGTAAAGCATAAACCCCAGTTTGTCGGGACTCGGTTTGAATAATTTGCCCAAGTCTTTGTAGTAAATCTTCCCCTTGCGGCGTGTAAAAAAACTGAGAAACAGCCACCGGATCTAAATTTACCCGCGTGATTAAAACTCGCCGCAATCGCTCCATTACCTGGGGTTCGGTATAATTGGCGTAGGCGGCTAAATCGTCGTTAATTATGCCTTTTGTGGCGTAAATTTCTAAAGCATCAACAGAAATAGAGCGCTCGAAAGCCGAATAAGAAACATAAATGCGTTGGGCGGCTATTGTGGGACGGGGTAAGGCAAAGGAAGGTATTAGTAAAGATATAGCGATCGCCAGTGTTTGGAAGGCTTTGTGTTTGAGCATAATTATCTTTTTGGAGATGATTTACCTAATGCGATCGCCATTGAGCCAGAAACTACCATTATCGCCCCAATTATTGCTAAAAACGTCAGATTTTCTGGTTTAATTACTTGTGGCATTACTGACGAACCGATATCAACAGAAATTAAAGTTACAATTGGCGCTAGAGCTAATACAGCACTCACTTTTGAGGCTTCCCAATGTTCCAAGGCTTCGGCAAAAGCACCGTAAGCTATCAATGTATTTAAGCCACAAAATATTAACGCTGCTAGATGCCAAGGATTTAGCGTAAAAATGATTTGGGGCTTTGCTAGGGGCGTAAATAAAACGCTACAACCGCCATATATAAATAGCATGATGCTGAAGGAAGATAGTTTTTGCAACAACTGCTTTTGCGCTAAGGCATAAATTGCCCAAGCAACGGCGGCGATAACTAGCAAACCACTACCAATTAAATACTTTTTAGGGGCGGTGAGAAGATTGTTTAATTGTTCGTGAAAAAAGACGCTAAAACCGAGAGTAAGAACGGCAAAGCCTAGCCATTGTTGTAAAGTATACTTTTCTTTAAAAAATGCGATCGCTCCAAGTCCAAATACTACAGGAGCAATTTGAATCAAAACTTCGGCGTTGTTGGCGGAAGTTTGGGCTAATCCTTGGACAAATAACAGGTAATTGATGGCGAGAAATAGAGTTGAAGTTGCGAGTAATTTAAAAGTAGGCGATCGCAAAGTAGCAATTTTTGGTAACTGGTGGCGGGAAGCTAAATAAATAGCTAGTAGAACAAAAGATAGCAAGAATCGAAACCAAGTTAGCGTATACACATCCACAGCTTGGAGGGCGATAGAGAGAGCTATAGGCAATACTCCCCAAAGGAGAACGGTTAGTAAAGATAAGGCTAGTCCTAAGCGCCAGTTGCCAGTATTTTGATGGAGTTGCATAAACGAACCTAGCGTGATTTTAAACCCAATCCTTTGTAGAGACGTTCCGGTGGAACATCTCTGTATTCAACCAGCAATACCAATTATTGATTCAATAGTTCTAGTAATTGAGATTCTTCTAAGCAGGTAATGCCCAACTTTTGAGCTTTAGCGAGTTTAGATCCAGCTTCAGCGCCCACAACTAGGTAATCGGTTTTTTTGCTGACAGAATCCGTTACTTTTGCTCCAGTTTTTTCGATTAATTCTTTTGCCTCTTCTCTTTTTAGCGTGGGTAAAGTTCCAGTAATTACAAAGGTTTTACCCGTTAATGCAGTTATGGGAGTTTCTTTAAATTCTGCTTCTAGTTGCAAACCTAAGTTTTGCAATCGAGAAATTAAAGTTTGATTGGCGGCGATGCGAAACCATTGATGTACCGATCCGGCAATTTCTGCGCCAATGCCGTAAACTGCTGCTATATCTTCGATTTCCGCTTGTGCCAGTTTTTCTACGGTGGGAAATTCTTGGACTAAAGTTTGAGCGTTGACGCTGCCTACATGACGAATCCCCAAACCATATAATACCCTCGACCAAGGTTTCGTTTTAGAAAGCGCGATCGCATCTATTAACTTTTCTGCTAATTTATTCCCCATCCTCTCCAACGAGTACAGGTTTTGAGGAGTTAATTCGTAAATATCGGCAACGGAATGTACTAAACCTTTATCTACTAACTGATGTCCTAGTTTTTCGCCCATGCCGTTAATATCCATTGCATCCCGGCTTACCCAATGTTCGAGCGCACCTTTAATAATAGCCGGACAAGAAGCATTTACACACCTAGTTACAGCTTCGCCTAAAGTTCTAACTACTCTCTGGGTGCAAACCGGGCAGTTTTGGGGCATTTCAAAAACTTGAGCATCCGGTGGGCGCAATTCTAGCAATACGCGCACCACTTCGGGGATAATTTCGCCAGCTTTACGGACAATTACAGTGTCGCCAATACGTATATCTAATTCTCGGACGCGATCGGCATTATGCAAGGTAGCGCGGGAAACCGTTGTTCCTGCTAGTTGAACTGGACGCATTTGGGCAAGGGGAGTTAATGCTCCTGTACGTCCTACATTGACAGCAATGTTCTCGACGCGGGTAGGGGCTTCTTCGGCGGCATATTTGAGTGCAATCGCCCAACGGGGAAATTTTTGCGTAAAGCCTAATTGTTCTTGCAAGCTAAAGGAATTTAGTTTTACAACTACCCCATCAGTCATGTAAGGCAAATTTAGCCTTTCAGTGTTCCAGAAATCGTAATATTCTGCAACTTCTTGGGAAGTAGGGGATAAGGTGCGATTGGGATTGACTTTAAAGCCCATTTTCTGCAACAGTTCCAAAGCTTCCCATTGAGTACGAACAATACTTGGATCATTTATTCCTGGAATATGCAGAGTATAAGCAAAAAAGTCTAGTTTGCGTTTGGCGACAATTTTGGGATTTAGTTGGCGTAACGTCCCGGCGGCTGCATTGCGCGGATTGGCAAATAATTGTTCTCCGGCGGCAACTCTTTCTTGATTTATCTGTTGGAATACATCTAAGGGTAAAAATACTTCACCGCGAATTTCTACTAGAGGCGGACAGTTTTCTAACTTTAATTTGAGCGGAATTGAGCGAATTGTTCGCACGTTTTGAGTGATATCTTCCCCAGTTTCGCCATCTCCCCTAGTTGCGCCTCTAACTAATATGCCGTTTTCGTAACTTAAAGCTAAAGCCGAACCATCTATTTTTAACTCGCAAACATACTCGGCTACTTTAATACTAGGCGTTTGACGCTGCCAACGTTTTTCCCAGTTTTGTAACTCCTCAGTATTAAAAGCATTTTCGAGGCTATATAAAGGGATTCGGTGCTGTACCGATTTAAAACCCGTTGCAGGTTTTTCTCCTACTCTCGCTGTAGGACTATCTAAAGAGGCTAATTCGGGATACTGGGTTTCTAGCTGCTGCAATTCTCGGTACAAACTGTCATATACCGCATCTTCCATAATCGGGTTGTCGAGGACGTAGTAAGCATAGCTGGCTTTTTGCAACAGACTTTGCAACTCACTGACTCGCTGCTTGGTTTCTAGGCTTGGGGATTCCATAGAGTCTCTCTTAATTTTGCCATCGACACCTATTTATCTTAGCTTTCGCCTTGCGGTACATAGCCTTACAGCAAATTTTGGTGGAGTAAGTTTGTCAGTGCGTGCGATCGCTTTTATAAAAATGCTATTACACATAATTTTACAAAGCTTAAAAGTAACAATTAAGACATTGTTCTAATTAAACTGTTGACTTTTTTAGAACTGAGTTTTACAAAAAAATTGAAGTTGAATCATTTACTAGGCGATCGCCCTTAATTACCCGCTCAAGTTTAAACTCTAATTAATTTACCCTTAATCCTCCCTCAGTATCTTTACGGTATACGAACATTTTTGGCAGAACTGGAGGCAGTAATAATTTATAAATTGCTGTTAATTTTGTTTGCCTTAACTGAAAAATTAGTTTTGAGGAGTATAAAATGATTCGGCTTTCCCACTTAGCAATACTAGCATCAACATTTTTGACAATTTTGAGTGCAAATCAAGTTACCGCCGCAACTTTAAATGGAGAAGAACCAATTGTCATTGGACATCGCGGCGCTAGTGGCTATCGTCCGGAACATACTTTAGCTTCTTACGAATTAGCAATTGATATGGGCGCAGATTACATTGAACCCGATCTAGTTTCAACTAAAGATGGTGTATTAGTGGCGCGTCATGAAAATGAGATTTCTGAAACTACTGATGTGGCTACTAGACCCGAATTTGCAGACTACCAAACTACTAAAACAATTGACGGAGTTGAGGTCACAGGCTGGTTTACAGAAGATTTTACCTTAGAGGAGCTAAAAACATTAAAAGCTACCGAACGCATCCCCGATATTCGTTCTGAATCTGCTACCTACAACGGAATGTATGAAGTTCCGACATTGCAAGAAATAATTGATTTGACTGAACAAAAAAGCTTAGAAACAGGACGGACTATTGGCATTTATCCAGAAACAAAACATCCTACTTACTTTGATTCAATTGGACTATCTTTAGAAGAACCTCTAGTAGCAACCCTTGAGGCTAACGATCTAAACGATGCTGATGATATGGTATTTGTGCAGTCCTTTGAAGTTGGTAATCTGCAATACTTAAATACTTTGACTGATGTACCTTTAGTACAGTTGTATGACGAGGCTACAGTTCAACCTTACGATTTTGTTGCTAGTGGAAGCGATCTTACTTACGGCGATTTATTAACGCCCGAAGGCTTGACAGAAGTTGCAGAGTACGCTGATGGTATCGGCCCTTGGAAGCGACTAATTATTCCTGCTGAAACTGTAGACCTTAATGAAGACGGAGAGCCGGACGATCTAAATGGAGATGGTGAAATTAGCGATGCGGACAGAGTATTACAAGATGTTACCACCTTAATTGATGATGCTCATGCGGCGGGTTTATTGGTACATTCTTATACCTTCCGTAGCGAAGACTACTTCTTGGCTCCTGATTATGAAGGCAATCCAGAGCTTGAATACGAACAGATTTTTGCTTTAGGAGTTGATGGCGTATTTAGCGATAATCCTGATGTTGCCGTTGCAGTGCGCGATCGCGTATCTGAGCCAATTCCAGAACCAACTACACTACTAGGATTAAGCATAGTTCCATTTTTCCAATGGCTGCGCCGTCGCCAAGCTAAACGCTAAAAGATTGTCGCGCTTACTGATGCTACTCTAACTGCGATTAGGCTTAAAAATCTTCCAACCCCCTTTGCGAAGGGGGTTTTAATTTTCCCTCTTTTTGAAGGGGACTCGTTTTGGGTATTAATGCAACGCCTGTTATCTTATCTACAAGTGCAGCGACTACAGTTGCTGGGAGGTATTTTAGAGGTTGGGCAAAGGTTATTGACAGGCTGGGCATTGAGCGCATTGGTGAAATCCAATCTCTGTTTCATGTCTGCGCCCAGGACAAGTTTGTTAGAAAGCTGACTTCTTCCCCTCGATAAATCAAAACCGCACTGAAATTGAGCCAATCACGGTAAACGGTTCACCGGGGGAGTTAGCTCCCGATCTATCATTCTCAACAGCTTCGATGTAATTGATATCAAACAGATTTTTGAAGTTGAAACCGAAGCGCCAATTATCGCGTCGGTAAAAAATAGCAGCATTGGTAAGAAAATAACTATCCGCCTGGAAGCTATTATCTAAATTTCCCTCTCTTTCCCCGACAAAGTTAAACCCAACCCCAAAGCCTAAACCTTGCGCTCTTCCAGTTTGAATTTCATAGGTTGTCCATAAACTGGCACTATGTTTGGAACGTTGAAAAGTCTGTTGCCAACAATATCTGTGTTTGTATCTGCTGTAACTTCAGCATCAATGTAGGCGTAAGCAGCGATAATATTCCACCCTGGTAATATTTCCCCAGTTACATCCAGTTCAACACCTCGGCTTTGTTGTTCCCCGGTGGGAATTGAAAAGAAAGAATTATTTGGATCGGTTACAGCAACGTTTTGTTTGGTAATGTCAAAATATGCCAAAGTAGCAAAAACATCTTCAAACAACTGGGCTTTGACACCAACTTCGTATCCCTCCCCTGTTTCTGGTTCAAGGGGATCGCCACTGACTGTGTTTGCCGTACTAGGATTAAACGATCGCGAATAGCTAGCGTAGAGGGAAACTTCTTCAATTGGTTGATAAACAATACCCAAACGGGGAGTCAAAGCGTCATAATTTCGATTTACTTCACCACTTGAGATTGCAAAACCTGGAACATTTACTGTTTTTTGGTCAACCGTGTCATAGCGCAAGCCTGCTAGCAGTTTTAAATTCTCAAAAATTGAAATTTGATCTTGCACGTAGATCCCCAGGGATAATTCATTCTAGAAGGAGAAATAATTTATCGATATCATGAGCAAGAAATCGTTGGGCAATGGTTCGAGAATCATAGCCAGACATTCGGGCGATATTGATGCTTTTATCCCTGCTTCGTACTGCGTAGCACGTGTAGGCTCTAGTAGCTCCCCGGTAGCTGTACTATCACTATTTGGCACAAAGGAGCGAGTGTAACTTGCATACAGTGAAATCGGTTCTATAGGTTGGTACACCAATCCAACACGAGGTGAAAAGGCTTCATTGTAAGAATTAGATGTTTCTGAATCGCTACCGTTAAGAAGGTCTGGAAAGTCTTCGAGATTAGAATTGACAAAATCAAATCTGCCGCCAATCAGCAATTTAAGATTTGCCAGCAATGTTACTTGATCTTGTAAATAAATTCCTACATTATCAGTAGTGGTTTTAGCACCAAAACCTTCATCGAAACTTGTTGGGAGTGGAAAGCCATAAACAGGAGCGAAAATATCAATCGATGGGAAAGCTGCTCTGTAAAGTTCGTATTCATTGATTATCTGACGGGGTGACAAAGGAACTAAACAGTAGACAGGATAAGCTGCATAGCTCGTAGACCGCGTTGAAAATGAGGTAATTTAGCAGGCTTAAGACGTATCAAACTGAGCGCTAAATCTGACCAATG
>JAHHGY010000048.1 GCA_019359635.1 Chroococcus sp. CMT-3BRIN-NPC107
GAGTCAGGATTACTTTGAATAAACTCCACCAGTTCTTCCATCTTCAGTCAGACTTCAAAGTCTACATTTACCCTTAACAGTAGTTCATCCCTCCCTTTTCTTCAACTGACCTAGGATTGCTATATGTTATCTAACACAGAACTCATGTTGAGCGCGATCGCACTTTAAGCTATTTGCAGTCCAATATTAAAAGTTGCGGCTACCCCTTGTTGATTTTCAGTCACAGAGAGCATCAAATTGTCTCCACCGCCTTGAAATATGCCGTCTTGTTCGTTAGTTTGGTTGCGTTTTCCTTTACTTGTGTAGGGCATTTGTTTGTAGACGCGATCGCTCACAGCATCGTCAAAGTATAATTGCGACGTAAACTCATAACTTTGCCTGGAAGAAACCTCCGCCGTGCGAACTTTAAAATGGATGTGGACGGTTCTACCTTGATACCAACCAGGATAAATAGTTGTAAACCTCACAGTGCCATTATTATCAGTCACTTGATAGCCGCGTAAAAACTTTTTACCCACTGTGTCAAAACTTCTATCGGTAACGTCCGAATACACTCCCAGCGCGTCACAGTGCCAAATATCGACGATCGCACCAGCAATAGGCGTACAGCTATCATTTCCCACCCCAGAAACCCGCAGCGTTAGTTGCAGTGGTGCGCCCTCTGAAACCTTACCATCGGTTGGATCGGTGCGGATATCGGAGCGATTGAGCTTTTCATCTACAAAATAAGGTCCTTCGGTTTGCTGCGGGCTGACAATACAAGTAGGCAACGTAGTTTTATTAGTTGATGTTTGAGCAAAGCTAGACTTTTTTGACGTGCAGCCACCCACAAACAGGGCGGTTATAGTTGCTCTAGATAGAGTTAGCATATCTCTACGACTTAGAATTTTGCTTAGTCTCATATTATCAATGCGAGGTTGTATGCTGAGACTGAGGCATAATCTCAGTCTCAGCATTGAATTTAAATTTTTGGGGCAGTTTTGCCCGTTTATCTAGAAGTAGGAGCTATTACAGAACACTCTTACTTAGCTCAGAGCAAAGGCAATAGTTAAGACTGTTGTTGACGATTTTGTTGTTTTCTCTGACGTAACTGTTCTAATTCTTGTCTTTGCTGGGCAGTTAAAACTGCATCCATTTTAGTTTTAGTATCGTTGCGAATTGCCTCAATTTGAGTTTTTTGTTCGGCTGTGAGAACTGCATCCATTTGTTGACGGGTAGCAGAACGAATTTCTTTCATTTGAGTTCTTTGAGCATCGGTAAGTCCAGTAACTTTAGGCATACCCCAACCTTTTCGTTCGCCATTAGCTGGCGATTGTTGCAGTTGTTGCCTTTGCTGGGCAGTTAAAACAGCTTCCATCTTAGTTCTAGCATCGTTGCGAATTGCTTCCATCCGGGCTTTTTGCTCGTTGCTGGGGATAGCTTCAATTTGCTGGCGGCTAGTAGCTTTAATTTGCTGTATTTGGGTTCTTTGAGCTTCTGTTAGACTGCTTAAACGCTCAAACTTTTTTGAGCCTCGTCGTCCTTCCCCTGGTTGGCGTTGTTCAGTGGATGGCGCTGTATTTTGGGCTGTTAAAAAACCGTCGGCTAACGCTTTGCTGGAGACAAAACCGCCGCCTCCAATTAAAACAGATGCAACCGAAACTACTAACAGGCGATTAATTTTCATGAGAATCAAACTCTTTACTAAGTGTCATGTTTTAATTAAGCCCGATGAAAATTACAGTTTGACCTAAATCTAAATTACACTTTTGTAATTTTTGTCAGGAGGTGGGGAATATACAATAGTGAGATTATGCACATTTTATTTGTTGAAGATGAGGCAAAGATCGCTAACTTTGTTAATGCGGGACTAAGGGAACACGGGTTTGTTGTTGATTACTGCGATAATGGCGATGAAGGCTATAACCGCGCTCTAGATAACGAGTATGACGCTCTGGTACTAGATATTATGGTTCCAGGCAAAGACGGGCTGGCGATTCTCAAAAGCTTGCGTCGAGCAAAAAAGAATGTTCCGGTAATTTTATTAACGGCTCGTAATGAATTGGACGATCGCATTGAAGGGCTAAATTTGGGGGCGGATGACTATATTGCTAAACCGTTTTTTGTTGAGGAATTGGTAGCCCGGATTCATGCAGTGGTGCGTCGCAGCGTCGGCGATCGCCAAAACATTCTTAGCGCTGGATCTCTAAAGTTAGATTGTATTACGCGAGAAGTAACGTGCGATCGCCAAGTAGTAGAACTAACTACCCGCGAATTTAATCTTTTAGAATATTTGATGCGATCGCCAGGGCGAGTTTTTACCCGCACGCAAATATTAGAACACGTTTGGGGCTATGACTTTAACCCCACGACAAATGTTATTGATGTCTGCGTGCAACGGATTCGCAAAAAGCTCGACCCGATTGGCGGCTCTCCTTGGCTAGAAAGCGTGCGGGGGGTGGGTTATCGGTTTCGCCAGTTGGAGAATGAATAAAGTGATGCGTTCTTTTCGGATTCGCCTAGCTTTAGCCTCGGCAGTTTTAGCGGGTAGTGCGCTGGTAGGTTTTGGGATGACTTCTGGATGGCTGATTTACCAAGCTAAAGTTAGTCGCCTTGACGAGGCAATTGAAGGTCAGTTGATGAGAGCAAATCGTCCCCTACGGCGCTTTCCCCCTTCACCGCGAAGATTTAGCATTGATGAGGATACACCGACAGCTATATTAGTTACTGATTTAGAGGGGAAAACTCTTTACAAGTCGGATAATTGGTCTAGTGAGATTAAAGTTAATAACCTTTGGCTCTTACCTGCTGGTACAAGCCCAATACCGTTAGAACTAAAGCCTGATTTGGCAAGACCACAACTGGTTGTTTCTCAACCTCGATTTATCACCCAACGCACATCAACAGAAACTTGGCGTATTGGGGCGGCGAGCTTTCCCTATCATCGGATTGCGATTTCTGTTAGTCTCGAAACTATTAATGGCGAAATGGTAGCGATTCGCAATATCTTTTTAATTTCAATCCTTATTCTCCTGTTTTTAATTACCTTTGGTGCTTGGTGGTTGTCAGGTAATGCTTTGCGTCCCATTGGACAATTGACCGAAGCAATCAAGCAAGTAACAGCCAAAGGCTTAGATAGGCGAGTTCCCATTAGCGAAACTGATGTGGAATTTGTGGAATTAATTGCAGTATTTAATCAGATGTTGGAAAGCCTGGAACGTAGCTTTAAACAGGCTTCTCGCTTCAGTGGAGATGCGGCGCACGAACTAAAAACACCCTTAGCAATTTTGCAAGGAGAACTAGAACGCAACCTCCAGCAAGCTGAACCGGAATCTCTGATGCAGCAAAGTTTGAGCAGTTTACTAGATGAAGTCCGGCGTTTGAGTGGGATTGTGCGAAAACTCCTATTGCTTTCTTTAGCCGATGCGGGACGGATGAATTTGCATAAAGTGGAAGTAGACTTATCCGAGATTTTGGCGCAGGTAGAGGAAGATATAGAATTATTAGCGCCGCAATTAAAGGTACAAACAGAAATTGCTGCTCAATTACAGGTAATGGGCGATCGCGATTTACTGATTCAAGTTTTGCAAAATATGGTCAGCAATGCGATTAAATACAATCTTTCCGATGGCTGGATACGCATTTATGCAGTGCAACAGAGAGCAAAGATATTAATTACAATTACTAATGCTTCAAAAAACATTTTAGATCGCGATCGCGAACGAATTTTTGAGCGGTTTTATCGCGGCGATCCTGCTAGAACTCGCTCGGAAATTGAAGGGACGGGACTCGGACTTAGCTTATCTAGAGAGATTGCTAAAGCGCATGGAGGCGATTTAACTCTTGATTCAACTCCCGCTAACCAAACTGCTTTTACTTTAAACTTACCTGCTTAGAAACGCGAAGTTGCTTTACATTAGCGTATTTGGATCTATGCCTCGTTCTCGTAATTTGGCGATTAGCGATTGTCGGTCTTGCTGTGCTTGTTGAGCAATTGCAGCGTGTTGTTAAGCTAGAATCCCTTGTTCTTCAAGAGATGAATATTTATCTCCCTCTAAATCGTACCAATACAACCATTCTTTCGTCCATCCTTGATAATTGCCTTGTTCCGTACCAATTGCTAAATTAATTTTTGGTATCCAAATGCGATCGCCTATTTGTCTAACATAAACCTATTTTCTCTACCCTTTTTTGCAACACAACCACTTTCATAGCTTAAGTCTCCGGTATTTCTCTAACATGGGCTTCGGTGTACAGAGTCATTTTACCGGGGTTTACTTCTAGCTCTTTAATGCGGAGCGCCATTTTTTCTAGTTCAATAAAAGGCAAGTGCGTTAGCTCTTTCATTTTTTCTAACAACGCTACCGCTAATTCTAAAGAGATATTTTGCCCATCTTTGCACTTAAAACTCTCAACTAATATTGGCTGCTGGCGGGTACGGGGACGAATTACAGCATTAAACCCAAGTTGCCTAGTTTTGCCCATTTCTGTTAACAAAGCGCTGCCGTTAACTTCTATTAATCCCTCTTTAGGCAACAATAACTCTATTTGTTGCAACGCCACAGTTACAATTTGCCCGTCTACATTCAGTTCTAGGTTCTGCATCCAGCTTTTAATGTAGTCAGAGCTTAGAGTGCGATTGAGATCCTCTTGAGTAAGAACAAATTTAGCGATCGCATCTACCGGATGAGTTAGTTGTATTTGTCCTAACAACGCGCTTAGGGGGTCAATTGCCACATTATCTAGATGCAACTCCATTTCTTGCACCCGGATATCTTCTTGCAACACTAAACCCTGTCCAGAAACTTTTATAGAATCCGCTTGTCCTTGCACTACTTTGAGTAAGTCGGTGCGAACATCTACATCAATTTTTTCGGCGGCATCTAATTGACTAGATAAACCTGCTTGGGCTACAAGAGCGATCGCTTGCTCGTCTAGCCGGGGACTGTCAGACATAAAATTAACACTTATCTAAGCTTTACTACTACCTAATCTAGATGCTGAGATTAGCTACTGTATCTGCATCATGGTGGACTTTTAGTATAAAACCATAAATCAAACCCATGCAGATGTGATGTTTGCATGGGTTTAAATTGCTAATTCTGTTTGAAAAATAGCTTGTGTTAGATGTCTGGAGGCAAAATTACTTTGTCAATAACGTGAATTACGCCATTACTTGCTTGGATATCTGGCTGAACTACTTTAGCTTCGTTCACCGATACACCTGTTGCTGAATCAACCTTGACGTTGATCGAACCACCTTCAACAGATTTTACTGCGCCAGACTTCAAGTCTGTAGATGCAACTTTTCCAGGTACTACATGATAGGTCAAAATTTTGACTAATAATGCTTTGTTCTCTGGCTTCAACAACTCTTGGAGAGCTTCTTGAGGCAAAGCTGCAAAGGCTTGATCGGTTGGTGCAAATACTGTAAACGGGCCAGCGCCTTCTAAAGTTGCAGTTAAATCTGCAGCTTTTAAAGCGGCGGTGAGAGTTTTAAAAGAACCATTAGCGGCGGCTAAAGCTACTAAATTCTCTGTTCCAGTTGATGCGCCAGGAGCGCCTTCTGTAGGTGCTGGGGTAGTAGCATCGGGTGCTGGAGCGGGGCTAGTTTCTGGTGTAGTGGCGGGGCTAGTTTCTGGTGTAGTGGCGGGGCTAGCTTCTGGAGGTGTTGCTGCGCCGCCAGAGCGATTATAAGGAGGCTCGTTGAAAATACTTGGTCTAGGATTAAGCGCTCCTCCTCCAGACTGCTGTGCCTGTAAAGGAAATCCAATTAGAACGCTGGCGCTGGCAATTCCCAATAGATAAGTTACTTTCTTCAGCAAATTACTACGGCTATGCTTTTGATTTTTAATCACTGTTGTTTTCCTCTTATTTACTTCTGGCACTTAGTTTAAGTTTTACAACATTTGCCTATAACTTTACAAATATTTTGGAATAAGTACAACATACATCTAGCTAAAGACTGATAATCTTGTGCCTTTGTTGAGAAAAAACCTTATACAAAACTGTGTTGCGATTAAATATTTACAAACAATTAACAATCATTAAGCTATGAATTAAGTTAGCTTTGCTGCTCGAAAAACAATAAAGCCTTTTGATTCTTTAAAAAGTCTTTATTACTTTATATAAATTAAATAAAATAGTTAGATAAAACTTTAAAACTATCGCCTAAATAGCTAAGATTTCTATGCCTTTAGATTCTTACTTACGATAGAGTGAAATCAATAATTAGAAGGGATAACTTATACATAAGGAAACAGAAGATAACAAACAACAGGAGAAAAAACATGGGAATTTTAGCATGGGTAGTTTTAGGTTTAATTGCTGGCGCGATCGCTAAAGCTATCTACCCAGGACATCAAGGTGGCGGTATTCTTGCCACAATGATTTTAGGTATTTTGGGTGCATTAGTTGGCGGCTGGTTGGGCGGAATGTTTTTCGGCGGTGTAGGAGCAACAGCATCAGTAGGAGCTTTAACTCTACCTAGCATTATCTTTGCAGTAATTGGCGCGATTGTTTTACTGTTCATCTGGGGTTTAGTAACCCGCCGGACTGCGTAATAAACTATCCACAAATTGAATAATCATTACTACTCTTTCAATCGCTAGGTTGAGAGAGTATTTATTATTAATAATAACTGATTGAATTAAAGTAAGCTAAATCGAAGAACATCAATTTATAGCTAAATAAGTAGGACGATTGAGAAAGTAGATTTTGACAATTATTAACTAAAAATTGTCAAAATCTACTCTTTTAGGGAATCATGTAGTAAGTAGATTATTAACGCTTTCACCAAGAGCAACCAGTTAAAATGATTGAACTATACCAGTTTGAACTATCGCAATATTCAGAAAAAGTCCGCTTGATCTTAGATTATAAAGGCTTAGATTACCGCAAAATCGAAGTTATTCCCGGAATCGGACAAGTAGACTTATTTCGCCTGACAGGTCAAAGAAAAGTACCAGTAATTAAAGACGGTGCAAATATTATTGCCGATTCTACAGCGATCGCCAAGTATTTAGACGAAAATTACCCCGCGCGTCCCTTACTTCCCACCGACCCCAAACAAAGAGGGTTATGCTTGCTGATAGAAGAATGGGCAGACGAATCAATAGGAGTAAAAAGCCGCCAAGCTTTATTTGGCGCTTTAAGTCAAGATCAATACTTCCGCAAAGCTTTATTACCCACTAATACCCCAGACTTGCTAAAAGGCTTAGTAGGAGCGGTTCCCAACGATATATTAAAGATTTTAGGGTTTGGAGTCGGCGCAAGTCCTGACGTTGTAAAGTCTGCTGAAACCGACCTAAAGCAAGACTTAGAAGCATTATGTTTGTTACTTGCTGATAGTCCTTACTTAGTAGGCGGTCACACTACTTTAGCAGATTTATCTGTCGCTGGGCTATCGATGCTGCTGAAGTTTCCCGACGGGCCTTATTTAGATTTACCCGCCAATGTCAAAGGGAAAGGCGTACCAGGATTAGCCGATAACCCAGCTTATCAAATATTTTTTACCTGGCGCGATCGCTTGTACAGTCAATATCGCAAACTTACACCTGGATCTTCTATCACTACAGGTTCAGCACCCACAGCGATAAATATTGACTGAAGTAGTACAAAAATATTCTTTATTCCGACTTAAATAGCTGACAGCTTGCCGTTAAAGGCTATAAGATAAGCCAATAACCCACGCAGTGCAAAGAATCCGCATGAATTTGGGACAGCCATTAGGTTCGGTTACACAAGGATCGCTTAGTGAAGGCTTAGAGGTGCGCTTGCATCCTGATGTCTTGGTAGAAGATATGCGCGTCGGCAAATTTCTTGTAGTCGAAGGAATGAAATCGCGTTTTTTTTGTATGCTGACAGATGTATGTCTAGGTACTTCTAGCCAGCGCATTGTCGCCAATCCGCCTTTACCTAGCGACGACTTTATGCGCGAAGTTTTGGCGGGAAGCGGTACTTATGGAACTATCGACTTGACCCCAATGTTGATGTTTACCCCCGAATCAGAGGAACCATCTTTTAAAAAAAATGGAACTCAACCCAATGGTACAAACGGATTAGCTTCTTTTCAACCCCAAAGTAGTAGCAATATGGAACTGCTACCCGTAAAAACTATTCCCAGCCATTTTAGCCAAGTATACGATGCCAGCGAACGAGATTTTAGAGCCGTATTTGGCTGGGAAGATGACCCCCAAAAACGCAATTTTGCGATCGGTCAACCTCTTGACATGGACGTACCGATATGTATAGACCTCGATCGCTTTGTCGAACGTAGCAACGGCGTATTTGGCAAGTCTGGAACGGGGAAATCTTTTCTGACGCGCTTGTTACTATCAGGGATTATTCGCAAACAGGCGGCGGTAAATTTAATTTTTGATATGCACTCTGAGTACGGCTGGGAGGCGGTATCGGAAGGCAAGCAATTTAGCACCGTTAAAGGCTTGCGCCAGCTATTTCCGGGTAAAGTTCAGGTATACACCCTCGATCCGGCTTCTACCAAGCGCCGAGGAGTGAGAGATGCCCAGGATCTTTACTTGAGTTACGACCAAATTGAAGTTGAAGACATCATGTTGGTACGCAACGAATTAAACTTATCAGAAGCAAGTTTAGAAAACGCCACAATTTTGCGTAACGAGTTTGGCAAATCTTGGATTACTCAGCTTTTGGCAATGGGTAACGAAGAAATAGAAATGTTTTGCCAAGAGAAGCGCGGGAATAAGTCCTCAATTATGGCCTTGCAGCGTAAACTCCTACGCCTAGAGGATCTTAAATATATGCGGACGAGTTGCCCCCATAACTATATAGATAAAATTTTGGCTTCTTTAGATGCTGGCAAGCACGTTGTAATTGAATTTGGTTCCCAGTCAAATATGCTTTCCTATATGCTGGCAACCAATACGATATCTCGCCGCATTCATCACTCTTACGTCCACAAAGCCGAGAAATTCTTACAAAGCAAAAATCCGTGCGATCGCCCTCATCCTTTAGTCATTACCATTGAAGAAGCTCACCGTTTTCTCGATCCTGCCACCGTAAAGCAAACTATTTTCGGGATTATTGCCCGTGAAATGCGTAAATACTTTGTCACCTTGTTAGTTGTAGACCAGCGCCCATCAGGAATTGACAATGAAGTAATGTCCCAAATTGGTACGAGAATCACTGCTCTACTCAATGACGAAAAAGATATTGAAGCAATTTTTACTGGAGTATCCGGCGGTCAGGCTTTACGTAGCGTCTTAGCAAAACTTGATTCTAAACAACAAGCATTAATTCTCGGTCATGCCGTACCCATGCCTGTAGTAGTTAGGACGCGCCCTTACGACCAAACTTTCTACGCCGAAATTGGCGATGTTGCCTGGGAAGAAAAGCCCGACGAAGAAGTATTTGCCGCTGCCCAATTAGCCCAAGCCGATCTTGGTTTTTAGTGTTTCGTAATATCTCCCCATCTCTAAGAGTCAATCAGTACGGTTATCCGGTGGCTGCAATGCACGTATTTCTTCTCAAGTCAAGTCATCATATATAAGTAAGGGCGAGTAATGACCAAGTAACTTTCCTAAAACTTGTGTGAGTAATCAAATTTAGATTAGAATAAACTCATATCGACTTCGATTAAGTTAACTAAGCACAAGCGGATGGGAAACTTATCCTAGAGAGGCAACGTCTCTACACCTTCTGTAGGATGTATGTTCAACAAGTAATTAGTTAATGTCCATTTATAAACAAGCTCTGATTCCCGCCCCGTTCTAGCCTTTAGTATTCCAAATTGTCTACGGAGTTGACGACGCACAAATGCCCACTGTTAACACCACTACCGAAACAAACAAAACCAAATTCACGGCAGATATGGTTCGTACCTATCTGCGAGAAATTGGTCGCGTACCCCTGCTAACCCGCGAACAAGAAATTATTTATGGGAAGCAAGTACAACAAATGATGTCGCTCCTAGAAGCTAAAGAAGCTCTGGCAAAGCAACTGCAAAGGGAACCAACGTCCGAAGAATGGGCGACACAAGTAGATATTGCTATAGGCGAATTGCCGGAAGTTATTAAGCGCGGCAAAAGAGCCAAGCAAAAAATGATTGAGGCAAACTTGCGCTTGGTAGTTGCGATCGCCAAAAAATACCAAAAACGAAACATGGAATTTTTGGACTTGATTCAAGAAGGTACTATGGGACTAGAGCGTGGCGTAGAAAAATTCGATCCGATGCGCGGTTACAAGTTCTCTACCTACGCTTATTGGTGGATACGCCAAGCAATTACCCGGGCGATCGCTCAACAAGCTCGGACAATTAGGTTGCCAATTCACATTACCGAAAAGCTGAACAAAATTAAAAAAGTCCAGCGAGAATTAGCGCAAAAGTTAGGCAGAAGTCCTAATGCTAACGAGATTGCCACAGCTTTAGAGTTAGAACCTGCTCAAATCCGCGAGTATTTGAATCTTGCTCGTCAACCAGTATCTTTAGATATCCGAGTTGGCGATAATCAAGATACCGAATTGCAAGACTTGCTAGAAGATGACGGTCCATCGCCGGATCATTTCATGACTCAAGAAGCTTTACGTCAAGATATAGATAATCTACTTGCCGAATTAACACCCCAGCAGCGCGAAGTAGTAAGTCTGCGTTTTGGTTTAGTTGATGGTAATGAGTTATCTCTAGCCAAAGTCGGCGAAAGACTTAACTTGAGTAGAGAGCGAGTACGTCAGTTAGAGCATCAAGCTTTAGCCCACTTGCGCCGCCGTCGAGAGAACGTGCAAGAGTATATAGCCAGTTAAAAAACTACCTATCTTACTTAATAGCTTGCTTACCTCCTACCACCTAGGAGGTATTTTTGTTGATTGGGAATGTGCCTAGTTTCGCCTAAAGCTTCCCTGTCATTGATTTCATCAAAATTAAGCTTTTTTACGAAAAGTGGCGTATCTCTTTTGAAGTATCAATAAAGCATAACTAATTGGGTATGCTGTAATCATAGCTGAATCACCACCCCCCCAGCTTAGAGCTAGATAATAACAAGGAACCGATGATGCTTGACTATATTGATAATTTGTTTTTAGGACGGCATCACAGCAAAGCTCCTCTAGTTAGCTTACTGATAGTTTTGAGTATATTAACTGGAGTGTCTACGCCAGCCTTTACTAACGACTTATCAAGTAAAGAACAGTATAAAATTTCCATTCAGAGTCAAGGTTTAAGTAAAAACACGTACGATAGAAAAGGTAAGTTACCTCAAAAAGATGGTGTTTACTTATATGGTCAATCCCCACAACCTCAGCAAATCGGTCAAGAATATATAGTTATTGAAGTAAATAAAAGTAAAGTAGTCGGGGCTTTTTATTTACCAAGTTCAGAATTTAATTGTTTTGACGGTACTCTTGAGGACGGAAAGCTAGCTTTGTCCCTAGCTAATGGGCCAGAAACCGAAGCTTATCCAGAAGATCCCGGCGATCGCCCAAATTTTCAGCAAGTAGCAGCTATAAGCGATCGCACTTGGGACGAAAATGGTAGCAATGAGATTACTACTCCTTATTCTGTAGCGCTGCAAAACTATCATCAATTATCGACGGTTAGCAGCAGCGATAAGCAGATTCTGGCAGCTTGTAAAAGTAACTATTAAGATAGTGGCGAGTAAAAAGGTTGACTAAAGGGCATTCGGAAAGTAAAAGTACAAAAATCGACGTTTAAAGTTAAGATCGACTATCCTTGTATGAAAGGTTTTGCGACTGTCAAAATCTAGCCTATGGAAGCATCTTTTCAAATAACTTTAACAGTGGCGGTTTCTGTAATTGCAGGTATTGGCGCTCAAGTAATTGCCGAATATCTTAAAGTACCCAGCATTGTGTTTTTGCTGTTGTTTGGAATTTTGCTAGGCTCTGATGGTACGGGTTTGCTACATCCTCAGCTATTAGGCGCAGGCTTAGAAGTAATTGTCGCCCTAGCAACGGCGGTAATTTTGTTTGAAGGTGGGCTAAATCTGGAAATGCGAGACTTGGGGAAAGTTTCTGGAAGTTTGCGAAATCTGGTAACTATTGGGACGCTAATTACTCTCATTGGTGGGGGAATGGCGGCGCACTGGTTGGGAGAATTTCCCTGGGCGATCGCTTTTTTGTATGCAGCTTTAGTAGTCGTTACGGGACCTACGGTAGTTAGCCCATTATTGCGCCATGTAAAAGTAGATCGTCAAGTAGCTACTCTCTTAGAAGGAGAAGGGGTTTTAATTGATCCAGTAGGAGCAATTCTCGCCGTTGTTGTTTTAGACACGATTTTAAATGGAGAAGCCGATCCCGTTTTAGCAGTGAGCGGTTTAGTTTTGCGTCTGGGTATTGGTGGCGGTATTGGTGCAGTAGGTGGTTGGTTATTGAGTTTGATGTTTAAACGCGCTCATTTTATTTCTGATGAGTTAAAGAACTTAGTAGTTTTAGCCGGATTGTGGGGTTTATTTGCCTTGGCGCAGCTAATTCGCAGCGAGTCGGGGTTACTGGCGACGGTGGTTGCAGGGGTAGTATTGGGTTCTTCTTCTATTCCCAAAGAAAGATTATTGCGGCGCTTTAAAGGTCAATTAACTATTCTTGGCGTTTCGGTACTGTTTATATTGCTGGCGGCGGATTTATCGATTGCGAGTATCTTTGCTTTGGGTTGGGGTAGCTTGTTTACGGTGTTGGTGCTGATGTTTGTCGTGCGTCCAATTAATATTGCGGCGTGTACTTGGAATAGCGGCTTGAACCTGCAGCAAAAGTTATTTTTATGTTGGGTTGCGCCTAGAGGGATTGTTTCTGCGTCGGTGGCTTCTCTGTTTTCAATTTTGTTAACCGAGAGGGGAATTAATGGAGGAGATTCTATTAAGGCTTTGGTGTTTCTGACGATTATCATGACTGTATTTTGTCAGGGGTTAAGCGCTGGATTAGTGGCTAAGTGGCTAAAAATCGCCTCTACCGAAGCAACAGGAGCGGTAATTGTGGGTTGCAATCCTTTGAGCCTTTTAGTTGCGCGATTGTTTAAGGAGCGAGGGGAATCTGTCGCCATTATTGACACCGATCCCCTGACTCGCACACAAGCAGAAGCGGAGAATATACCTTTTTTCTTGAGTAGTGCTTTAGATCCAGAGGTGCTGGAGGAAGCAGGACTTAGTACGATAGGTACGTTTATTGCTATGACAAATAATGGTGAGGTAAATTTTGTTTTGGCGCAAAGAGCGGCGGAAGAATTTAATCCTCCTAGAGTTTTAGCCGTGTTTCCCCGCGATCCATTAGCGACTAATGGTAGCAATTGGACAAAAATTAGTCAGGCATTTTTACCAGAATTGACTATCAAAACTTGGAATGATTATTTAACCGATGGCAGGGTCAAGTTAGGTAATACAACGCTGATGGAGCCGGGTTTAGAGCTTCAACAAGCGCATTTGCAAGCTTTGACTAGAGCAGGGGAATTAGTGCCTTTATTGGTCGAAAGAGAAGGGCGAAGTCAAATAGCTTCAACCAGTGATGAATGGATTGAGGGCGATCGCATTATTTACCTATTACACGATCCTAGACCTCTATTATTAAAACGTTTATCTGGCGAACGGCAACCAAGTCGCTTGACTTTAGAAAAGTTACCAGAGGTTGAGGAAGTCCCGATCGCGCTTTCGACTCCTCCTTAAGTTGAGCGGTTATCTTGAAGAAAAACCAAAAATTGGGGGCAGACCCCCAACAACCTGAATAAATACTTACCGCAGTGGAAACTATACCGCGATCTTTTAAATCGGCAACCGTTAGCAGAGGAAAATTAGATTTATTAGGTTTATATAGAAATATATTTCGGCTACACTCAAGAAAAACTATTAATTTAGGCAGTGCGATCGCTGGTGCAATCTCAAAAGCCGCAAAAAATTGACTTAAATACCGACTACCCTTGTCCCTGTCGCCGTCAAGGGCGGTTGATTCCGATTGTCCTCACTGATGCGATGGGCTGCGATCGCTGTCAGAAAATCTTTGTAGTTGAAGAAAATGGCTATGCTTTAGAGCAATTATCAACGACTTATCCCCACAAACCAACTTGGCGATGGATGGGAAATCGATGGATAACTGCTCAATCTCACTTAAAGCAAAGTTATTTGCCGATAGCAATAAGTGCAATAATAATACCATTAATTGTATGGCTGCCGTTGGCATTACAAGTACCGAGCGGGGCTAATAACTTCTTAGTTTGGGTGATGGTCGCTGTAATTGTGCTTATAATACCAGCATTTATATATTGGCTGACTTACAGGCGTTAATAAATGACAGATAATCTGGCTGCAAATATTGAGCCTGCGATCGCAGTAGAACGCTCTTATCGAGCGTCTTTGAAGTTGAGCATTACCAAGGGAGGCGATCGCAGTCGTGCGGTTTCGGCGATGGCGCAGGCTCTTAAAAACTCGGTCAATGACATTTTAGAAGCCAATACCCTAGACTTAGAAGCCAGTCGGGAAATGGCAATACCAGAGCTAATCTTAGATTGGCTGAAGCTGACCCCAGAACGTTTGCAAGCAACAGTAGAAATTTTGGAGCGATTAGGTAAATTATCCGATCCCCTGCGCCGAGTACGAAACGCAGACTATCAACTCCAAGACTCGCAAACTTATTGTCAGTTGATGCCTTTGGGCGTTATAGCACTAATTTACGAGGCGTTTCCAGAATTAGGGGCGATTGCGGCGGGTTTGTGTATTAAAACGGGTAATAGTTTAATTCTACGTGGTGGTAGCGAGGCTAGTCATTCAAATGAAGCGATCGCCAAGGCGTTGCAGTTAGCTTTAGATCAAACAGGTTTACCAGATGGTAGTGTCCAGTTACTAGGAACCGAAGGCGGAAGTGCGGTAGTTAGAGATTTAATAATTCAAGATCGATACTTAAACTTAGTCATTCCCTACGGTCGCCCTAGTATGGTACAGCAGGTAATGCGGCAATCTACCGCCCCAGTATTAAAGACGGCGATGGGTAATTGTTATTTGTATTGGGCGGTGTCTGGAGGCTTGGAAATGGTAAAGTCGATGATTTTAGATAGTCATCAAAGTCAGCCCGATCCTGTAAATGCGATTGAAAAAGTGTTAATTCATCGCTCTAGCCAACCGTCTTCATTGGTAACTTTATGGAATAGTTTAAAAGAAAAAGGTTTTGAAATTAGAGGCGATAAGGAGCTTAGTAAGGTGTTTGCAGACTTGAAATTAGCGGAGGATGAGGAGTGGGATCGCGCTTATTTGAAAAAGATTGTGGCTTTTAAAGTGGTGGATGATTTAGAAGAAGCGATCGCCCTAATTAATTTACATAGTAGCGGTCATGCAGATTGCATTGTTACGGAATCTTATCAAGAAAGCCGTTATTTTGCTTTGGGTGTAAGTAGTGCTTCTACTTATATCAATGCTTCTCCTCGCTTTTCTCGCAATCCCTCCCAGGGCGATTCGGTGTTTTTGGGGATGTCCAACCAAAAAGGACAAAGGCGCGGTTTGATTAGCTTGGAAACTCTGACTACTCTTAAGCATATTGTTCAAGGTAATGGCAGACTTTAAAATATTTAGTGTTTTGGTATAACGGCGGCTTAGTTGCAGGCAATACTTTAGAAGTAGCCATTGACGATCCAGGGCTATTATACGGGGCAACAGTTTTTACTACTATGCGAGTGTATCAGCACTCCCTAGACTCCAGGTTAACTAATTGGACGGCTCATTGCGATCGCTTATCTGCTAGTTTGCAAGCTTTTGATTGGCACTGGCCCAATTGGGCGCAGGTAAAACTTGGCGCGTCTTCTATGCTGCAACATTATCCTATTCTCCGCATTACATTGTTTCCCGACGGGCGCGAATGGATTACCGGGCGAGATTTACCAGCCGATCTAACCCAAGCGCAAAAACATGGCAAGGCGGCTTATATTGTAGAATTAGCCCGAAGCCTGGCTGCTCATAAAACCGGAAATTATTTAAGTGCATGGTTAGCGCAAAATTTGGCTAAAAAACATTCGGCGCAAGAAGCAATTTTAGTAGACTCTATTACTGGCGAATGGTTAGAAACTAACACCGGAAACCTTTGGGGATGGAAAGATGGCTTTTGGTGGACACCACCATTAAACGCGGGAATTTTGCCAGGAATTATGAGAAGTCAGCTTATTGAATGGTTGCAAGCACAAAACTTAGAAGTAAAACAAGTACCTTGGAATAGTGAAGTGGTGAAGGGGTTTGAAATGATTTGTTATAGTAATAGTGTGGTGCAAATTATGCCAATAAGTGCGATCGCATCACCACCAACTCAAAGCCATTACAATCCTCAGCACCCAGCTTTAAAGATTCTCCAAGGTTTGTTTGTGGACTAAAGGGCGATCCCATAGCATGGCAACTGCTGTAATTCTAAGCTAGATTAAGAATAGTTAACAATTAACTTAAAATACCTTCTTAAGTTAATTAAAGTTAGGAGGAATGACCTCGGTGAATAAACGCTGGAGAAATGCGGGGCTGTACGTTCTGCTAGGCATTGTAGTTTTAGCATTGGGAACAGCATTTTTTGAAAAACAACCCCAAAGCCGAGAGACATGGCGATATAGTCAATTTATTCAAGAAGTTCAACAAGGTAAAGTTGAGCGCGTAAGTCTTAGTGCCGATCGCACAAGAGCGCAAGTAACACCCCAAGACGGTGAAAAGAAAATAGTAAATTTACTTAACGATCCTGACTTGATCGATATATTAAGTAAAAATAACGTCGATATAGTAGTTTCACCACAAGCTGACGATAGCACTTTATTTAGAGTTCTCAGCAGTATATTTGTGCCAGTGCTGCTATTGGTGGGTTTATTTTTCTTGCTCCGACGCGCTCAAAGCGGGCCTGGTAGTCAAGCGATGAATTTTGGCAAATCAAAAGCTAGAGTGCAAATGGAGCCGCAAACCCAAATAACTTTTGGTGATGTAGCAGGTATCGATCAAGCAAAACTAGAGCTAAATGAAGTTGTAGACTTCCTCAAAAATGCCGATCGCTTTACAGCCGTAGGCGCAAAAATTCCTAAAGGCGTACTGTTAGTTGGGCCTCCTGGAACTGGTAAAACCCTTCTAGCTCGTGCGGTAGCTGGAGAAGCTGGCGTTCCTTTCTTCTCTATCTCTGGTTCGGAATTTGTAGAAATGTTTGTCGGTGTGGGTGCGTCTCGCGTCCGCGACTTGTTCGAGCAAGCCAAAGCTAACGCGCCTTGTATCGTATTTATCGATGAAATTGATGCCGTAGGTCGTCAACGGGGTGCAGGTTTAGGCGGTGGTAACGATGAAAGAGAACAAACTCTCAACCAGTTGCTCACCGAAATGGATGGTTTTGAAGGCAATACTGGAATCATTCTAATTGCTGCAACTAACCGCCCTGATGTTTTAGATTCAGCCTTACTACGTCCAGGTCGTTTCGATCGCCAAGTTGTTGTAGATCGCCCCGATTACGCCGGACGCGCGGAAATTCTCAAAGTTCATTCTCGTGGCAAAACTTTAGCTAAAGATGTTGACCTAGATAGAATTGCTCGTCGCACTCCTGGGTTTACAGGTGCTGATTTATCTAACTTGCTCAATGAAGCGGCAATTTTGGCAGCGCGTCGCAGTTTGACCGAAATCTCTATGGATGAAGTCAATGATGCGATTGATCGCGTACTAGCGGGCCCAGAGAAAAAAGACAGGGTTATGAGCGAAAAGCGCAAAACCTTGGTAGCTTACCACGAAGCAGGTCATGCTTTAGTCGGTGCTTTGATGCCAGACTACGATCCCGTACAGAAAATTAGCATTATTCCTCGCGGTCGTGCAGGTGGATTAACTTGGTTTACTCCTAGCGAAGACCGTATGGATACCGGACTTTATAGCCGCTCTTATTTAGAGAATCAAATGGCTGTAGCGTTAGGTGGTCGCATCACTGAAGAATTGATCTTTGGTGAAGAGGAAGTTACAACAGGCGCTTCTAATGACTTGCAGCAAGTAGCAAGAGTAGCTCGTCAAATGGTAACTCGATTTGGCATGAGCGATCGCTTAGGACAAGTTGCTTTAGGTCGTCAGCAAGGTAATATGTTCCTCGGTCGCGATATTGTCGCCGAGCGCGATTTCTCGGAGGAAACTGCCGCCGCCATTGATGATGAAGTCCGCAAGCTTGTAGATGTAGCTTATCGTAGAGCCAAGGAAGTATTAGTAAATAACCGTCACATTCTTGATACGTTAGCTAATATGCTCATTGAAAAAGAAACTGTAGATGCTGATGAGTTGCAAGAATTGTTAGCCTCCAGCGATGTAAAAACCGCATCTTTGGCATAAACAACAGATATAAGTAGCCGGGTAATTCTAGTTTTAGAATTACCCGGCTTTTTTAATGGAATTGAGAGTCAGGTAATACAGAATAGAGATTTTTAGTTTTATGATGGCTTAATCGAGCAACGATCTACCCACTCTTGATAGGTTTGCTGACGTTCCACGTCGTCTACAACTATTTTAATTTTAATTTTTTTGCATCCTTGGCGGCGTTCTAGAGCGATCGCATTTAGCAATAAACTTGCTATTTTGGCTGAAGTAAATTCGCCTTCTACGATCAGTTCATTGCTTGTAGCTGCCGTTGCTTGAGCAATATTTGTTTGACTTGTAACTAATTCAACTCCTTGAATTTCACTTTGTCCTAAATCGATCTCTGCAAGCTGTATGGTTTCTGCACCTACTTGCTCTACAATCAATTTCTCTCGTCTGATTGGTACTTGGATCATTTCCGTTTCAATTTCTTTTCTAACAACTACCTCACCAATTTTTTGCTTGTTAACATCTACTCTCAACCGTTCTTCTAGTAGAGGAATACTTGCACCTGTTGCTATAGCTGCTGCTCCCAATCCTAAACCTAAGCCTAGATTTAGGTTAGTTGTTTCTTCTACTATTTCTGGCTGTTGGTTTGCATCTAGTTCGTTGCTGTCTATTTCTATAGGTTGGTTTACATCATCAGTTTGCGCCACTACATCGTAATAAGCAACTAAATCTATCTCGCTTGTTTCTTCACCGATTTCCGCAGATTGACTACTATTATCACCACTTATTGCCATCATTTCAGGCATAGCAAGGAGATCCATCTCGTTTGTTTCTCCCATTGACATCATTTCGGAAGTTGCAAGTAAATCTGTTTCCTCTCCCATTGCCATCAAGTCAGGAGAATTAAATAAGTCCATCTCATTTGTTTCTCCCATTGACATCATTTCGGGAGTAGCAAGTAAATCTGTTTCCTCTCCCATTGCCATCAAGTCAGGAGAATTAAATAAGTCCATCTCATTTGTTTCTCCCATTGACATTATTTCAGGAGAATTGAACAAATCCATTTCGCTGGTTTCTCCCATTGCCATCATTTCGGGAGTAGCAAGTAAATCTGTTTCCTCTCCCATTGCTATCAAGTCAGGAGTAGTAAGTAAATCTATCTCACTGATTTCTCCTGTTAGTTCAGGATTATTAAATAAATCTGTTTCTTCTCCCATTGAGATCGTTTCAGGAGAATTAAACAAATCCATTTCGTTTGTTGCTTCTATTGCCATCATTTCGGGAGTAGCAAGTAAATCTGTTTCCTCTCCCATTGCCATCAAGTCAGGAGAATTGAACAAATCCATTTCATTTGTTTCTCCCATTAAGATCGTTTCAGGAGAATTAAACAAATCCATTTCGTTTGTTTCTCCTATTGACATCATTTCAGAAGTAGTAAGTAAATCTATCTCACTGATTTCTCCTGTTAGTTCAGGATTATTAAACAAATCTGTTTCTTCTCCCATTGAGATCGTTTCAGGAGAATTAAACAAATCCATTTCGTTTGTTGCTTCTATTGCCATGATTTCAGGAGTAGTAAGTAAATCTATCTCACTGATTTCTCCTGTTAGTTCAGGATTATTAAACAAATCTGTTTCTTCTCCCATTAAGATCGTTTCAGGAGAATTAAACAAATCCATTTCGTTTGTTTCTCCCATTGACATCATTTCAGGAGTATTAAATAAGTTAGAGTTGTTTTCCTCTAACATTCCAGAACTTGCAAATAGGCTCATTAAATCGTCATCAGATGATTGGCTGGGAAAATTTTGTGTTTCATCAAACAAAGATTCAATACTTTTGTTATCTTGCTCTGGAGAATCTTCCTGTGTATTAGGAGACTCAGTATTTGAGCGATCGCTATTTTCGTACTCAGAATTATTACGCTCTGAACTATTCATATTTATTACTACCTATTGATTTTATACGTTTGTTTTGCAAGCTGTTCAATAAAAACAAATGATACCTTCAGGAGAGCAGATTGACAATTATTATGAATACCTCTATCTACAAAAATACAGGCAGAGCATACTTTATGCCCTGCCTGTACCAGTTTAGCTAGAAAGCTGTTTAACAAAAGCTTTCACTAGACACTTGAAAAAAGTTGCTAATCTAGCTTAAATGCGATCGTGTCTTTCATCAACCGGGATTCCACCAGTATTAACGTCTAATTCTTCGCGGCGTAGAGTCTCTTTTGCTTCAACAGTTTCGCTTTCTACTTCTTTTCTGACCTTGATTTCTTCTCTTACAAAAGCTTCTTTGTGAATATCAGCAGTTTCTTCGTAGATTTCAACGTGGGCAACTTCTCCTTCACGGAAAGTCGCTTCACCTGGCGCTACGGTTACTCCGGCATCTGTAGGAGTTACTCTCTCAATTACGATGCGCTCTTTCTCAATGGGTACGGATACTTGCGCTGTTTCAGTTTCGATGTGCTTGCCTACGGTGACATCTCCTGTCTTAACGCGCTTTTTGTTGGCGATTAGGCGTTCTTGATATAGCTTAAGTGTTTGGTTGTTGGAGTTATTAACATCAAACAATGCTGGTTCTTGTTGGTAGTTGTAGGTATCGCGGCTATAAACTGGGGTAGCACTAGCGCCAGTCATACCAGCAGTAGAAGCAACATCTAGTGGTGCAGAAGCTTCCAAGGGCATAGAAACGTCTACAGGAGCGGCAGTATCGGTTACAGAGCTTGTAGAAGCTCCAACGGCGGGAGTACGATACACATTTCTGACGCTTTCTTCGTAGTCGTAATCTAAGGCTAGGCGATCGCTAAATTCTGGCAAGTTTTCTGCTTGCTCTCTAGTCATGCCAATTGCGTATACGCGATCGCTATTTTGATCTATTTGAGAGCGTCCGACGGGTAATAAAACTTGCTTACCAAAAATCCAAAACCCTAAGTCTACTACTAAATAACGAAACTGTCCGTCTTCGTCTACTAAAATGTCGTTGACAGTACCAATTTTTTCGTCTGCTTGGGTATAAACGCCTGTACCTTTAAGATCGGAGTCACCAAGACTATCGCGGTAATTCGGATCGTAATCTTCAATTTTTACTAATGGCATAGTATAGAACCTTTATTTCTTCACCTTGTTACTTGACTAATCTATTAATTTGTTGTTGTTTTTTCATCTTCCTAACGAAGTACTTAATAGTGCTTGAATATATACAAAAGATAGATGCTTAAGCATTTACAAAAATTAATAAATGATACTTTACTATTACTTAAAAAGTTCGTTTTTTTCCAAAGTAGTAGTTGTTGCAAAAATAGCCATATAGAAATCCAGTATTTATAAAAAGCTTACAAATACTGGATTATTAGCCGTACAAAACTGCTTAAATGTTTCTGGTGTCTACATCTAAGCGACCTTTAGTATCGATGTCTAACTCCTCTCGGCGTAGGATTTCTTGAGCTTTGACTGTGTCAACTTCTACTTCTTTTTTAATTGATACTTCTTCACGAATAAAAGCTTCTTTATGAACATCTGCGGTTTCTTCATAAACTTTCATTCTAACTATTTCTCCTTCTTGAAAACTTACATCTTGAACAGAAGCTGCATTTCTACTTGTAGGAGTTGTACGTTCAATTACAATTCGGTCTTTCTCTAAAGGTAAAGAAATACTAGCTGTTTCAGTTTCAATATGTTTAGCAATTACTACTTCTCCAGTCTGCTGACGTTTTTTATTAGTAACTAACCTTTCTTCGTACAATTTGAGTGTTTGATGGTTGTCGGGATCTAAGTTGTATAAAGATGGATCTTGATAGTAGTTGTAATTAGCGCGATCGCTTTTGGCATTACTTTCTACATAACTACTTGGTTCGGGTGCGGGAGAAGTCAAATAAGACGGTGCTATTACAGTAGGTTCTTCCACAGCCTTCATAACCGGAGGATGATAAACTTGCTTTACTTGCTCCTCGTATTTGCGATCGGGAACTTTGCTTTCGTGATATTCTGGTAAATCTTCTATTTGCTTTTTATTGTTAATTCCTATAGCATTTATCCGTTTTGCTTTAGCGTCAATATGACATTTACCCACAGGTAATAAAACTTTTTTACCAAAAATCCAAAATCCTGTATCAACGACAAAATAACGAAAGCGTCCTTGTTCGTCTACTAAAGCGTTTTCGATACTGCCAATTTTATCATCAGATTTTCCTGCGTATACATCAAGTCCTTTAATGTCTTCGCCATCAAATAATTCTTCTTTGTAATTGGGATAAAATTCATCTAGCTTGTAAAGGGTCATAAACAATAATCCATTTTGTTAATATTTGACTTTTAATTGAAACAGCAAACTATTTTTTTTACTGTTCCAACTAGAGGAAAATCGAAAGCAAACTACTAATTAAATACTGTCGTTTGTTGGTACTGAAGTCATATTTGGGTTGCCTTCAGTATTTATATCTAATTCTTCTCGACGAATTGTCTCTTGAGCTTCTACAGTATCGCGATCGACAATTTTTGTTACCCGGACTTCTTCACGAATAAAAGTTTCTTTATGAAATTCTGGTTTTTCTTCGTACAATTCTATACGAGCTACTTCACCCGATTGAAAGTCAATTTCACTAGAAGAAACAACTCTACCTACAGTAGACGGTGTTACTCGTTCGATAATTACTCTTTCTTTTTCAATTGGTACAGAAATTCTTGCTGTTTCAGTTTCAATATGTTTGCCAACAGCTACTTCGCCAGTTTTCACCCGACTTTTGCTGGCAATTAATCTTTCTTCGTACAACTTAAAAGTTTGGTGGTTTTGTTCGCTTAAGTTGTACAAGGAAGGCTCTTGCTGATAGCTGTAGCTATCGCGATCGATAGATTGAGGTGCAGCAGTATTTTGACGGCGATAAACTCCGCGAACTTGCTCCTCATAATCGTAATCAACTACAATGCTTTGGTTGTAGGTAGGTAAATGTTCTACTTGCTCTTTACTCAAACCGTCTACATAAACGCGTTGAGCGTTGTAATCGATCCGCGAAAGACCAATGGGTAATAATATTTGTTTGCTTGAATTTTCTATGCTTGTATCAATGACTAAATATCGAAACCTACCTTCTGCATCTACTAAAGCATCAGCAACTTTACCAATATGATTACCACCTTCGGTAGAGAGCTCCATCGCCTTAATATCTTCACCATTGAAGGTTTGACGGTAATTTGGATCGAAGTCTTCAAGCTTGTAAAGGGGCATAGTTTTATCTGATACATAATATTACTTACTTAAACAGATTAAGAATATATATAGCTAACTTCATCCTTCCGATGGCTGAATTAGCTCGCTCTTGAGGATGAATAAAATCCGTAATCTAAAAATAAAAATTGTCTTTTCGTGTAGGTATTTTAAATAATGAAAATATCTAGTCAAAATTGGTCGTCTTTGCTGCAAAAAAATAAAGTAATTGCTGTTATCCGCTCTAATAATAAAAATTTGGCTCGGCAAATGGCAAAAGCTGTAGCTAGTGGAGGCATTGGGTTGATTGAAATTACTTGGAATAGCGATCGCCCAGAAGAAGTAATTTCCCAATTGCGTACTGAATTACCAGGTTGTAAAATTGGTGCGGGAACGTTGTTGAACTTAGAGCAGCAAGAGCAGGCGATCGCATCGGGAGCGCAATTTTTGTTTACACCCCATACTGATAAAGCAATGATTGAAGCAGCCGGAGCTATCCCGATTATCCCCGGAGCGCTTTCACCCACAGAAATTGTTACCGCTTGGCAGGCGGGGGCAAGTTGTGTAAAAGTCTTTCCCGTGCAAGCATTGGGTGGTGCAAGTTACATCAAAAGCCTGCAAGCACCCCTCGGACATATACCACTAATTCCCACTGGAGGAGTGACGGTAGCTAACGCTCAAGAGTTTTTACGTGCAGGAGCGATCGCTGTTGGGCTTTCTACAGAGTTATTTCCTCAGCAATTAATAGCTAAAGAAGATTGGAAAGCTATCGCCCTTCGCTGTCAAACTTTGCTCCAACAACTAACGGGAAGTTGATACTGATTTTTCTGGCTGCAATTTGCGATCGCTGGCTACATTGGGAATAAATTTTTCTAGCAGTCTCTCTATTATGGGCAGAAAACCAATAACTGCAACTACGCCCATGAGGTTGAATATAATTTGAGCATTAGCTACTTGGCGACCTACATCATTGCCAGATATTGCTGAGACTAATTGCACTAATAGCGGTGCAAACAAGAGTCCTAAAGCCACACTTACTAGGTTAAATAGCAAATGAAACACCCCAGTTCGCAAGGCAGGACGACCGCGCCCAATGGTTGCTACCAAGGTATCGGCGCAAGTACCAATTTCTGCACCTAGCATAATCGCAATACCTGCGGGTAAAGAAATTAAGCCCGAACCTGCCAAAGTGATTACAATTGCTACAGTGGCGGAAGAAGATTGAACAATTACTGTAAAAACTGCTCCAATAAGCGCCCCAAATAGCGGATTTTGACCGAGAGTTTTCATTAAGTTAAGAAAAGGTTGGTACTCTCTAAACGGTTTCATTGCTTCGTCTATAGCTTCTAAACCGTAAAACATCAAGCCAAATCCTAGCATGATAATGCCAATATTTTTGAGCGTTTGTTTTTTGCCTAAAAACAGCAGCAGCAAGCCTGCAAACATCAAAATTGGAATATATTTGTCTACGTTCAGAGAAATAATTTGAGCGCCTACAGCAGTGCCAATATTAGAGCCTAAAACTACGCCGAGAGATTGGACAAAAGTCAAAACTCCCGCACTCACCATCGCAATTACCATGATGATAGTAACGGATGATGATTCTAGTAATGTTGTGGCGACGGTTCCCGTTGCAACGCCCGCGAAACGGTTAGTCGTAAATTTGGCAACCAGATTTTTCATGCGATCGCTTCCTATGTCTTCTAGTCCTTCAGCTAGGCGAGTCACGCCATATATAAATAGAACTAATCCTGCCAGTGCGCCCATTGCCATGGCAAAAAAGTCTAGGATCTCTTTCTCAGCTTCTTCCTTAGCTGGTGCTGGAGTTTGAGCAATTTTAAGAGTAGTTTGCGGCTGAGATTGAGCTAATGTTGCAGCTTGGGTAGTATATTCCACACCTGGTAAGCCAGAAAACAATTGCAGCGTTCTATTAGACAAGGCGGGAGAGGTAATTAAGGCTGCAACTAATAAACTGATGCTTAAAAACTTCAGGACTTGAGTATTAATCTTTTTCTTAAATAACACAATCAAAAATGCTACTTAAGTAACATTGCAAAACGTCCACTCAAGCATAAAAAAATTTAAAAAAATCTTGTTATTCAATTAGTTATATATTTAATCTATTTTAGGTAATTTAGAGGTTTTTTAACCAAAATTTAGTCATCAATTAACCTTTAATTAAAGCTGATTTAACTGCCCCTTGATTACTTTATATGCAAAACAATTTGTAGATTTCAAATAATAGAAATTGCCAATAAGTAGTGTTTAATACTTTATTTTTGAGATAACTATGCAATTAGCTATATGTAAATTATTCAAAAATATGACTGCCTTGATATTAAAGCTCAGATAAAACTGGTTTATGAGCTATACAAAAGGCATTTAAACCCAACTAAAAGTAAAAGTTTTAACTTGCCCGTACTTAGCAGTTAATAATCTCAAGCCCAATAAAGAGTTTTTTTATATTGTTCTAGAAGTTGCTTATTAATGCGGCGCTTTCTGGTTTTAGAAGCTACTTCAGTACGACTGCACGAACGGATTGTTGTACTTACCTTCATTCCAACCCAAAGCATGGTAGTAGAGTTAGTGTCGCGCTCCCAATTTTGAGAGCGCACTTTAGATATTAAAGTTACTCAACAGCCTTGCTAATTTTACTTAACCGCTTACCTAAGCGCTGTACAGCCCCTTTGATGCCTCTGGGTGCTTCGGATGCTGCTTCTATAGTTTGTTCGCCTAATTCTGCCAAAACTTCACCTAAATCGGTTTTCTTGCCTTTGCCAGAGAGCGCTTGCTTGAGTTTTTTGAGATTGTCAGCAATTTTTTGAGAGTGCTTATCGTCGGCTTTATGTAGAATGGCATACCACTGATCGATCGCTGCTGTTGCTACATTTGTATCAACAGATTCCAAGTCTTCGTCTAAAACTTCGGTTAAAGTATTGATGCTGTCGATGTTTTCTTGGTCTTCAGCTTTGCCTAAAGAGTTGCCGATTTTAGCTAATTGCTTGCCGAGTTTTTGCAAAGTTGGTTTTAATTCTTTATCGGCACTACAGTTGTAGATAATTTTAAGGAGCTTGGGAACGTTTACGGTAGTGATGGTAACGAGCAAGAGCTTGATGGTGTCGGCGCCAAAAAGACCAATGGAAGATCAAGTCTAAAGACCAAGAGCGG
>JAHHGY010000049.1 GCA_019359635.1 Chroococcus sp. CMT-3BRIN-NPC107
ACTCTCAAGGGCAAGTAATCGGCACATGGGCAGACGTACTTAACCGCGCTAACCTAGGTATGGAAGTAATGCACGAGCGTAATGCTCACAACTTCCCTCTAGACTTGGCGGCGGGTGAAGCTACTCCCGTTGCTTTAACTGCTCCTGCAATCAACGGTTAATTTCTCACCCTCATAGTTAGTTAATCTAGAATAATTTAAACAGCGCTCTCCCATCGGAGGGCGCTTTTTACGTGTCTATCTTAAAATTAGTGTTATGACAACCACTCCCGAACTGTTAAACTTTGCTAGCGCGATCGCATTTACCCAAGAATTACTATCTAACAAAGAACCATCCGCTTCAGAAATAGCCCAGTTAGTCCAAACTGAAGACGGTGCTAGAGGTTTTTTTGTTACTTACCTCACCTCAGAAATAGCTAATTTTCCGTCAACAGAGATTGTTACAGGATTGCGATCGCATCCAGAAATAGTATCCGAACTATTGGTCAAAAATTTAGCCATGTCTACGGCGCAACAATTGTTTCACCGTCGCCGCGAAGATGAAGATATGGCTTCTGCTTCTGGGCGGGTACAAGAAAGAACTAGGCAATTGATAGAATTAGTAGATTTAGATTTAGTCTATGAGAAGTTGCAGCAAATGGTAGCAAGTATTGATGCGGATGGTAGCTATCACGCTTTTTTGAAACGTTGGAGTTATGACGACGAACAAAAACAAGCAATAAAAGTAGCAATTAACAACTTTTTGGGTAGATAATAATTTTGCAAAATTATACAGAATATTTTTGTGCTTATTGCGGCGAATCCAATGTAGCCTTTGTCGATTTAAGCGGTGGTAATTATCAGTCTTATATTGAAGACTGTCAAGTTTGTTGTCGTCCGAATATGTTGTATATTCAAGTTGACGAAGAAACTCTAGAATTAAGCGTGAATAGCGAATATGTAGAGTAGAAACACTTATTTTAAGGAAGTTAAAATTGTGGAAGTCAAAACAATTATTTCTCGTTATCTCCTTATAGTTTTAACTATAGTTTTTTTGCTAGGAGGGACGCTACTTTTTGCGGGACAAACTAAGTTACTCGCAGGTACTGTACCTAATAATCTTGGTATGGCTACAGGTCAATTATTAGCTTGTCCTGCCACGCCTAATTGCGTCAATAGCAAAAGTTTAGATACTCAGCATAGTATTACACCTTTAACCTACAATCTTTTAGCGGCGGATGATGCTTTTAAGGCTCTTAAAACGGTAGTTCAATCTTTTAAGCAAGCTAGCCTAAAACAAGAAACAGACAATTATATTTATGCAGAATTTACCATTCCGATAGTGGGATTTGTTGATGATGTAGAATTTTTGTTAGACAAAGATCGCAAAGTAATTCATGTGCGTTCAGCTTCGCGTTTAGGTGAGTCAGATTTGGGGGTCAACCGCAAACGAATTGAGACTATTAGAGCTAAATTTAATCAGTTGCAAAACGAAGCAGAAGTTTGACAAATAAAAGTGCAATTTTGGCTTTGTTTCTTGGGTGTTGTTGAAAGGGTGATGATTTTCAAGGGTTAGTTTACGAAAAAGATAGGATTTCTGGTTTCACCTCCTTTATCTCATTACCAATTGGGCAGCCCCGTTTCTTCACCTGGGTAGAGGAATTTATCGTTACAATTATTTACGTTAGAATTAATGTATACAATTGACCTCAGCTATTCCCATGTCTGACACCCTGACCAAACTGACTTATCAGACTTTTCAGAATGGTAAAAACTACTTTGGTTTAGCTCACAAATACTTAAGTTCGCAAGTAATGGGCTTAGTATCTCCCCAGTTGAAACCAAAGCCAGCGCCGATTACTCCAGAATTGCTACTAAAACTCCAAGCAAGATTAAATCAATTGCTGGAAGCAGATTGGCAAGATGCGGAAAAGGGCGTATACCCACACAGTTTACTGTTTGATAATCCTTGGGCTGATTTTTTCCGTTATTATCCCGAAGTTTGGCTAGATATGCCCCAAGTTTGGCAGCGACTCAACGAGAAAAATTATCAAGATTTTTCTGTAGATGTAGCCAAAGATGATTATCCTAGCTACTACTTACAAAATTTTCACCATCAAACTAATGGTTATTTAAGCGATACATCGGCTAATTTGTATGACTTACAAGTTGAGCTATTATTTGGTGGTTCGGCGGACCCCATGCGACGGAGGATATTAGCACCTTTAAAAGATAATTTGGGCGCTAATTCAAAACCTCGGATTTTGGATGTGGCTTGTGGTACTGGTAGAACGTTGAAACTATTACGAAATGCTTTCCCTCAAGCTTCGCTATTTGGGACAGATTTGTCGTCTGCTTATTTGCGTAAAGCTAATCAAGAGTTATTGCAGATTCCTGGGGAATTACCGCAGCTTCTTCAAGCTAATGCTGAGAAATTGCCTTATTTAGATAACTATTTCAATGCAGTAACTTGTGTGTTTACATTCCACGAATTGCCTAGCACTGCACGTCAGCAGGTGATGGAAGAATGTTTTAGAGTTACGCAGCCAGGAGGAGTTTTTGTAATTTGCGACTCTATTCAAACGAGCGATTCTCCAGAAATGATCCATGTAATGGATAGTTTTCATGAAACCTTCCACGAACCCTACTATAAGCATTACATAACCGATGACTTGGTAGAACGGTTAGAAAAAGCAGGTTTTGAGAATATTACAACGCAGGTACATTTTATGAGTAAGTATCTGATTGCTCATAAAAAAGCAGCTTAATTTTTTAAAGGGGGTTTTATCCCCCTTTAAAGATTAAACAAGTTGTAAGCTCCATCGCCTTACTACTAAATTAAATAAAAACACTATATGCTAACAGGCGGTAAAGTAGGTTTAAGCAATTAAAAACCGAGTATTTTAGGAGTTATTTAGTATGACTAATGCCGATGCGATCGCAAATCAACCCATAACTAGCGAACAATTAATTGAGAATCTAATCGAAGAATCCCCATCTAGCCATATAGATGTAATTCAAACTGTCATTGCCAGCCTCGAACAAGGCGATAGTGCAATGGTGAGTCAGACAGACTCAAGCTATTTATGGAAATTTAAGTACGGTAGCGTGGAAGTATTTGTACAACTTAGCGGCTTAACTGATGAAGATACAATTTCAGTTTGGGCGAAAGTATTGGACTTACCGACTAAAAATGACGCGGGATTGATGCGGAAGCTTTTAGAAATGAATTGGACAAATACTTTTGAAGCTTGTTTTGGCATTGATAAAGAGCAAGTAGTTGTATTGTCAAGCCGCACTTTAGCAGAATTATCGCCAGGAGAAATTTCTCGGATCATCACGATTGTTGCTACGATCGCTGATGATAATGATGAAGCCTTGCAAGCAGAATTTGGTGCAGCATAGAGCCTATTGGCGATTAATTCCGCTTTTAGAAGCTTCTGGGCGGATGCAAATGGCAATTGACAAGTGGTTACTAGAACAACACCAGTTAGGTTTGCATCCGCCAACTTTACGCTTTTATACTTGGTCACCTGTGGCAATTTCTTTAGGCTATCATCAATCAAAATTCCCTAGCCATTGGCAACAAATTACTTGGAAGGGCGAACCAGTAGAATTGGTGCGTCGTACTACGGGGGGAAGGGCGGTACTGCATCAAGGAGATTTGACTTATGCAGTTATTACCTCAGGATTTAACGGCAGCCGAACACAGGTGTATCAGCAACTTTGCAAATTTTTGATTGAAGGGTGGAAAAGTTTAGGAATCGAGTTGCAATACGGCGAAGCTGGGCGGGGATACATTCATAACCCTAACTGTTTTGGTACGGCTACTGGGGCGGATTTGGTGCTAGCCGATGGTAATAAGTTAATTGGTAGCGCTCAGTTAAAACGCGGTAAAGCAGTTTTGCAACATGGTTCAATACGTTTAGCACCAGATAAAGAGTTATTTGGGCGAGTTTTTGAGACGGAAGTTTTTCAGCCTATTAATTTACCTCTAATTGAACCAACTGCTGTAATAGAAGCTTTGACTACTGCTGCTAGCAACTGCTTTAACGTTCAATTAGAGGTACAACCTTTGTCTGTCAGAGAGTGGGAGGCAATATCTAGCTTTTTGTAGATTTAGCGATCGCACCTAACTGTAATGTTGACGGAAAACTACCATCATCTTTAACCCGCTTGATATCTGCTTCAGAAAAGGGCTTTTTGAGCTTTGCACCCACCGCCCGGACTATATCGCCGCGATCAATTATGCCTGCTACCGCCTCTGCCGGGGAAAGAACAACAATCCTTGGCAATTGTTGGGCTTCTAGCTGATTAATTACTTCGACAAGCGGTGTTGATTCTGTAACCGAGGGAATTTCGGTTAGAGGGTGCAAGACATCGTGCAAAGTTTTATTTTCCCATTCGCCGCGCTCTACTGCCCGTAAATCTTCTACCGATACTGTGCCTCGGTATCTACCCTCAGAAGCGGCAAAATAGACCTCTGGAGTGGTGGTTTGAAGCAAATAAGTATCTGCAAAAGAACGCAGGCTTTGATCGGCATCAATGACCCGAAAATCGCTGCTAACGGCATCACTAGCAACCAACTTGAGCAAAATTTCTTGCAAAGAAGTAACGCTATCGTAGGCGTTGGCGTTGCGAATCCCAAACCAACCTAGTAAAGCAATCCACAAGCCAGTTATTAGTTCGCCTGTAAAAAAGTCAATTGCTAAACCCGCCGCGATCGCACTCCAGCCCAAAATCTGCCCCGCTTTTGCTGCCCAATGTACGGCTTTAAAGCGGTTTCCCGTAGCTTTCCATACCGCCGCTTTCAATACTTGTCCGCCGTCTAAAGGTAAGCCAGGGATGAGGTTAAATAGCGCCAATACGATGTTGATTTTGGCTAAGTCTCCCGTCATGGAACTGACTAAACTACCACTTGGTAAAGCAATACTTAGCAGTGTCAAAATTACAAATAGCCCAATACTAACGGCGGGCCCTGCGATCGCCACATTAAAAGCGCCACCGGGAGTTTTTGATTCTTCTTCAATAGCGGCGATTCCACCAAAGAAAAATAAAGTAATCGATTTAACCTTGATTCCTTGCTGCTTGGCTACTAAACTATGACCGAGTTCGTGCAATAATACCGAACCAAAGAGCATTAAAGCCATTACTAGCCCTGCACTCCAAGCTAGTACGCTACCCCATTGAGTATAAGCAACGCCAAAATTTACAGTAGCGATCGCTAATATCCCAAACCATAGCGGATCTAAAAATAAAGGGATTTCAAATAAAGAACCAACGCGCCAACCTGTTTGCATGGCATTTTCCTATAACTAAATATTTCCAGGCGACGGATATATTAACCTGTAACTTCTAGAATAGACAATCGACCCTTAACAGTGTGACGGCTAACTATTCGCATAATCCGTACTTGCAAAGCTTTAAGCAATAAAGGGCGCATTTCTGCGCCCCTACAGTTAAGATTTTTCAAGCGTACTTACTTCAACACACCGATATTTGTCAGTCCTAAAACTGTAGCAATACCGATAATGTGACCAAAGCTCATAGAAGCTAAGAAAGTACCAACGCTGGGGTTATTAAACAGCGCGGGGAAGGGTAACGGCATTTTAGGGCCAGCTTGAGGATAGCGGATACTTCTACCCGCAATAAACAGGATTACTAAACTAATACCTACAATAATTCCTGTCCCTGTCCAACTCCATCTCACAGTGTCGGGAACTGTTGGCTGGACGGCGGCTAGCAACATCAAATTAAACAAGGCGATTCCTCCCAAAAAAAGGATTTAACAACTTAAGGATTATCAAAATAGACTGGCACAAAACTAAAATATGTTTTAAAAGTTAATTAAAGATTTGATAAGAATTGCAATGAGAGTCAAAATTTGCGGAATTACTAAACCAGACCAAGGAAAAGCGATCGCCTCAATAGGTGCAAATGCCCTTGGATTCATCTGCGTACCAGCTTCACCGCGTTATGTTACCTGCGCGCAGATTTTAGCAGTCCGCGAACAGTTAGCAGACAATGTAGACAGAATTGGCGTTTTTGCTAATAGTACCATTGCCGAGATTTGTCAGATATTACAGGATGCCGATTTAACGGGAGTACAGTTACACGGCGACGAATCTTTAGATTTTTGCGCTCAATTGCGCCAAGTTCTGCCGAATATAGAAATTATTAAAGCGCTCAGGGTGAAAAACTCCCAAGCTTTAGAACAAGTAGATACTTATACAAGCTATGTTGATACATTACTCCTTGATGCCTATCATCCTCAACAATTAGGCGGTACGGGTAAAACCTTAGATTGGCAAACTTTGCAGGAATTTAATCCTAAATGCTCTTGGTTATTAGCTGGAGGATTGACACCTGAGAATATACTTAATGCTTTAAGTCAAGTAAAACCTGATGGAATCGATTTATCTAGCGGAGTAGAACAAAATCCTGGAGATAAAGATTTAAGCAAAGTATCTCAGCTATTCGAGCAACTAAAAACCATTAAAAGTTAACTGAATGCAAAAAACGAATTAACAAAGTTCAATTTCTGCATAAACTACGAGGTTTTTGTTGTCTTTGATACAAATTAAGCGGCTAATTATACTAAATGTCTTATTAGGATAAAACAACGCTAATAAAACCAAAATCAATGACAGCCAAAAAAAACCTTGTTGTAGTTGGAAATGGAATGGTAGGGCATAAATTTCTAGAAGAAATTATTGCCACCAGTGAGATCGCCTCTTGGAATATAATAACATTCTGCGAAGAACCCCGCGTAGCCTACGATAGAGTTAATTTGAGCGGCTATTTTTCTGGTAAAACCGCCGCAGACTTGACTTTAGTTACACCGGGCTTATATCAAGAAAACAATATTAATATTCATATAGGCGATCGCGCAACTTCTATCGATCGTCAACAAAAAATAGTTCATAGTGCTAATGGTTTAGCAATTAATTACGACAAACTGGTATTAGCAACGGGTTCTTATCCTTTTGTACCGCCAATTAAAGGGATAGATACCTTAGGAACGTTTGTTTATCGCACCATTGAAGACTTGGAAGCTATGTCTGCGTATGCCAAAAATTGCCAAACTGGGGTAGTAATTGGCGGCGGTTTACTAGGTTTAGAATGTGCTAACGCGCTGAAAAATATGGTTTTAAAAACTCATGTAGTGGAGTTCGCACCTAGATTAATGCCAATGCAAATAGACGATAATGGTGGTAATATTTTACGCAACAAAATTGAAGCATTAGGTGTTAGCGTTCATACAAATAAATCCACTACAGAAATTGTTAGCGTTGACGGTAAAGTTACCAAAATGACCTTTGCTGATAGTTCGGAATTACAAACCGATATGATAGTATTTTCGGCAGGGATTCGCCCCCGCGACGAAATTGCTAAAGAGTGCGGAATAGAAATAGGCGATCGCGGCGGTATTGTAATTAACGAACAGTGTCAAACTTCCGATCCTGATATCTATGCGATCGGTGAATGCGCCCTTTATCAAAATAGAATATATGGTTTAGTTGCGCCTGGTTATACAATGGCAAGTGTAGCCGCAAAAGTAATTGGCAATATTCCAAATAGTACGTTTGTAGGCGCTGATATGTCTACAAAGTTGAAACTTTTAGGAGTTGATGTAGCTAGTTTTGGCGATGCTTTTGCTAAAACTTCCGAGGCGAAAGAAATTACTGTTACCGATACAGTTACGGGAGTTTATAAAAAACTCGTTGTCAATTCTGATGGAAGCCGTTTGCTAGGCGGAATTTTAGTAGGTGATGCTGCAAGCTACGGTACATTGCTGCAATTTGTTCAAAATAATATTGCTTTACCACCCCACCTTGAAGATTTATTATTACCACCCCGCGAAGGTAAAGCAATAACCGCGATGGGTGTAGAAAATCTCCCCGATACAGCGCAAATTTGCTCTTGTAATAATGTTAGTAAAGGTCAAATTTGTAGCGCTATACAAGAAAACAATTTTACTGATATAGGTAGCGTCAAAAAGTGTACTAAAGCGGGTACAGGTTGCGGCGGTTGCGTACCATTAGTAACAGATTTACTCAAGTACGAAATGAAGAAAGCCGGGATAGAAGTACAAAATCATCTCTGCGAACACTTTGCTTATTCTAGACAAGAAATTTATCATTTAGTCCGCAGTCAAAAAATTCTTACTTTTGAGGAATTGCTACAAAAACACGGTCAAGGTAAAGGTTGTGAAATCTGTAAACCTGCGGTAGCTTCTATTCTCGCCTCAACTTGGAATGACTACATTTTGAATCAACCTCATGTAGGTTTGCAAGATACCAACGACGCATTTTTAGCAAACATTCAAAAAGATGGTACTTATTCAGTAATTCCTAGAGTACCTGGCGGCGAATTAACCCCAGATAAGTTAATTGTTTTAGGAGAAGTAGCAAAAGAGTTTGGACTTTATACCAAAATTACCGGGGGACAAAGAATTGATTTATTAGGCGCAAGAGTCGATCAATTACCTCATATTTGGCGGAAATTAATTGATGCTGGTTTTGAATCGGGACACGCTTACGGTAAAGCATTAAGAACAATTAAATCCTGTGTAGGTAGCACTTGGTGTCGATTTGGAGTACAAGATTCTACAACGTTGGCAATTGATTTAGAATTACGTTATCGTGGATTGCGATCGCCTCACAAGCTAAAATCGGCTGTATCTGGCTATACGCGGGAGTGTGCGGAAGCTCAAAGTAAAGATTTTGGCATCATCGCCACCGAAAAAGGTTGGAATTTGTACGTCTGTGGTAACGGCGGAATGAAGCCACAACACGCAATTCTACTCGCTGAAGATATAGACAGAGAAACATTGATTAAGTATTTAGGTCGTTTCTTGATGTTCTACATTCGTACCGCCAATAGATTAGAAAGAACTGCAACTTGGTTTAACAAGCTTGAAGGTGGAATTGACTATCTTAAGCAAGTCGTAATTCATGATTCCTTGGGAATTGCTGAAGAATTAGAACGAGAAATGCAGCATTTAGTAAATACCTACGAATGTGAGTGGAAAGCTACTATCGAAGATCCCGAAAAACTTAAGCGATTCCGCCATTTTGTTAATTCCGATACAACAGATCCAAGCCTAATGTATGTAGAAGAAAGAGAACAAAAACGTCCCGCTTACGAATCGGAGAAATTAACAGCTCCAATCTCATAGTATTGTCAGGAAAAAAATTAGAGGAGACACGAAAAATGGTTCAAGCTTTACCTAAAACTAAATGGATTGATATTTGTGCAATTGCAGACATTACCCCAAATACCGGAGTATGCGCGTTAGTTAGCGGCGAACAAGTAGCAATTTTTAGAGTGGGAGATAGCAATGATGTGTATGCGATAAGCAACTACGATCCATTTAGCAAAGCCTTTGTGCTGTCTAGAGGAATTGTAGGCGATCGCAATGGCATCACAAAAGTAGCATCGCCAATTTACAAACAAAACTTTAATCTAGCAACAGGACAGTGTTTAGACGACGAAACCATTAGTATAGCCACCTATGCAGCGAGAGTTGTAGAGGATAGAGTACAGATAGCGACAAGCTAACTGCATTATCCTAGAAGATAGAATGCCAGGATAAGGAGTTTCGCCATGAGCCAGACTACAACTGATAGAGTGCGCTGGACGACAGCAGACATAGACCTCTTAGCCAATAACGATGGTACGCGCTATGAAATTATTGACGGAGAATTGTTTGTGACCAGAGCGCCCCATTGGAGACATCAAACAACTTGTGGCAATATTTGCTTTGAGTTAGAACGTTGGTCAAGAATTAAAGGTGTAGGGCGGGCTACTATTAATCCTGGCATCATATTTACAGATAGCGACAACGTAATTCCCGATGTAGCTTGGGTTAGTAATGAACGATTAGCAGTTTTGCTAGATGAGGCGGGACATTTAACAGGCGCACCAGAATTAGTAGTAGAGGTATTATCATCTGGTGCAGAACAAGAGCGTAGAGACAGGGAAGCTAAACTTAAACTCTATTCTGTAAGAGGAGTACAAGAGTATTGGATTGCAGACTGGCGGTTGGAGAAAGTAGAAATTTATCGCCGCGAAAATGCCGCCTTAGTATTAGTAGCAACGTTGATAAGTGAAGATGAAATAAATTCGTCTTTGTTGCCTGATTTTGCTTGTTTGGTAGCGCGGTTTTTTGGGTAATAATTTCATATACGGCAAACTGCCGTATATAATTAAAGCTATTAGCCTACACAAAATTTCTGTTTTATTAATATGGACGCTGCACCCCAGCAAAAATTGATAGCACGGCTTGAGGCTCGCATTAGCCCAGAAACTAAAGCCCTTTTGCAAAAAGCAGCAGATTTAGAAGGGCGTACCTTAACCGATTTTGTTGCTGCAAGCGCTCAAGCAGAAGCTTACAGAGTGATTGAAAAACATCAAACACTTAAACTCAGTGCTGAAGATAGTATTGCTTTTGTCAATGCGCTGCTCAATCCTCCCCAACCTAATGATGCTTTGCAGGCGGCGGCTTTACGCTACAAGCAAGTAATGTCAGTTTAATGGTTCTCAAAATTGAGATATTTGAAAGCCGCAGGCATTCTCGTTCAGGTTTCTGTTGTGGGATAGATAGTTTAGATAGCTACCTAAACAAACAAGCATCTCAGGATCTCAAAAGACGAGTATCAACGGTATTTGTGTTAATTAATGAGCCTGAAACTAATATTTTGGCGTACTACACGCTCTCATCCTACACGGTTGATATTAAAGCTCTAAACGAAGTTTTTGCCAAAAACTTACCTCGTTACCCATTATTGCCAGCTACATTGTTAGGTCGCCTTGCCGTTGATAATAAATACAAAGGTAATAGATTTTGTGAATTACTGCTGGTAGATGCTCTCAAAAAATCTTTAGATGTATCCTTGCAAATTGCCTCTTTAGCTGTAGTCGCTGAATCCTTAGATGAAAGAGCTTCGGGCTTTTATCTCAAGTATGGCTTCCAACAATTTAAGCAAGATCCTTTAAAGCTGTACCTGCCGATGAAGTCAATAGCAGAACTTTGTGCAAAGCTGAGTATTTAGAATAATCAATCTGGCAAGGAATAGGCGATCGCATATTTTAGTTGGTAAAAAGCGATCGCTTAAAATTTCTAGCAGCTATCAATACGATCGCATCTTCTCGCCTGGATACGCTAATCTATCTTTAATTGGCAAAAAGGAAACGACGATGAATTGGTGGCAACGACTGAAAAAAAATCCTCTAGCCCGATTTGGGGCAGTATTGCTGTTAATTTTCTATATATCAGTATTAGCGGCGGATTTTGTTGCCCCCTACGATCCTTACGATGCTCAAGCAAATGGCTCTTTATTGCCGCCAACTAGAGTTTATTGGAATGATGAGGCGGGGTTTGACCCTCATGTTTATCCGACAACCCAAGGTAAGACGGAATTAGAAACAGGCGATCGCAAATTAATTGTAGATCGTCAAAAACCTGCTTGGTTGCGTCTATTTGTCCAAGGTTCGCCTTATCAAATGTTTAAGTTTAGTCTGCCTTTACCTCCAACTTTTCAAGAAGTAGAAATATTTGGCGGTATTCCTGGAAATCTGCACTTATTTGGGACATCGGGAGACGCGAAGTTTAATCTACTAGGCACAGATGAACAAGGGCGCGATCAATTTACAAGACTATTACATGGCGGGCGAATTAGTCTCAGTATTGGCTTATTAGGTATTGCGATTACTTTCCCCTTGGGTATGATTGTGGGTGGTATTTCTGGTTACTTCGGCGGCTGGACAGATAGTATTATTATGCGCTTGGTAGAAGTGCTGATGACAATTCCCAGCTTGTACCTTTTAGTTGCTTTGGCGGCGGTTTTACCACCAGGATTGAGTAGTAGCGAAAAATTTATTTTAATTGTTTTAATTACTTCTTTTATTGCCTGGGCGGGTTTAGCGCGGGTAATTCGCGGACAAGTGCTATCAATTAAAGAGCGCGAATTTGTCCAAGCAGCTAAAGCTATGGGTGGCAATTCGTTTTATATTATCCTCCGCCACGTTCTGCCCCAAACTGCTAGTTATATTATTATCTCTGCAACTCTTGCCGTTCCCAGTTTTATTGTGGCAGAGTCGGTACTAAGTTTGATTGGTTTGGGGATTCAGCAACCCGATCCTTCTTGGGGAAATATGCTGTCGTTGGCAACTAATGCCTCAATTTTGGTGCTGCAACCTTGGTTAGTTTGGCCGCCAGCATTACTAATTATTCTTACCGTACTAGCGTTTAATTTGCTGGGTGATGGGTTGCGCGATGCTTTAGATCCTCGCAGTATCCGGCGATAGAAAGTTATCAATCCCAAACCCTACCGCCCGATTGGGATTAGCTAATTCAACAGCTAAATTTAGGGCGGCTTTTCTGCCAATTTCTGTTTCAAAAGCTGAGGAGAAAACCGCATCAATATTGTACTTTTGGCAAAACTCACGCAAGCGAGAAGGAAAGCCAATAATACTCGGTTTAATCACAAAAATCCCTCGCCATCCTTCTTGATAGCAAGCTTGGAGTTGGTTAAAAGTAGCAACCGATTCATCTAGGGCGATCGCAGTCTTATATAACTTACTCAATTCTAAAATTTGCTCCAACTGTTCTACCCCTAGCGGCTGTTCGATAAATTCAATTATCTTAGTGCGATCGCACAAGTACAACCATAGCTTCGCTTCATCGTAAGTCAATCCACCATTGGCATCTAAACGCAATTTCGCCAATGCTGGTAAAGAGTGGGTAAATTCGGCAAAAATTTCTAATTCCTCGGCGATCGGGTAAACTCCAATTTTCCATTTAAAGGTGCGATAATCTTGCGCCCATAGCTTACCCCATTGTTGTAATGCAGCTTTTCCGGCGGGTAGCAAGCCACTGTAGGTTAAACTATTGTAGTTTTGATTTTTGTTTGCACCTATTGCCGATTCAAAGCCAAATTGACACGCCGGGAGCAAGTCAGGAATTGAGTAAATAGTTTCTGTGGTAATTTCTGTTGGTAGTTGACGACAATAATTGAGTGCTTGGGTGAAAGTTTCTGAACCAAACCAGCTAATTGGCGCAATTTCTCCCCAACTTGTTTTACCAAAATTATCGGTAAGACTTAAAATAATGCCTTCTCTAATTTTCCAAGTACCATGACTTGTTTGCAGAGGTTGCTTAAACGTGCGTTGGTAAGGCTGAAAAGAAAATTGGTACATTAACCAATCATAAATCCCAAGCTGAGAAGTAAGCCACTCCAAAAATGCAAGGCTACAGCGATAAACTTACAATTACTAACTTTTTCTGGGCGATTGTGATTTTCTTGGACGTGCTGAACTAATTTATTCGCTAAAGGACAACTCAACCAAATAAGTAACGTCCAAATTGGAAAACTGCCGAGGATTGTTAATATTGTTGTCAGTAAATAAATACTGCCACCTAGCCAAGGTAACAAATTGGCAGCTTTTAAAGTACCCAAACGTACAATTGGCGACTTTTTCCCGGCGGTTAAGTCGTCGGCTATTTGGTGAAAGTGCGAACAAAATAAGATTAAACTTGTAGCAACACCCACCACAATCGAAGCCGATAAGCTAGTCATTGAGAAGCTTTGCGCTTGGCTATAGTAGGCGGCGGCGACAGCTAAGGGCCCAAAACAAATAAAGCAAATGATTTCTCCTAACCCCTGATATCCCAATCGAAAAGGTGGCCCTTGATAGGTGTAACCTAGTCCGCAACACGCGAAAATCAAGCTAATAATAGTTACATCTTTTTGCCAAAATGCGATCGCAAATATCCCTAATAATCCTGATGCTAAAAACAGATTGCCTAGCCAAAAAATTAATGGTTTGTTTCCGGTTAAATTCACTAAAGAATGAGCTTTGTTTTTATCAATGCCTGTTTCTGAGTCAAAAACATCGTTGCTAAGATTAATCCAAGCAACAATCAAAATAGCTGACAGTAAAAAAGTAGCAAAATGCCAGACTTGAAATACTTGAGTTTCGGCAAAAGCTACTGCCGTTCCTACCCAAATCGGAATAATAGCAACACTATACATTGGTGGCTTAATTGCTGCCATCCATAAATTAGATTTTGGGTAGGAAATTAATTCAGTGGTCATAAATCTTTAAAAAAATGAAAAAATATTTTAATACTAGCCAGAAACAATCAAATCTGTAATGTTAGTTATTCAATAACATTTAATCGTTGTTTTTGCCTTTATTTTTAGATAATTGAATTTCTCAACTAGATGAGTTATTTGGTAACATAAAGAAACCGCTACCCATAGCAGCTAAGGCTTTAGGGCTAAACAAGAGACTTGGTTGCAGTCGGGAAAATAAAACTTAATCTCTAAATAAGTGGTAAAACGTCGCTCCAATATGATACCTCTAGAAATATCATCACAAGAAGTCGCTTTTTAAAGAACGGAAGTTTAAAAAAATTTACTATTTTTACATCCATGCCAGTTCTACCTTGTCGTACCACTTTTTCTTTAGACTACAAAAAACTATATCAATTTCTCTATGCTTGTCAGCAGAAATGTTTGCTTAATAGTTGCCAACAATTCGTTAGCATACCTGTGGCAATTGAACAAGTAGATCCATTAGTTGTTTTTGAAAATATTGCTCAAACTCAACAACTAAATTTTTATTTTGAGCATAAAGGCAAACAAGAAGCAACGGCAGCGATTGATGCGATCGCGCAATTGCATTTGCATGGTAAAAATAGATTTAATAAAGTTCAAGATTTTATCAAATCATGTCAAGCAAAGACAGTAATTTTTAGTAATCTTAATAATGTTTCCTTAGCTCCGCGTTTTTTCTGTAGTTTCAGTTTTTTTGACGACAACGAAGAAAATTATCCTTTTTCCGCCGCTACAGTATTTTTACCGCGATGGCAAATCACTAAATATAGCAACTTTTGTATATTAATTGCTAATGTAGCAATTGATGCCAAAACAAATTTAGAACTATTATTAGACGACTTAAAAACCAGTATTCAAAATATTCTCAGCTTGGACGATCGGTTAAATAAATATCATCTGCCAGGCAAGTTCATCAAAAAAGATGTATCAAATATAGATAAATTCAAACAAACAATCTTATCGGCGCTGGAATCTATTCACAAGCAAAAGCTGGATAAAATTGTTTTAGCCCAAACCTTAGATGTATTATCTGGCAAAGATTTCAGCTTATATAACTCTTTAAATAATTTGCGGCAAATCCACCCAAATTGTTATGTATTTTCCGCTAGCAACGGCAAAGGACAAAACTTTATTGGTGCAAGTCCAGAGCGTTTAATAAGTATACGCGATCGCCAATTAATTATCGATGCCCTAGCAGGAAGCGCCCCCAGAGGAAAAACCGCTCTTGAAGACGCAGACTTAGCAAACTTATTACTAAATAACGACAAAGAGAAACGCGAACATAAAGTAGTTATAGACTTTATAAGTCGACACTTACAGGCGTTAGGAATAGAAGCCGATATATTGCCCCCACGACTGCGCCAACTGTCAAATATTCAGCACCTCTGGACACCGATTGAAGCAAAAATACCCGCTAACGTGCATCCTCTAGAAATTGTCGCCCAATTGCACCCCACCCCCGCCGTTGCCGGAGTTTCTAGAGATTTAGCTTGCGCGGAAATTCGACGTTATGAAGACTTTGAACGGGGATTGTACGCCGCGCCTTTAGGTTGGATAGACTTTCAAGGAAACAGCGAATTTATTGTCGGGATTCGTTCGGCGTTAATAGATGGCGATCGCGCTAGACTGTATGCAGGAGCAGGAATTGTGAGTGGTTCTGACCCAGATAAGGAATTAGCCGAAATTCAACTAAAACTCCAAGCTTTGCTGAAAGCTTTAGTCTAAATCCCGATGCTGAAAAGTTTTACCATCAATTCCGGTATAAGTAGCGGCAATATGTCCATTTCCCACAAGCTGATACTTGTAAGTAACTAGACCTTCTAAGCCCACTGGCCCGCGCGGAGGCAGCTTTTGGGTGCTAATGCCAACTTCTGCCCCAAAACCATAGCGAAAGCCGTCAGCAAAGCGCGTAGAACAGTTGTGGTAAACCCCGGCGCTGTTGACTTGAGACAGGAAAATATTTGCATTGGTAGAATCTTCAGTGGCGATCGCATCGGTATGTCCCGAACCATAATAATTAATATGGGAAGTCGCATCGGGCAAAGAATCGACTACTTTAATTGATAAAACTAAATCGCTGTATTCTGTCTCCCAGTCGGTATCATTAGCGGCGGCTATGTTAATAATTTTGCAAGTATGTTCATCGCCTCTCAACTCAACAGAATGCTGTTGTAAAGCTTTAGCTACTATGGGGAGAAACTTTGCCGCGATATCAGTATGAACTAACAACGTTTCGATAGTATTACAAGCTGCGGGGTATTGGGTTTTAGCATCGATGGCAATTTCTACAGCTTTGGCTACATCCGCCGCCCCATCGACGTACAGATGACAGATTCCTTCCGCATGACCTAATACCGGAATATGCGTATTATTTTGCACGAAACGGACAAAAGAGTTAGAACCTCTAGGGATAATTAAATCTACATACTTATCTAACTTTAAGAGTTCTAAGGTTTCTTCTCTAGTAGTAAGTAATTGAACAACTTCGGGGCTAATATTTGTTTGCGCTAGTCCAGTATGAATTGCTGTCAAAATTGCGTGACAAGAATGAATCGCCTCTTGTCCGCACTTTAGAATTACACCATTTCCCGATTTAATTGCCAAAGTAGAAATTTGAATCGCCGCGTCGGGTCTTGCTTCAAAAATAACGCCTAAAACCCCCAAAGGACAAGTAACGCGCTTGAGGATTAAATTATCATCTAATTGACGGTGAATTTGAACTGCACCTACAGGATCGCTGAGTTTAGCAACATCTCGGACTCCAGCAATGGCATCGTTTAGCTTGGCTTCGTCCAGTTTCAGTCGGTTGTATAAAGGCTTGGGAATGCTTGCATTGGCGGCAGCTTGGCAATCAATTCCATTAGCAGCAATAATTTCAGATTTTGCTGCTTCTAAAGCTTGGGCGATCGCATTTATTGCCCGATTTTTATCTTCGGTTGTGAGTAAAGCAAGGTTTTGAGCGTTATTACGACAAGCAGAAGCGACTTCAATTAAAGAGTTACTCATACAAATATTGCATCGTTATCTTAATAGTTTTATTTTGGCTAATATCGAAACTTGCTTCTTTAAACTTGGGAGCGCGAGTTTTTGCTTTAGGATTATTAGAAATCCCGAATCCTTCCGAGGGAATCCCCAAAAAGTTGGTGTTTAGCTTGCTGTCGCTATTTTTATCAGCATACAAAGCTATAGCATAAGTACCGGGTTTTAAGCCGTAAAAGTCTTTCGTTGCCGAGTTTCCAGTCACTTTAGTACAGCCGCTTTGCACTACACCTCTAGCACTTAAAGGAAAACCTTGCTCGTTTGAGTAAATTCTTAAACAAACTTGTCCCGATTGATGCCGCAATCCGTCTACAACTACCGTTAATTTTGCGCTTTGTTGCGCCTGTACCGAAAAAGGAATAAGACTAGCGAAGGTCGCCAAGAAGGAAAAGTAAAATTTGTTCATAACTTATTTTAATCAGGAGAGATGGCAACAACCAGATAAGAGTCAATCTCTAGCATGGTGACAAAAACAAAGTGCGATCGCTACTCTGAAGGAAATGTAAAGATAAGAAAGTTACAAAAATTACTATTTAGGCTCTTAATGACAAGCGTATCACCTGCAACACCGCCTTTAGAAAGTCGCAAGCCAAGGGAAAACGACTGGCGATTGTTTCTCCGGTTAGTACCTTATGCGCGTCGTCACGGACGATTGCTATCAATCTCAATGTTGTTGCTCGTACCATTAGCTATATCTGGAGCGCTGCAACCTATTTTAATTGGACAAGCAATATCTCTAATTCGTAAGGAATCCAGCGCTTATGAATTTTTGCGAAATCTCCCCTTAGCTCAAGGATTGGGAATTTTAGAAGGTTTATTGCTGCTAACGGTGGTAATTAGGTTAGTATTTTCTGGGATTCAAGGCTATTTGGTTCAAAAAGTAGGGCAACAAATTACCGCCGATATTCGAGATGATTTATTTGAGCGCGTTACATCTTTGGCAGTAAGGTTTTTCGATCGCACTCCTGTCGGAAAATTAATTACGCGGCTTACCAGCGATGTTGAAGCTTTGGGTGATGTTTTTACAACTGGAGCGATTGGCATTGTCAGCGATATATTTTCGATGCTGGTAATCATCGTCTTCATGTTTAGAGAGCAGTGGCAATTAGCTTTGATGCTAGTTTTAATGCTATTGCCAATTACTGGGTTAATTGTTTACTTTCAGCAGCAGTACCGCATCGCCAATTACAAAGCTAGAGAAGAATTATCGGCTCTAAACTCGACTTTGCAAGAAAATATAGTTGGCATTAACGTAGTGCAGTTGTTTCGCCGGGAAAGATTCAACGCCCAGTTATTTCGTACTACTAACCAACGCTATATCAAAGAAGTAGATGTAACTATTTTCAACGACTCCGCCGTATCGGCAACGTTAGAATGGATTGCTTTAGTGGCGATCGCGGCGGTACTCTGGCTAGGTGGATTGTTTATTTTGCGCCAACAACTAGATATTGGGCGTTTATCTACTTTTATCTTATTTGCTCAACGATTATTTGACCCTTTACGACAGTTTGCAGAAAAATTCACCGCGATTCAAGCAGGTTTTACAGCCGTAGAGCGAGTTAGCGATATTTTAGATGAGCCAATTGAAATTCGAGATCCAGAAAAAGGAATTAATGCGACTTCTCAAACAATATCTATGGGGGAAATTCGGTTTGAAAACGTCTGGTTTGCTTACAAAGATGATGATTACATCATTAAAAACTTAAGCTTTACGATCGCTCCGGGCGAAAAAATTGCTTTAGTAGGGCCAACTGGAGCAGGTAAAAGCTCAATAATTCGTCTTCTTTGCCGTCTCTATGAGCCTAGCCGGGGGCGAATTTTGGTAGATGGGATAGATGTAAGAGATTTGCCCCAATCCCAATTGCGCCGTCGTATGGGGGTAATTTTACAAGAAGGTTTCCTATTTGCAGGCGACGTAAAAAGTAATATTACTTTGGGCGATACTTACACAATGGACGAAATTCGCTCTGCCGCCCAAAAAACCAATGTAGACAGGTTTATCGAGCAATTACCCCAAACCTACGATACCCAGTTGCGAGAGCGGGGTACAAACCTCTCTAGCGGTCAAAAACAGTTGTTAGCCTTTGCACGGGCAGCAATTCGCAATCCGCCAATATTAGTGTTAGATGAAGCTACCGCAAGTTTAGACGTGGGAACCGAAGCATTGATTCAAGACGCGCTAGATAAGTTGCTAATTGGACGCACGGCGATCGTGATTGCTCACCGCCTTTCTACTATTCGGAATGTAGATCGAATTTTTGTCTTGAAGCGCGGGCAATTAATCGAGTCTGGGACTCACGAAGAATTATTGCAACAAGGAGGTCTATACGCCAGCTTGCACAATTTGCAAATGTTTGGCAGTTAGATCGCATTGCAACTTCTGATTGCCACCATTAGTACATCTAATCAGCAACGCCTAACAATCACGCAATTTGAGCCATGTTTGTGTATTCAGTCAATAACTCATCATAGGTAAGAGTATCTGTTTCGACTTGAGGACTCCAGATTAATTCAAACATCATTAAATAGTCCGATCGCATTGAACCTACTTTGTTTAAAGCTGTTGTCAAAGCATCTATTGTGCGGACTTCTGTAAATAATGGGCGATCGTCTGCTGTCCCAATTATCAAAGTAACGACGATGTAGTCAGCCGAACCTTCTTCAAGGTTAGAAGTGACTGGTTTTTCTTGTCTAAGCCCACTAACATTATTTATCCTGTCGATTGCTTTGCGGTTAAGGTAATTTGTACTTAAAAACTTTCAAACTTAAAGACTTAAGTATGTGATTATACTTAGGTTTCTAAGCTGTCAAATTGAGAGCAGGAATTTGGCTTGGCGGAAGATGTAATGATTTAAGGGCAAAAGGCTACAGTGCGATCGCACTATATCTAATTATGAGTATTAAATCCCTACCAAGGGCTACCAACAACAGTAAAAGCTGACCAATAATAAGGATGAGCTAAATTTCGTTTTCCTAAGCTAGCAAGTTGAGGGGGGAGTCTAATATTACCTCTAGCAGTCCGCAACTGACCTTTTTCTAAGCGCACTTTCCCTCTAATCATAGCTATTTGCGCTTGTCTTAGAGCTTCAGCTTTAATTGGCGATGTTCTTAACTGTCTATACAGTTCTGACATTAAGGCTAAAGTTCCCTCGTCGCTAACAAACCACAAACTAGCTATAGCCGACTTAACTCCCGCATTTACCGCTAATCCAGCAAAACCTAGTTCTGCATCGCGATCGCCTATCGCTGTCTCGCAAGCACTCAATACCAATAGTTCTATAGGGATTTTTTGCCAACCTAACTGTCTAATTTGGTTTAACTGCAACCTTGTATTCCAAAATTGGACATAAGAGTTGCTTGGCGCTCCCGATTGAAAATTGGCGTGGGTTGCTAGATGAATTACTCTAAATGGCTGCTTTTTGAGTTGAAATTGCAGATTGTTTAAAGTAAATTCTTGATTGAGAAAAGAGCGATCGCGTTGGCGATTTTGAGTAACTAGCGCTAACTCTAGAGGTACAGCAGGTAAAGAACTGCGGTTGCTAAATTCTGATGCACCCATTGCCAAAATCGGAGCCGTTTTAATACTGGTGAAGGTTGCATTTGTCAATTTAAAGGCGGGTATCCGTCCAATACTGTACTTTTCCACCAAAAACCGTTTTCCGTCGTGCAATGCAGCGATCGGCATTGTTCGCAAACCAACACCCACACAAAACATCAGCGTGTCTATTTTCTGGGCTTTCAAGTCGGATTCGATTGGTGCGACTATCCATTGATAAAGCTGCTTGGATACAGGCAAGTAGCGGTTAGTATTTCTTTGAGAAGGAATAGTAAGAGTATTTTTAAATTCGTTTACTTTCGCCAGCAATGCTCGATTATTGGCTTGCTTGACGCGCTTGTGAATTGGTCTTCTATTAGGAAAAACTGCTATGATGTCTAGCTGTTGTTGTCCGGGAATTAAATAAATTAAGGCGGTGTTTTTACCTGTAGTCCGGGCAATTCTATTTAAAGTGCTAGACATAGCGCTATCGCCAATTGTGCGATTAACAAAATCAGTCTTAAAGTAAGTTTCGTATTGATTTTCCCAAGTTGCTTCAATTTGCGGTATGACTTCTTTCAAATCACCTCGATTGAGCGCTTTTTCTAAAGCGGAAACTTTTGTTTGAGCAATATCAATAGTAGAGGTAGGCGGTTTTGCTAACACCTGTTGGTTAGCGATCGCCCAAGGATAAACTACAGCCAGTAATAAACCAATACTACGTAATAATAATTTCATATAAATACCTCGTATAGGCTCAGTGTAAGGCAAGGATGCTAATAGACACATAGAAACGGCGATTGCTCATAGTGTTACGCTCTACACGATTCCTCAAACATTACTATTATTTGTTATCCCTTGATACGATAACCTTAGCTTTTAATGCGATATCGCACCTCTTGGTTAATTAATCTCCTTAACCTATGCCCTTATATTGCACCAAAAACCATGCAAATCAGTCAGGAAGCAGCTTTTGTACCAGTTGTGGCGAAGTTTTGTGGCTATCGCCAGGGTATGTTCTTGCCAGTCGCTATCGAATTATTCAACACCTAGGACATGGTGGTTTTGGACGCACTTATTTAGCTGAAGATTTGCATCGTTTTAACGAGCGTTGCGTACTCAAACAATTTGCCCCCCAAGAACAAGCAACTAGCCAGTTGGAAAAAGCTAAGGCATTGTTTGAACGAGAAGCCAGCACCCTCTACAAGCTCAAACATCCACAATTGCCAGCATTTCGAGAGTTTTTTACTGCCGATTTGGGTAAGGGCGCAAAGGGCTTGTTTTTAGCCCAAGATTACATTGAAGGAAAAACTTATAGCGATTTACCTAAGCCTTTAAGCGAAGCAGAGGTGATTAATTTAATTAGTCAATTGCTGCCAGTATTAACTTATCTTCACTCCCAAGGCACAATTCACCGCGACATCTCTCCGGATAATCTAATTTTACGCAGAGAAGATCGCAAACCCGTATTAATTGATTTTGGCGGCGTAAAGCAATTAGTTACTGCTAGCCTAAATCAAGGGCAGGTTTTGACGAAGCTAGGAAAGCAAGGTTACGCTCCTGAAGAACAATTAAAATTAGGGGAGGTGTCGCCTAGCAGCGATTTGTATGGATTGGCGGTAACGGCGATAGTATTGCTAACAGGGAAAGAACCTGACCAATTGTATGATAGCTATAAAGGAACTTGGCACTGGCGCAAAGAAATCAAAGTTAGCTCTAATTTAGAGAAAGTATTGCAAAAAATGCTGTCTTACAAACAGTGCGATCGCTACCAATGGGCGTTAGATGTAGCTAAAGCTTTAAAACTACCCGACAATCAACCCGAAACCGCCAATATCTCTCATATAGCTACAGTTAATGTTGTCGGGCAAAAAAACTTACCAACTCCTCCAAGCCATCCCCAAGGAAATACTCAAGTTCTGGTTGCTACTCCAAGTTTTGGTTGGCTAAAGCCCATCGCTTTGAAAATTGTAGGCGCAAGTTTAGTCGTATTTGTAGTTATAAATGCGCTACCTTTGCTAAGTTCTTTAAAATCTTTAGTGCCTGTAGTTACGCCAATAACAGTAACGGTTACAGAAGCTCAAGTTGCTAACTTAGTTCGTCGTCGTCAAGCGCTGAAAGTTACTTCTAGATTTTTTAACACCACCGTCAACGAGGCTTTTTATCAAAAACACCCAGAACTAAATAGAAGAAGCTTAAAACCTGCCCCCGAAGACGCAGACTTGAGAACGGATTGGTACAATATTGCAGACGATTTGCTCAATAAATTAGACAGTCTTACTCCCGAAGCCCGGATAAAATTAGGCAACTATAGTAAAAGCAATCGCCATACATTACAAGCAGAAATCGATCGCCAGTTTTATCAATGGTTTCCCCATATGCAAGGAAAGAAACTTAATCCCAATACTTATGGTCAAATTTGGGAAGCGATCGCTTTTGATAAAATCCGCCAATTAGAAAGGCGATAATAAAAAATTAGTGATGTTTTCTTGACTGCCAATGCCGCCAACAACTCCTCAATATTGCACGAAAGGACACGAAAACCCGTCAGGAAGTCGCTTTTGCCTTCATTGTGGCGAACAAATGCTGTCAGCACCCGAACCTCAAGGTATTTATTGCGGACTAATATTAGGAAATCGCTATCGAATTGTTCGCCAATTAGGACAAGGTGGTTTTGGAAAAACTTATTTAGCTGAAGATGTCAATCGCTTTAATGAATTATGCGTACTCAAAGAATTTGCTCCCCAAGTTCAAACTAGCGCAGTTTTACAAAAAGCTGAAGAATTATTTGCCCGCGAAGCTGGGGTACTTTATCAACTCCAACACCCGCAAATTCCCCGTTTCCGCGAACTGTTCCGCGTTAATGTCGAAGCCAAAGATTACTTATTTTTAGTCCAAGATTATGTAGAAGGTAAAAACCTATTTTCCTTGCTGCACGATCGCCAACCACCGCGATTGATAGAAGCAGAAGTAACGCAATTACTGCTAGATATTTTGCCAGTTTTAGAATACATCCATTCTTTGGGCGTAATTCATCGAGACATTTCCCCCGATAACTTGATACTGCGAGATTCTGACTCGCGCCCGGTGCTGATAGATTTTGGCGGAGTTAAGCAAATTGCCGCCACTGTATCCCATTTAGCCCAGTCTGAAGCCGGAAAAGCCGCCCCTCCAGCAACCTTATTAGGGAAAGTGGGCTACGCCCCCAACGAGCAAATGCGGACGGGGACAGTTTACCCACACAGCGATTTGTATGCTTTAGCAGTAACAATTTTGGTATTGCTAACCGGAAAAGAACCCCAAGCACTGATAGATCCGCGCACCTTATCTTGGCAGTGGGAGCAAGAGGTAAATGTCAGCAACACTTTAGCCACCGTACTAAATAAAATGTTGCAGCCAAAAATGAGCGATCGCTACCAAACTGCGCCAGAAGTTTGGCAAGCCTTAAATGTTTCTACCCATAACAATACTTTAGCGGTTGCGCCAGCTTATACGGGCGCTTCGGTAATTAATTCTTATCAAGCGCCAATATCAAATACTTATACGAGCGCCGCCGGATTTCCTATCGGCAAAATCATCTTAGGATTTTTGTTTTTATTTGGTTTAGCTAGTGCGACTTTTTGGGGAGTTGGTAGCTTATTGCAGTCTACAAATGTGCCGCCTATAGTAGAAACGCCGCTTCCATCAGTAGCTAGTATGACTCCATCAGTCACACCCACATCTCTACCGCAGTTATCCGCCGCCGAACAAAGAATTAAAAACGCTTTAATTGCTAGACGGCAGAATTTGGGCATTGATGAGAACTATTATTTTAACGTTATGAATCAGCTATTTTGGGCAAAATATCCGAACTTGCAAGGGCAAAAGCTGACAAACAATCCCGCAGACGAAGACAAGCGAATTGAGTGGTATAAGATTGCTGACGAATTGCTGACTAAATTAGAAACAATTAGCAATTCATCGCGGCAAAAGTTGGGGAGTTATACTAAAGCCGATCGCGATCGCACTGTACAAGCAATTAATCAAGTCTTCGTAGGCAGCCGCTCGTTGTACGATCTTACTGATGCTGCTTTTTTTGCCTTATTTCCCGACCAAAAAGCTAATAATTTTGCAAATCAACCCGTTGGGCAAATTTGGAATGCAATTTCTCAAGACAAAGCTAGTAATATTATTGCGGGTACAGCTTACGAAAAAATAGCTTTTGCTCCTGGTGCTACCAGCGCTCAACTAAGTGGCAGTCTCAACCCCGGTGATGGCAAGGTGTTTGTGGCACAGTTAGCTCAAAACCAATTAATGCAAATCGATCTGCAAGCAAATCCTCAACTATTAATTTCTATTTATTCTCCTACAGGTAAAACTGTACTACTAGAAGATTCCACAACTCGCACTTGGTCGCAAACTTTACCTGAAGATGGTTACTACGAAATAGTAGTAGTTTCAAATGCTTCTGCACCAATAGATTATCAGCTTAATTTGAGTGTAGAGGATGAAACACCAGAACCAATTATTGAGCCAATCACACCGGAAACACCACCTACACCTACAGAAACCCTGCCCAGCCCTAGCCCAGAGTAAAATTATAGAATTTTTGTTACTAATGCTTACTGTTGACAAGTTTTAGTAGCAGGGGCTTTACGCAAAGAATAATCTACTTTCCATCCTGGTAAAGTTCACCACTCAAATCGCTTTCCTGGTTCTATCCAAAAATTTAAGCGCTTAATTTTGTCATCTTCAAAAACAAGCTTAGGAAAAGTTGGATAATTATTATCGTCTGTTGTTTTGTAGGTGCGTCCTAAAAAATTCATACAAACAGTTAATCCATCTTGGCTTCCTTTTGAAATGTAAATTGAACTACTTTAACTACACTAACCTTCTGCAATGTTTCGGAAGTTGTCCTGATTAAGATTGAAGCCAATTATTTGTAATTTTTATTGTTTTACAGTACGTAAAATTATTTATAACTAAGTAACAGGTAGAGTTAATTAAATATTGGAGCAATTGTTGAACAAAAAAGGATTTGTCGATGAAGCGATTGTGATCGCTTCTCCTTCATCGTTGTGATGTACCCAATAAGCTAACCCCCGATAAATCAATCTACAAAATATTGGTTTTACCGGAAGTTTTCTCACAATATTATTAGGAGCGACTAAAAGGTTAGCTCCGCAATAATTAAGGTTGTAGGCTTTGCCTGTTTTAGGGATGAACTGAAAAGGCTTTCTTTGTTTTCTATTTGCTATCTGAGTTGGATTCAGTTCGCAAACAAGTCCGCGATAATAAAGTTTCATGTTGGCTAGGTTTCCTTTTTAAATCCGGCGTTGGGTTAAACACGGGCTTGCTATAACTATTTTTAAATTCTTGATAATAACTAAATTAACTGAGTTGTTTATATTTGTCGTTACATAAAACTTCTGGATTTAGCTATTAAAAACTCAGGTACTTATATTAACTGAGACTAATGAACGAATCGGCTTTTTGTCAATTAACTCAACACGAGTGTCATAGAGATTCGATTTAGTCAAATTTTCAGATTATTTTGAAGTTATGAAAACCTCTACAAAATTCAGACATGACTAATAATCTAAGTCAAGAATTAAACTAATCAATCTGACGGGGTGACAAAGGAACTAAACAGTAGACAGGATAAGCTGCATAGCTCGTAGACCGCGTTGAAAATGAGGTAATTTAGCAGGCTTAAGACGTATCAAACTGAGCGCTAAAT
>JAHHGY010000050.1 GCA_019359635.1 Chroococcus sp. CMT-3BRIN-NPC107
AGGCGTGTGAAAATCTCCGGCGCTCAGTGGAACAAACACAATGTGTCACAAGTTCTTAAACATCGTACTGCTTATCTTAATGGAATGCTATCTACCACTGGCTATTTGCAAAACTGAGATGCTCCCGGTTTTTACCTTGGTGGCAAAAACGTTGGTGGCTTGCTGGTGTGGTAATAGTTAGTTTAGTATTAGTGCCAATTTGGCATTCAGCTACGGGGTTTCGCGTAACGGTACTGGCAGATAAGGTAGGGCCAGTTATAGTAATTCAAGATCGGGGTAAAGTTCTACTATTTAATACTGGAGATAGCACTAGCGCTCGTTTTACGGTGCTACCTTTTTTACAACAACAAGGGATTAATCAGATTGATTGGGCGATCGCTACAAATCCCCCTGATAATAAAAATGGTTGGATGGAGATTTTGTCCCAACTCCCTGTTAAAAGCTTTTATGGCTTTGTAGAAAATAAGAAAATTGAGGAAAAAGTTCGTGGAAGTTACAAGTTATTAGTTCCTGGGGAATCGATAGTAGCAGGTAGTACGCAAATTAAGTTAATTAGCAATCGCATACCTCTATGGCAATTGCAAGTTCAAGATCAAAAATGGTTACTGGTAGGGGATACTAAGCCAAACAAACAAGAAATTCAAGCTTTGAGCAAAAATATATCTTCTATTCAACTAATATTGTTTGCTAAAGCCTTTGATGCAGAATTAGTTGCAGCAATTAAGCCAGAAAATGCGATCGGCTATGTTCAAAATACTGCTGCAAAGGCGATGGACTTAAAAAAAATTGACATAAAGATATTTTTTACCTCGCGGGATGGCGCTATTCAATGGACAAGCGATCGTAAATTTGAATCCACGATAGAAGCTACTGAAAATAATGCTTCTTTACTTTAAAAATGCTATGCTTAGTAACTGCAACAGTTTTGTTGTCTTATGGAGAGGTGGCAGAGTGGTTGAATGCGACGCACTCGAAATGCGTTATGGTGCAAGCCATCGTGGGTTCAAATCCCACCCTCTCCGTTGAAAAATATTCTCGACAGGGTTTTGAGTATTTTTGTGTTTAATACCAAGTTGAATTATTTTAATAAATACTTGAATTTATTAAAGTCCAACTTGCATTTTAAGTAGGATTTGCTTCTCAAGCAGCAAAAAAACAATAAAAAGCTTATAATACGCTTCTTATTATTTGAATAGGCAAATTATCAGCAACTACTTCTTTGCGGGAAAGCGATAAGTAACCGGATTGCGCTAAATTAAGTGCGGCTTGTTTCCATTCGATGCCAATATGGTTAAATTCTACATTGTTATTTTCTCTCAAGTAATAGCCTTCGGTTGCACCTTTAGATAGTACGTGGCTTTTATCTTGAGTCCATTTCATACTGCCGCAATTGCTCGGTGACAAAATCATGGTACGTCCATCAGCCGTTTTGTAGAAAGTGTCATTTCGTAACTTAGCTACGGTTACTTTGATATCCATGCGAGGGGAAGATTTGTCAAAACCTAATACTGTCATTATTATGTGGTTAACTCTTTAATTTCAATACTGTGCCAAGAATTTTGACGACTTGACAAGTAAACACTATCTCTAGCATACCTTGATTGAATCTTTAGCGCTTTGTAAGTGCCGTAGAAGCTCAAGGAAAGCCGATTAAGCTATGAACTAAATTGTTGGCTGTAGTAATGAGCGTATTGGCGGGAAAGTGTTAATAACTCCTCATGAGTCCCAGATTCTACGACTTGACCTTTTTCGATAACTAAAATGCGATCGCATCTTCTTACTGTAGTTAAACGGTGAGCAATAATAAACACTGTCCGATGGTGCATAATTCGCTCTAAAGCCTCTTGTACCAAAGCTTCCGATTCCGAGTCTAAAGCTGATGTTGCTTCATCTAAAATTAGGATTCTAGGGTTGAGTAATACTGCTCGTGCGATCGCAATTCTTTGTCTTTGTCCGCCAGATAAATTGACACCTCTTTCTCCCACCCAAGTATAGTAACCATCGGGCAATTGACTAATAAACTGGTGAGCGTTGGCGACTTCGGCGGCAGCTTCGACTGCGTCTATATCAAAAATTGTTTGACCAAAAGCGATGTTTTGGGCAATTGTGCCAGAAAACAAAATAGTTTCTTGAGGAACAATCCCAATTTGCTGCCGCAAGCTGCTAATTGTTACGTCTTGAATATTAATGCCATCAATGAAAATATCTCCAGACAAAGGATTGTAGAAACGGGGTAATAAGTTAACTAGAGTAGTTTTTCCTGCGCCTGAAGCGCCAACAAGAGCGATCGTTTCTCCGGGCAATGCTAGTAAGTTTAATTCAGTTATTACGGGCTGGTCGCTTTTGTAAGCAAAGCTAACGCGGCGATATTCTACTTTACCTGTAACTTTTGGCAGGGCGATCGCCTTGGGCTTTTCGACTACTGTTGGTTTAATTGCTAAAATTTCAAAAACTCTGTCAACGGATGCTTCTCCTTGTTTAAACTCATTGTAGTTGCTGGTAACGTGACTAATGGGATCGAGTAAGGTCACTCCCGCCGTTAGAAAGCTGAAAAACTTGGCCACCGTTAAATTTCCTAGAGAAATTTGCCAGCCGCCAATACACAACAATAGCAAGATGCTCAATGCTTCTAAAAACCCAATAATCGGGATTTGAATCGCTTTTAACCGCTCTGCCGAATACTTAGCTTGACGGCTGGCTTCAGCTTCTTGAGTAAATCTAGCAATTTCATAGTTTTCTGCCGCGAAAGCTTGAATTAAACGAATTCCGCTAAGAGCTTCGGTGAGAATCGCTGATAAGTTAGACACGCGATTTTGACTTTTACGAGAAAATTTGCGTAATTTTTCGCCAAACCAACCAATTAAAACTCCCATCAATGGCGCAACTATTAACGTGGCTAAGGTCAATTGCCAATTGAGATAAATCATGTAAATGGGAATTGCTACCAGTTGAAAAACACAGGGGACAAAATCATGAAATAACTTGTTGACTACTTCCCCAACTCTGTCTACATCTTCGGTGAGGCGATAAGATAAGTCTCCGGCTTGAGTGGTTTCAAAGTAGCTAAGGTTGAGCTTGTGCAGATGGGTATAAACTTGCTTTCGCAAATTTAAAGCAACTTTTAAAGCGGCTTGTGCCATGAATATATCTTGCCCAGATTGAGAAATTCCTCGTACTAAAAATATACCCAGCGCGATCGCAGATATTTGAGCAATTTCTTTTACATTACCTGCGCCAAAAGGTGCGGGCAATTTTTCCGCTAAATAAATTAGGCATAAAGTAGAAATTACATAGCCAAGGATGCAAACAAATCCTTTAGCAATAGTTTTCCACTGCGATCGAATATATGGTCGTAACTGCCAGTAATTAGAGCGATTTTTCAAGCTGCAATTTTTATAAAGTATTGATGCCTCAGTTTGAAGCTACCATTTTTGAATGTATAAGACAAAACTAAGGCTTAAGTAGAGCGGCGCATAAGTCTTCTTGCTACCCAAATTCCAAAAGCGACAAGGATAATTGCTAATACAATTTTGGAAACAGGTCCAAGATATTCTTCAACCAGTTGGTAGTTATTGCCAAGAGCGTAACCTGCATAAGTTAGCAAACCTACCCATAAGGTCGTACCAATAGTTGAATAAAGTAAAAATGGCAGCAACGGCATATTACTAATGCCTGCAGGTAAAGAAATTAAGGTGCGGACCCCAGGGACAAGGCGACACAGAAATACCGCTTTACCGCCATGATTATCAAACCAACCTGTAGCCTTGGTAATGTCTTTACTTGAAACGGTTAACCATTTGCCATAGCGATCGGCTAAACTTTTTAAACGCTGCTCTCCCATGATTTTACCTGCATAATACCAAGGTAGCGCCCCGATTACTGTGCCAACAACGCCAGCAAATACTACCAAAGCAAATTCTAATTTTCCTTGAGATACAGTAAACCCGGCTAGAGGCATAATTAACTCTGAAGGAATTGGAGGAAATAGATTCTCTAAAAACATTAATAAGCCAATTCCCCAGTATCCTAGGGAATTCATAGTTTCAGTAATCCACTCGACCATTGAGTTGTTTCCTTTTTTTAATTAACCTATAAATAAAAGGAGACATAGTTGCTATGCCTCCTCTTAAGAATCAATTTACATTGAATTAAGTTCCCGCAGTCCAGGAATTGATGTACTCAGTTTGCTCTGCTGTAAGAGTGTCAATATTGATGCCCATTGCTTGCAATTTTAATTTAGCAATATTTGCATCAACTTCAACAGGGATAGAGTGCAAACCAGGTTCTAGTTTGCCTTTGTTTTTGACTAAATATTCGCAAGCCAAAGCTTGGTTAGCAAAACTCATATCCATTACTGCGCTGGGGTGTCCTTCGGCGGCGGCGAGGTTGATTAATCTACCTTCACCTAGCACCACAACAGATTTACCATTGGGCATTTGGTACTGTTGGGTAAAGTTGCGTACTTCCTTAACTTCTTTAGCTTTAGCGCCTAAAGACTTGAGATCGATTTCGATATCAAAGTGACCGGAATTACAAACGATCGCACCGTCTTTCATGACTTCAAAATGCTCGGCGCGAATTACGTGCTTGTTGCCTGTAACAGTGATGAAAATATCACCTTGAGTAGCAGCTTCTGCCATTGGTAGCACTCTAAAACCATCCATAACCGCCTCAATTGCCCGGATTGGATCGATTTCGGTAACAATAATATTGCCGCCAAGTCCCCGCGCTCTTAAGGCTGTACCTTTACCGCACCAGCCGTAACCAGCTACTACGATGGTTTTACCTGCTAGTAATATATTTGTAGCTCGGATGATTCCATCTAGGGTTGATTGTCCTGTACCGTAACGGTTATCAAAGAAGTGCTTGGTATCGGCATCGTTAACATTCATTGCTGGGAATGTTAATACACCATCTTTAAACATGGCTTTGAGGCGAACAATTCCGGTGGTAGTTTCTTCGGTTGTACCGATTAAATCTGCAACTTGGTCTTGACGCTCTTGAATTAGCGTTGCTACTACGTCGCTACCATCGTCAATAATGATGTTGGGACGGTGATCTAGAGCAATTTGAACGTGGCGGTGATAAGTATCGTTATCTTCACCCTTCATGGCATAAACAGGAATTTCGTGGTCGGTAACTAAACTTGCTGCTACGTCATCTTGAGTAGAAAGAGGATTACTAGCAATTAAAATTGCGTCTGCACCGCCAGCTTTGAGAGCGATCGCCAAATGAGCCGTTTCTGTAGTAACGTGGCAGCAGGCAATTAGTCGAATACCAGCAAAAGGCTTTTCAGTGGCAAAGCGATCGCGTATTTGCTTGAGTACGGGCATTTCTCGCCCCGCCCATTCAATTCTTTGTCTACCAGAAGGAGCTAAATTAATATCTTTGATTTCGTATTTTGTACGAGCAGTAGTTGCGGTCATTAAGAATATTCCTTAAATATTTGCAATAAGTAGTCTCACCTAGCTTAACCGCATTTTTATCAATTGCAAACATCTACCCTTAATTGAGAGCTAGTTAAAAGGAAGTGAAAAATGCGATCTAAATTTGGGGCGATTGCGCTGTCTATTATGCTAACTGTTGTAGTAGTTTGCCCAGCCATTGCCCAGTTTCCTCTCCCTAACTTGGGTTTACCTACTTCTGCCCCCCAGGTAAGATCGGAGCAGGAAGTAGTAACTACTTGGATTGCTTTAGATGGCCGCCGTCTATTTCAAATTGCCGCAACGAGAAGTAATTTAACCAAACGGGTTGATGATATCCAACAACGCTTGCAAGATATTAGCCAAAACTACTTTCAAAGCAATTCTACCGAACTCCAAGTACAAGTTAGAAAAGAAAATAGTTTGCCTGTAATCTACGTTAATGGCGCATATTTGTTTACAATCACTGACCAAGATGCCAAATTGCCAGCCGAAGAACCCTTTGCTCTAGCTGATAAACTGAGATTGATTTTAGAGCAAGACTTAAAACGAGCAAAACTTGAGCGACAGCCAAAGTTTTTAGCACGTTCTAGCGCGATCGCATCAGGAGTATTTTTTGGCATAGTTTTAATTAGCTGGGGAGTCCGGCGCTGGCAATGGCGAATCACTCAGCGCCCAATTATTATCCCGACAAACGATCCGGTTACAACTCAACTTAGCAAGCAGCAACAAAAGAATATTCAAGAAGTTAGGCGGAGGTTGTTTCAGTTAGCACACAGCCTAATTTGGGGTAGTGGAACACTATTAATTTTGGGTTTGTTTCCTTATACGCGGGTGATTCCCTTTTGGATTTTGACGGTACTTAGGATTCCGTTTACGCTTGGTATTGTGGCATTAGCAACTTATGTAACTGTGCGTTTGAGTTATGTTTTAATTGATCGTTTTACTTCCGCGCTGGCGATTAATGCTTTACTTACACCCGAAGATGCTTTGCGCTTGCATTTAAGGGTTTCAACTATTTCTGGAGTCACTAAAAGCATCACTACTCTAAGCGGAGTAGCGATTGGTATGCTAATTGCTCTAACTACCGTTGGAGTAAATATCGCGCCTTTGCTTGCTGGTGCTGGTTTGGTAGGGGTTGCAGTTTCGTTGGCTTCTCAAAACATCATTAAAGATGCCATTAATGGGTTTTTCATAATTTTAGAAGACCAATATGCTTTAGGTGATGTGATTAACGTTGGCAATGTTGGCGGCTTGGTAGAACATCTCAATCTCCGCATTACCCAACTACGAGACTCCGAAGGACGTTTAATTACGATTCCCAATAGCGAAATCAAAATTGTTGCTAATCTTTCAAGTCGCTGGTCGAGAGCGGATCTGAGTATTCCGGTTGCCTATCACGCAGACATCGACCAGGCTTTAGAACTAATTAATAATGTGGGCGTACAAATGGATGAAGACCCCAAATGGCAGGAGCAAATTATTGAAACGCCACAAGTATTGGGAGTGGAAAATTTTGGTGATCGCGGTGTCATAATTCGCGTTTGGATCAAAACCCAACCCCTTAAGCAGTGGGAAGTAGCTAGAGAGTACCGTCGTCGCGTCAAAATTACCTTCGATAAAGCTGGTATTGCTATACCTTTACCTCAACAGGCTATTTGGCTAAATGAAATCTCGCCGCCTAAAGCTGACTTAGATGGTAAAAGTCCGCGACCGCCTAATCCGTAAACAAATCAAGACCCGATTGCTGTTTCCCCCACTTTTAGTACAAGCGTACTATAATAGAGAAAGTAGAGTTGTACAGTTAATAGCTCTATGGGGTTGTTATTCGAGACTTTAACCTATGACTAAGCACTATATTCTCAACCTAAATCCGACCGCAAAACACGATTGGGATCGTTGCAGTTTGAGAGATCCAATCACCGCCAAGCGTCCAGAACTTGCAAAATTGATTGCCGAAGCTATTGGTGCTGAACCTGGTAGCTACTTGGTTTCAGTCAATATTGAAGTCAAAGTATTAGAACAAGTAGGAATGCCGCAAACTGAGCAATTGCCTTTGACAACAGTGCATCAATTTCAAGAAATGGTGGCTTAGAACCAAAAACTGAATTTTTTAGCTTGCGAGTAAAAGAATTATGATGACAATGGAACTAAATCATTATCCAGGAGCGATCGCCCAAGCCGCTCAACGGGTAAATGAGCTAGATTCGGAAATTATGGCAGTACAGCAACTATTGTATCGAGTAGAAGGTTATGCTGATACTCGTTCGGCTTTTGACACAGATTTAAAAAACGACTTGCAACGTAAGGCACGCAGATTTGAAGTTTTACTCGTAGATAAGGAATATCAAACCGCCACAAATACACTAATGCGGCTATCAGCAGAAAAAGCTAACGCTTTAGCTCACTTAGAATATTTGCGTAATCAATTTAGCGTAGCCAAGTTAGAGACAAGACGGGTGATCGCTCAACAACTTACAGATTTTGAATCGCGAGAATTAGTAGGGCTGTAGTTTACTCATAACTTAACAACAATCGAGCAGTGGGTTTATTTCACTGCTTTTTTATTTGGCAATAACCCCTTACGTCCGTCAAAATTAAAAATAGTCCAATGGTTGTTTATCTAAATATAGTTGCAATGACTCAAGTTACACCTGCTGAAGTTGCTAAATTTCGTACTCAATTAGTAGATTATCCCGATGCCATAAAAGCACTGCAAGTCATAGAAGAGTGCGAGGGCAATTTGGAAGATGCGGCAATGGTACTAGCAATTCGAGCAGGACAGCAACCAGAGATAGCTAACTCTGATTGGTTGGATAGTTTAGCCAAAAAATGCCGTGCTGCGATTTGCAAAGAAGAATTTAGAAGTAGTTTAGTAGCAGAAAATTTTGCGGTCGTCGCTGGACACTTGACTGCAACGAAACTTTGTCCGGCGCTATTGGTGACTCCCGTTTTGATGTATGCAGTTCAAGACGGAATTAATAATTTTTGCGAACCCTTGGATGCGGTATCGGCGGTTTAAAAAAATGTTTCACCGCAACGTCTCTACGATTTGATACTCCATCGATTCAACGATTTTGTGGGGAATATTGCCCATTTTTGCAGCAAACTGGCGCTCAATTTCCTGTAATAGTTGTGGAGAGATTGATTTCCACTCTCTACGGCTACGCCACCGAATAATTAAAATAACTTCTGTAGGTTTATGAGGATTAAGCCAAACTTCCTTGTTTATAAATCCAGGAAATTGAGCTAGGGTTTTTGTCCAAATTTCTCGATCTAGTTGCAGGTATTTTTCCCGATCTTTCGCCGCTACTTCTACCTTTAGCAACTCAATAACCGCCCTCCGCCCAAACAACTTCTGTATTATAAGTACCATTTTCAAAGAGATTTAATAGTCGCAATCCTGGTTGCGATCGCTTATCAATTGTAAATTCTTTGCTTTGGGGTTGAAATTGAACGCAGGTAGAGGGACAACCTAAATAATCTACTCCATGACGCGCCATTGCAAATTCTTGATGAATGTGACCGAATATAACTAATTTTACTTGAGGATAGCGATCGCTCACCTCTAAAAACTGCTCATAATTGCGTAAGTTAATGTTATCCATCCACTCAGAATTGATTAAACACGGTGGATGATGGATAGCAATTAAAGTAGAAAAATTGGGATTTTGCTGAAGTTGAAGTTCTAACCACTCCAAACTTTGCTGAGAAATCTCTCCGTGTACGCATCCTGGGATTAAAGAGCTTAAAAGTAAAAAATTCCAGCCGCCAGCTTGAAAAGACTTTTTAGCATCAATTAAAGACTCTTTTAATACTTGCTCCATAACTTGCAAATTGTCGTGATTTCCGGGTAGCCAATAAGTAGGAATGTTTAGCGGTGCAATCAAGCTGTGTAGGCGATCGTAAGATTGACTGCTTTCGTCTTGAGCAAGATCCCCCGTCAGTAACAAAATATCTGGTTGGGGATGTAAATTACGCACGCGTTCTACCACGGCTTGCAAAGAACTATAAGTTTGTACGCCTAAGACTTCAGACTCAACTTCAGCAAATAAATGAGTGTCGGTAATCTGAGCAACCAGCAGCGAAGGCGATGTATTCATAAATCAATTAGTGCAAGTAGGTATTACCGAATATTTATTAAAGGGTTTTGAGGCAAGACTATCAACCCCCAAACTTCCAGATTGATAGAATTGTAGCAAGGGACTTGGCATATCACTGTAGTAATTTAATTGCAATTTATTTAAGTAGGTACAAAAAATGGAAAATAATAACTGGCTTCAGCAACTTGTCATGCTTGGTGTGGGAACAACATCTTTAGTGGCGGAAAAAATCCGCGAAGCAAGCGACGAATTAGTTAAAGATGGCAAACTAAACCCAGAGCAAGCTAAGGTTTTTGTTGATGATATGATGCAGCAACTAAAATCGGAACAGGGAAATTGGGAAATCCAAATGCAAAAACAAATTCGCAACGTAATGCAAGATTTGGGCGTACCTCGTCAGTCAGAAACTGATGAACTACGAGGACGTATAGACCGCCTAGAGCGTCAAGTGCGAGACTTAGAAAACAAGCTTTGGCGTTAATTCCCTACTACTGGTTTGCATTCTTCCTAGCAAGTGAACTAAAATTTGTTGTGTTTGTAACACTTTCTACTATTCCTTAATTTTAAGGAGGAAGAATTTTGAGAGAAATTATCGTGAGTTTTGGTGTCATAGTAGTTTGTGTTGTAGTTTTGGTTGTAACTCAATTTACAAATCAGCCAAATGCTAGTGCAGATAAACTTACCCAAAACCAACCCCAGATTGCTCAAGTAACTGAACAAAAACCTACCAAGAATACTATGGCTGACGACGATAACAAAGTAGTAACTACCGATTCTGGATTGAAGTACGTTGTCCTCAATGAAGGAACAGGCGCGACTCCTAAAACAGGTCAAACCGTTGTGGTTCACTACACCGGAACTTTAGAAGATGGCACAAAGTTTGATAGTTCGCGCGATCGCGGTCAGCCTTTTTCGTTTAAATTAGGCGTGGGACAAGTTATTAAAGGCTGGGATGAAGGACTTAGCACAATGAAAGTAGGCGATCGCCGCAAGCTAACTATTCCTCCAGAATTAGGCTATGGCGCTCGTGGTGCGGGTGGTGTAATTCCTCCCAATGCAACCCTAGTGTTTGATGTCGAATTACTAAAAATTAACTAAGTGTATTAGGGCGTAGCTAGTGCGCCCTGGTACCTTTGTAGTTGTTTCGTTGCGATCGCAAGTTTTGCCAAATTACCTTGCTCGTCTATGGTAATTGCGATCAGTGTATGTTTTTGACTTTGAGCGGTTCCGGCGGTGGGTAAATTGACTGGTAAGCCCTCTGAACGAGTCAAATACACCTTAGAAATGATGAAAAAAGTCAAGATCGCAAAAATTACGTAGATCGTGGGTAAAATGCTTATTTGCGTTGGCATTTCAGGTTCATCGGGTAGACGCATAAGATACCTCTTAGCGATTGTAAAAGCGACGGTGCAGTAATCTCTAACTGTCTGCCATATTCTTGAATTCGCGCCGTTTGTTTTAAATACAATCCACAAAAGGTGTTAACAAATAACAGCGTAAAAATAGCAACTAAAATTGCAAAATAGTTTAAGGCGAGTTCAAAGTTCATCGCCAAGTCAATCTAGAGTTAGGCGATCACAGCCACAAACAACAGCACCTAGTCAAAGCAAGCTTAGGGAATCTTTGCGTCATCGACAGCAATCGCAATCAACCCCTAACGAGCAGTAGAAGCCAAATGAGCGCAAGTGTGAAACGGTACAGCGACTAAGGGTAGTAACGTTAAAACCAACCAACTCCAAGACCATAAATTAGTTGGCTGTACCTTTAATGGGGGAGCTAGTAGCGCGTCTATTCTAGCGGTAGTGCGATCGCGCGCCACCTCACAGCTAAAAGCCGCACAGCAACTATCTGGTAGCACTAAAACCGTACTTACTACCTGCAACAACGATTCTGCCAACAGTAGAGGATCGACTTTTTGAGCCGCCCAATAATCGGCTCTTAATTCCCGTAATAACAGTAGCTCTTGCCACAATGCCTCTGTATGAGGTAGCCAAGCCGTATAAGAACGTACCCAAGCAAGCCAAAAGAACCAAAATGTATCGCGATAATGGTAGTGACCTTGCTCGTGTTGAAAAACTGCCTCTAGATGCTCGTTATCTAAAGTAGTTAGCAAACCTTGAGTGATGATCAATTCGGGTTGCCAAAAACCAACTAAAGCACTAAAAGGCAGTGGATTAGTTACAAGACGGCTGCGCTTGCCTAGCAAGGTAATTTGAGGACAGGTGCGGATGCGTTGCTGTGTCTTCCAGCTTTGAATTGCTAACCTTAGCAAACTTATGACTGCAAATCCCAGCAAACTTGAGACAACTAAATAACTAAATCGTCCCTGCCACTGCCAAAATATGGGTACTTCCTCGGCTCCCATATAAAGTACAGAAATTGCCGTTGTTGTTAGTAGTAAGGGCGGCAAAAGAAATATTAATAATACTTGGTGCCAACGCCGATTCCAACTGCTTTGAGCATAAAAAGCATACTGATATCTCAATATCCAACCTAAACCTAAAGCTGTCAGAATCATTATTAAGTGCATCGCTATTGCTCCCTAGCTCTACGGGCATCGTCAATTCGTTTGGCTACTGCTTTTAACTGATCTACACTTGCCGCATCCAAATTATCGGCAAAGGCTGCCACAATCTCCGGGCTACCTACTGCCAAAAATCGGTACAAATGTTCTTGGGCTTCTATTGCCTGAGCTTGCTGTTTTGTGACTGTAGGGCGATAGTAAAACGCCCGACCTTTTTTATCGCACGCCAACCAACCTTTTTTTGTTAAGCGATTTAGTACAGTAGTTACTGAAGTATAAGCTAATTCTCGATCTGGATCGGACAAAATGCGATCGTGGATGTCTTTGACGGTGGCACAACCAAATTGCCAAACTATATCTAAAATTTCTGCCTCTAATGGACCAAGAGATAGTTGTTTGGGGCGGTGATTAGATGGAGCAGTCACAAAAGTTTAAACCATACCATAAGAAATTTTTTAGCTACCAATAATTTAGACTAAGCTTGCAACTTACCAGACTTGATAGTTTGACAGCCTGTCTTTTGACATTAACAGCTACTTTATTTAATTTAATACAAGCACTGATTAATTGAATAAAAAATTAGGGATGATTCGCGCTAAAGCTTGTACAGCAATAGGTAGAGCAATTATCTAATCTTGCTATGTTAAAAATTATCTAGCTGTCAATAACTATTTATTAAATATGAAATTATATTTTCTTTTGCCTAGTTTTGTTCTATTTAATTTAGGTTTGATGTCTGATGCGATTTCCCAAATCAATCCATCAGCTACAAAGAGCGATCGCCAAAAATTATTAATTCAAAAACTAAAATCTACCACCACTCAACCCAACCAAAAAACTACCCAGTTAAGTGAAGTAACTTTTCCCTCTACTAACGCTCAATTATTAGTTCAGCAACCCGATTCTACACAAGCGAGTCCTTCGGAGATTAACAACGTAGAACCTGACGAAACACAAACAGAAGATCCTGATGAAATTCTCGTAGAAGTAGAAGGAGAAAGAGATACCTTTGCTCCAACTTCTGCGCCAGTTTACGAAATTACCGAACAAGAACTAATTCAACAAAACCCCAATAGCTTATCAGAAGCTTTGCGGGGATTGCCGGGATTTGCGATTAATGACTTTGGTTTTGGGGCAGATATCCATACCGGAACATACTTTCGCGGCAACTCTATTAATCAAACGGTGTATTTGCTCAATGGTAGACCGATTAATACTAATATCAACACCTATCATGGTGCTACAGACCTAAATAGTATTCCTGTAGGGGCAATTGAACGAGTGGAATTGTCTAGCGGGACAAGTTCTACTTTGTATGGTTCGGAAGCCTTTGGAGGAGTTATTAATATTGTTACAAAGCAAGGGCAACAAATCCCTACTTTCAACGGCTTGGCAGAGTATGGCGATTTTGAGCAATCCCAATATCGAGCTAGTTATGGCGGTTCTTTAGGCTCATTGAGGTTCAACTTTGGCTACGAAGAATACTCCGCCGAAAACCGCTATCGAGTGCCGGAAGGTTCGGTAAATCGAGATGCTGAAGGATTTTTGTTTAATGGCGACACAGCAACTAGCAATTATTTCGGCAATTTGGGACTAGATATAAATTCTCGCAATACTTTGAGCTTGGATGCTTACAAAATTAGCAGCCGTAGAGGTTTGCTCTATTTTGGTTTTCCTTTGCAAAGCGATCGCCTAGACCATGATGTATTTAACGTTGGGTTATCTTGGAAAACGCTGCTCGGCAATAGCGATGACTCGGTTTTAAATACCACCCTTTCCTACAACCAAGATTACTTTAATACCTACGGCCCAACGCAAAATGTCTTTTTCCGCACCGGAACGCTCAATTCTCAATCTGTTACTGCTAGAGTAGATCACGATTGGCAACTAACTTCAAGTAATACCTTACGTTGGGGACTAGATTTGCAATCAAACCATCTAATTGGCGATGTATTGAGTACAGCACCCAATCGCACGGCGTTAAATGAATCAGAAACTAGAGACAGGTTTCATACAGCGTTATTTGCCCTTAATACTTGGCGAATTACCGATACATTTCAAACTGATTTGGGACTGCGACAAAATTTTAGTAGCGAATTTGGCAACTACTTAAACCCCAGCGTCGGCTTGCGGTGGGCGGCTAGTCGCAATATTGCTTTGCGTGGTAGTTGGGTAGGAGTGCAACGCAATCCTGGCACTGATCAGTTGTATGTTTACGATACCGTTCACAACTGGCTACCCAACCCCGATTTAGAGCCAGAAACCGGATCTTCTTGGACTGCAGGAGTAGACGTGCAAATCTCTCCGAGTTTAACTGGACAGTTTACTTACTTCGGTAGTAGTTTGAGCAGTCGCCTAGGCATTCAAAACGGTCAGTGGGCAAATATTGGGCTTGTCAAAACTAATGGTTTAGAAGCGGCGCTAAAGTGGCAAATTAGCCCCCGATGGTCAACGTTTCTCAACTACACTTATACCGATGCAAAAATCAAATCTGGCGCGGAGGAAGGGTTACAATTAGGTCTAGTCCCTTACTCCGTAGCGCAACTAGGCTTTGGTTATGGTTCGGGAGGCTGGCAATTCAATTTATATGCTAGTTACTTTGGGGGAGCGCGTCGAGCCTTCTTTAACAACCCTGGAGAAAGCCCTACAGATTTTTCCCCTTCTTTCCTCAATCTAGACTTATCGGCGCGAGTACCTGTATACAGCAATATTGGCTTGACGCTTTACTTAGAAAACTTAGCAGACGTACAGTACGAAAAATCCAATCGCATTTATCACCCTGGTTTAACTTTCCGGGTTGGTGTTTCCTCTAATTTCTAAACTAAGAAACCGCCCGCCCATTACCTCTTAAAGTTTAAAAACTGGGTGTATTGCGGGTTAAAAAGCAGTTTAACTGTACCTGTAGGGCCATTTCGATGCTTGGCGGCAATAATTTCTGTCACTCCGCGATCGGGAGAATCGCTATTGTAGTAATCATCCCGATAAATCATTAATACTAAGTCAGAATCTTGTTCTAAAGAGCCAGATTCTCGTAAATCGGAAAGCAAAGGGCGCTTGTTAGTGCGAGACTCTACACCCCGACTGAGTTGAGATAGCGCAATGATCGGAACTTTCAATTCACGGGCTAAACCTTTGAGACTACGGGTAATTTTTGATAATTCTTGCACCCGGTTATCGCTGCTACTGCTTTCCATTAGCTGCAAATAATCGATCACAATTAAGGAAAGTTCGCTATTTCTCTCTGCTTGCAAACGACGGGCTTGGCTACGCATTTCCATAACTGTCATATTCGCCGTATCGTCTATATAGATGGGTAATTGAGATAAGTTGCCAAAAGCTCTACTTAATTGTTCCCACTCATTTTGACTAATTCTCCCGCTTCGCATTCTTTGGCTTTCAATTCCTGCCTCACTAGCTAGTAAACGCTGTACTAACTGCTCTTTGGACATTTCTAAACTAAAAAGAGCTACAGGCATTTTGTAACGACTAGCAACATTTCTGGCAATATTTAAGCATAAAGCCGTTTTACCCATTGCTGGACGCGCAGCGACAATAATTAAATCCGATTTCTGGAAGCCACTTGTTAGCGCATCCAAATCGTAGAAGTCAGACAAAATACCTGGTAAAGCTTGGTCGTGATCGCGGTTTTCTAAGTCTTGAAAGGTGTCTACTAAAGTATCGCCAATTGCTATCAAACCTTGCTGGGGTCTGTCTTGAGTAATATTAAAAACTTTTTGTTCGGCTCTGTCGAGAACTATCGGTAGTTCGGTTTCTGTTTGATAGCCGAGTTGGACAATTTCATTACCCGCTTGAATCAGCTTTCGCCGCAGGTATTTGTCCATTACCAGCGTTGCCAAAGAGTCAATATTGATCGCTGATACAGTGCGATCTACCAGTTGTACTAGCTTACTTTTGCCGCCAATTTTTGCTAACAAATCGTTGTCAGTCAACCAACTTGCGAGGCTAAGTAAATCAGTAGGTCTACCTTGGTTTTGCAGTTTTAAAGCAGCAGAATAAATTTCTTTGTGAGCGCTAATATAAAATGCTTCTGGTAATAAGCGATCGCTCACGCGGCTAATTGCTTCAGGATCTAGCAAAATTCCGCCTAAAACCGCTTCTTCTGCTTCAATATTTTGCGGGGGTAAGTCGCCCAAGCCTTGAAAGTTGAGTTGTTCCAACATAAATTCAACAAAGCTAAAATTTAGGGCAGTTTCCCTCTCTTAGGTTTTTATTAAGAGCGATCGCCTATTAACTATGATAAGTGACTGCTATAAAAGAGGGCGGAAAGTTAGGGGGATGGTTTCCTCCCCCAAGCAATAAAAGAGAGGGGAGTGATATTTTATTCGGCTACTACTTGAATATCTATTGAAGCTGTAACTTCTGGGTGAAGCTTGACTTGAGCCGTATAAGTACCAGTTTTGCTGATATCGGGTAGTGTAATACCGCGACGATCTACTTCTTGGGCGATCGCGCCTTGAATTAAAGTTGCAACTTCACGATCTGTTACCGTACCAAAAATCGATTCACCTTCACCAACTTGTTTAGCTATAGTAAAACTGCCTACTTTTTCTAAAGTAGCTTTCAAGCCTATTGCTACTTGCTTGAGTTCTTCTTGACGCAAACGTTCTTGTTCTTTACGGCGTTCGGCTTGCTTGAGAATCCCCGGCGTAGCATGAACAGCCATTTTTTGCGGAATTAAGTAGTTACGAGCATAACCAGGAGCTACTTCAACTAAATCGCCTACCTTTCCGAGTTTGCTAACATCTTTATTTAAAACTAACTGTACGCGCTTTGCCATAATCTTACCTGTAAAGTTTAAATTATCTGTGGTCGAATCTATGATTTTACCCAAATATAGGATGCGATCGCAACTACTAAGCTATTTGACAGCATTAACATTATGATTTAGGCAACCAAAAAGCTAACAGTTGATGAATTTTTAGCTTTACCAATAGGTGATGTAGCTTGTGAACTAATTGAAAGTCAAGCAGTAACAAAAACGTTTCCAAAAATATTTCATGCTGGCGTTCAAAAAGCTAGCGATTACTTAACCGTCGGAGTTTTTAGGAAATAATAGACCCTATGTTTGAACACTCACATAACTTAGTATGCCTTTAACCGTAGCTTACGCAACTCGAAAAAATACCTGACTTGACAATCTTCAAAAATGTTATTACATTTGTATTACTGAGAGCTTGGTGAAAATATCATGTGGACCTCCTTAAATATTCGGAAAGTTGGTAATTCACTAGGAACAACATTCCCTAAAGAGATGTTACAAAAACTAAATGTAGGCGAAGGCGATCGCGTATTTGTTAGAGAAACAGCTTATGGTGTTGAGCTTACGGCTTACGATCCTGAGTTTGAAAAAGCAATGGAAGCCTATAAAGAAGTAAGCGGCTTATACAAAAATGCTCTACGTGAACTTGCTAAGTGAATGAACCATCTTGGCTCAACGAGCGAATGGTAAAAGCCTTCCATGAAGATCAAATATCTTTGCATGGGGGGCTATCAGGTATTCGAGATGAAAATATGTTAGCAGCCAGTTGTGCTAGACCTAGACATTTGTTTGCTTACGATAATACAGCTACTATGTTTAATGTGGCTGCGGCTTATGGTTACGCTTTTGCTAAAAATCATGCTTTTGTAGACGGTAATAAAAGGGTGGCTTTTGTTTCTATACTTACGTTTCTCTATTTGAACGGATTTCTGCTTAAAGTTCCAGAAATGGAAGCAGTTTTAGTGATGACTCGTTTAGCAGGAGGTGAGGAAACGCAAAAATCTATATCAGAGTGGTTAGCTAAAAATTCGCTAAAACTTAGTTGATTGCTTTTAAAATCTGTCTTTCATTCCGCGCAGCCTAGCAAAAGTTTGGACTGGATCGCTACTATCAACGGCTGTTTGTAATGCTGGTTGATTCCAACGTAAAAATGGATTTGTCCGCTTTTCTAACCCCAAATCAGAAGGAATTGTCGATTCGTTGCGGCTACGGGCGGCTTGGGCGGCGGTAAAACGAGTTTTTAATTCAGGGTTGTTACTATCTACCGTTAGCGCAAATTTGAGGTTATTTAAAGTGTATTCATGGGCGCACCATACCCGCGTATCATCGGGTAAAGCTTGGAGCTTGGTTAAAGACTCTAACATCTGCGTTGGCGTACCTTCAAATAATCTTCCGCAACCACCAGCAAATAATGTATCACCGCAAAATAACTCCCCTGATTCTGTAGGTGTGGCGGGGAAATAGTAGGCTATATGGGCGCGGGTATGTCCGGGAACAAAAAAGACAACTCCAGTGCGATTGCCAACAGTAACGCAATCGCCTTCTTTTAAAAAAACCTGCTGTCCGGGTATTCTACCGCGATCTTCAACTCCGCCATAAACTACAACATTGTCAAAACTTTTGATTAGTTGCTGATTTCCACCGACATGATCGTGGTGATGGTGAGTATTGAAAATTGCAACTAATTTAGCGTCTAGTTGTTGCAGTTGTTCTATTACAGGTTCGGCGATCGCTGGATCTACAACCGCCGCAATATTTTTGATGTGATCGTGTAGTAGAAAAATGTAATTGTCTGTAAGTACGGGAATGCGAATAACTTGCATAAATTACCTAATTAGCGCCAAGAATCTAAATCCAACGATTCAAAGCCTTTCTTTTCTACAAAAGACAACATACTACCTAACTGATACCACACTAGCAAACCGATTAATAAAGTCAAAGGTGCAGCCGTAGCCGTTGCTAACCAACTAGGAAAACCAAAAATTTCTAACCCCGCAGCCAAAAATAATAAGATTCCAGCATTGATACCCAAGTAGGGAATAATCAATTGTGCGGTGGGTAATTGAGCCTTAGCCGCCGCCGCGCGATCGCTTGACCATTTTGCCACAATTAGTTTTAGAGTCGCGGCAAACGCCGTTCCCGCCGCTAGGGCGATCGCAAATCCAGCAAACATTAAAAAATAAGGCGGTTCGGGATAGTAATACATAGTATTTTGTAGTAGGTGATTTCGTGGGATAACCTCTACTTATAAATAGAGGTTATTTTAGGATTACTTGCCGTTGAAAGCGTTAAAAACAGGTAAAAAGGCGGCGGTGCGTTCTTTAGAAAAATCGTTTAAAGCACCTATGGCTACGTCAAATATTCGATTTGGCTGCAATTCATCTTTAACTAAATTCCACAACCTTTGCACTTCTGCGGTGTGTAGGCGATCGTCTTCGGTTAAAGCAATGAGTAATTGCTGTCTCAAATACTGTCCTTCCTCGGATAGTAAATACTGTAAACCCATCTGCGCTGTAGGTAGTAAGTCAAAACTATTATCTGCACGGGCGATCGCAATTAAATCTTCTAATCTTTCCCATTGAAACTTACCATCTTTAAACAATAAGTTCAGTAACCGTCGCCGCAGTCCGGGTGTTTCTCCCTTTAACAAGCGCTTGGCGATATAGGGATAAGCAACTTCAACAATTTTGAAGTCTGGATTTAAGCTCAAAGCAATTCCTTCTTGCGTCACCAAAGAGCGAATAATTAGAGCAAACTTTGCTGGTACGCGGAAAGGATACTCATACATCAACTCTGAGAAGGAGTCTGTAATTGTTTTAAAGTTTAGCTTGCTGACACTTTCGCCGATCGCATTTTTGAGGACTGCTTCTAAAGCAGGAACAATTGGACGAATATCGGTGTTTGGCGCTAAAAAGCCTAACTTAACGTAATCTTCTGCTAACTCGGTATAGTCTTGATTGACGGAATGGACTAACGCATCTACCAAGGTTTCTTTCATTTCCTCAGTTAACTGATCCATCATCCCAAAGTCAATATACGCCATCTGCCCGCTCTGAGTAGCAAATAAGTTTCCTGGGTGAGGATCGGCGTGAAAAAATCCATGTTCTAGCAACTGTTGCAGTCCCGCAGTTACCCCTATTTCGATAATTTTATTTTGGTCGAGTCCCGCTTGCTTAATTCGGGAGGTATCGGTAAGTTTGAAGCCGTTAATCCACTCTAAAGTTAAAACGCGATCGCTTGTATAGCGCCAATATATTGCCGGAACTTTAACGCGGGGATCGTCGCGGAAATTGGTTGCAAATTTCTCGGCGTTGCGTCCTTCGTTAAAGTAATCAATTTCCTCAAATAACTTTGTCCCAAATTCATCGACAATTATTTGCAAATCGTGACCGAGATTGAGAGGAAGCCAAGGCGCAAGCCATCCAGCCGCCCACCGCATTAGATACAAGTCTAGATTTAAAACTGGGCGCAAATTTGGACGTTGAACTTTTACCGCTACTTCTTCGCCAGTGTGCAACCGGGCTTGATATACTTGTCCCAAACTAGCCGCCGCTACAGGATTGGGGGTAATTTCGCTGTAGATTTCTTCTAGAGGGCGACCTAATTCTTTTTCTATAGTTTGAAAAGCGATCGCATTACTATAAGGTGGTAGCTGATCTTGCAGCTTAATTAGTTCTTCTAAAAAGTCTTTTCTAATTAAATCCGGGCGGGTTGATAGAGCTTGACCGACTTTAATAAATGTTGGACCTAAGTGCGTAATTATTTTTCTTAGTTGAGTTGCGCGTCTGGGCTGATTTTCGTCGGCTTTTCCCAGCCATTCATCCCACTTCATCCCCAATATAAAGCCCGAAAAAAACCAAATAATAGTTAAAATCCGCCCCCATACTAGCCAAGGACGGAAACGATAATATTTTACTAACGCTTCAGGATTGTAGCGTCGATTTTCTTGACCAAGTTGATACTGACCCACGCCTCGATCTGCCTCTCAAGCTGAGAATTGTACTTTTATTGTGGTTTTTTATCTAAAACTAAATAGCTTTTTTAGTTACAACCACTCATTTATATCTTTTTCTTAATTATAGTATTTAAAAGTACAAAGTATTTATAAGAAAAGTAACAAATACCTATGAGTTTACTTGAGTCTACCGAGCTAGTATTGATTGCTGTATTAAAAAAATGATTCTGGAGCATTGCAATATAACTCTGATACGGCGAAAGCTAAAAATATCTTGGATTGGATTAATGTTAATAATTCAACGGCTGCACTTTTAGCTGATACAGCAATAGAAGCATCTAGTTTATAGTTTGATACATTGTACAACTCGTGCGATCGTTGGACTCCTTATCAATTCGCAAAAATTAGGCGTTATTTAAATCAATTAGTCTAACCAAGATTCTAAATCCGCCGCGCTGGTAAAATCTAACAAATCTTCTGCCAAAGCCTCTAATCTTTCTAGAGTTAGATTGCTTACTGTTGCAGTTAATTCTGGTGATAAGCTACCCAACTTACGAGTAAGCTGCTTAAGAACTAATTCTCTCTCTCCGGCTGTGCGACCTTCTATCAATCCAAGTTCTAATCCTCGTTCTTCGCCCTCGCGTAAAATAGCTTGATACATTGTAGACTCGCGCATGACTGGACTCCTCATCAATTGTCGGATCGTCTGTTCAGTTAATTCTAACCCTGCCAAGATACTTGTTGCCGCTACTAAATTACTCTGTTCTCTAGAGTCTGCGATCTGTTCTAACTTCCGCACTACCTGCGCTAACACCCTTGCCTTATCTGTAGCTCGACTCAATACTGCGTAAGGTAGTAGTCCTGGTGTACTTAAGAATACCTCTACTGGTTCTTCCCATATCCGAATTACTCTAAACTGGTGAGTCATTACGGGGGTTTGATAGCTTGTTTGTCTGACTAAATCCGAACTTGTGTGTTTGAGATAGATTACTACTTGTTGAATATCTCGCTCTGGAAACTTGCGTTTTAAGCGCAAATAATAATCTGCCATCCGAAAAGGCATTGTTTCGTCGCCCACAGTCTGAAACTCAGTATGGAGAATAATTTGACTTGATTGCAGTAACATTACTGAATCTGCCCTGATTAGTTCTACATTGAGTTCGGTAGGGTTGATGGTAGTTAGAGCGATCGCTTCTCCTAATAACCAAGCGGCAAAATCGGTGCTGTACTGCTCAATGAGAAATTTGGAGATGTTGTCAATCATTGCTAATTGAATTTAAGAAATTGAGCGATCGCAACTCTACGAAAATAGTTCATTAGACAGGAAGATTTAGCGCGATCGCGCTTAGAGATTCATCGTTTAACTACTAACTGACTTAGCCTCCAAAGTTTCTAAGCGGCTTTTGAGTTGCTGATTGTCTTTTTTTAGCTGATCGAGTTCCTCCCGCAGTTGTTTTGTTGCTTGCATTGAACCAGATTTTGCTTGTACTTGTTGCACCGCTTCCTCAGCCATGCGCCGTACTCTACCATCGGGGGTTTGATTGGCTAAAGCGTTCAAAATAGACACCGCTTTGATGGTTTCCATTTGTCCTAAAGCTACAACTACCGAAACTTGAGTTAAGAAAAACGTTTCTAGCGATAACCCGTCTAAACGTTCTAATATTCGTTCTAAGTTAACCGGAGTTTGACCCGCCGAGATGCTACCTAATGCCCGAATAGCCGCTAAACGCAAAGCTTGAGGAACTCCCGCTTTGGTATATTGCAAGATGATATCTAAGGCTTCAGCAGAAGTTTTTAACTGACTTAGGCCAGCAATTGCGCCCGATCGCACAACTTCGTTCCAACCTGCTTTTTCTTCTAATACAGTATTCAGCAGTTTAATAGCTTTTTTCTCTTTTGATTCCTCGTCAAAATCTATTGATGCGATCGCGCCAATCGCCCTAGCCGCCGCCGCTTCTACGTAGTAGCTAGGATCTCCATCTTTGACAAAGGGTTTAATTGCTTTGTAACTAGCTTTAGTTCTTATTTGCGCTAAAGCTTCAATTACCGCCCGACGAACTAAAGCATTTTCGTCTTGCAAACCTGCCACCAAACCATCAAAAGCTTGGTCTAGCTTAATGTCAGCTAAATTTTTAGCAACTTCAACTCTTACACCCCAAAACTCATCGTTCTTTAAAGCATTGGAGAGTGCCTTAACTGCTTCTAATCCGCCTTTAAGGGCGATCGCAATAGCAGCATAAATCCGCGAAACGGGATCTGGGTCAAATTGCAACTGTGCTTGTAATTCTGGCAAAGCGTACTCTAAAGTTACAGTTTTTAAGTAGTTATTTCCCGCGTCAAAGCTAACAAATTGGGGCTTTTCGGCTAAGGGGAAGTAAAAACTTTGTTCTCGCTCAAAAATTCGCACGGGGAAGGTTTTAAATTCGTCTTTGCTGTAACCAAAGGCGATCAGAATTTTTAAATCGAATAAATCTGTATTGCTACCTTCTTTAACTTGGGTTTGAGTTACGGTAACTTTGGCGAGTTTGCTGTCAGCATCCCAAGAGTAAGCAACTTTAAAATCGGGATGTCCGCCGCGATAAACGTATTGATCGAATAAAAATAGCAAGTTGCGCCCGGAAGCTTTTTCAATGGCGCGTAATAAGTCGATAGTTTCTACAGTTTTGTGGGCGTTGTCTCGAACAAAAGTATGAATTGCTTGCCAAAATAAATCGTCACCCAATAAAGCGCGAATCATATGGTACACGCAAGCACCTTTTTCGTAGAGATGGCGATCGTATAACTCAATTGCTTCGCGGTAAATATGGGTAACAATCGGGCGACGGTAACGGCTGCTATCTTCGGCTAAATAGTTACGGGCTTCGAGTAAACGGTAATAAGCAGCTTCTTGGCTACCATATTCTTCCTGCGTCCACATAACTTCAGAATAAGAAGCCATCCCTTCTTTAATCCAAGCGTGCGACCAATGTTTAATAACTACCAAGTCACCAAACCATTGATGAGCGAGTTCGTGAGCAACTAAACTTTCAGTATTGCGATTATCTAAAGCTGCTCTTTCGTCCAATAAACAGCGATCGGTTAGCAACGTTGTAGAAGTATTTTCCATCCCGCCAAAAATAAAGTCATCAACGCAGACTTGAGCGTATTTGGGGAAAGGGTAAGAATAGCCGTACTTTTCGCTAAAAAACTCAATCATTCGGGGAGTTTTACCCATGCTGCGCCGTGCGTCTTCTTCTCTACCTTTTTCGACGTAGTAAGTTACGGGAATATCATGCCATTTGTCTTCAATCTCGGCAAAATCTCCTACTGCTAAAGTCATTAAATAAGTTGGGTGAACTTCTTCTTGCAACCAGTGATAAATCTTTGCGTCGCCGTCTTCTTGAGTTTCAATCAATCGCCCGTTAGAAATAGCCCGCATAGACTTAGGAACTCGGACTCTAATTTCTGAAGTAACTAGTTGTCCTGGGTAGTCGAAACAAGGAAACCAAAACCGCGAATCTTCATCTTCTCCTTGCGTCCAAACTTGGGTTGGTTTTTGGGGATAATGTTCGCACTGAGTAATAAAGTAAAGTCCCCGTTGGGGTTTTTCCACAAAATAAGCGATCGCAATTTTTATTACTTTCCCCGCTTCCGTTGCTGGTTCTAAACGAATATCTAACTTAGAACCATCGTATTCAAAGTTTTGCGATGTCCCGTCAATTTCCACCGATTGAATATTTAAGTTAACAGCATCCAAAGACAAATGGTTAATTCCCGTAGTTATTGGTTTAAGAGCGATCGCGCAAGTTCCGGTGTAACTTTGGTTAGGAATATCTAGATTGAGGTCTAAAAAAATATGCTCAACTTGTCCGGGGCGATCGGGGTTGTAGTGGGGTTTCGCGCCGGGTAACTCAAAAGACTTGTGACTGTTATTGTCCGAATCAAAATAAGAATATGGCATGGTTAAAAGTAAAGAATAGTCAGCTAAATTCTAACTTTTCCACCATAAAGCTTTTTAGTTATGACAGGGATAAAAACTAATCAATTTTGGCTTTGAAGCGGATAAATCCATAAGAATTAGCTGGCGTACCCGCACCTGTCGCATGGGGAACGTTACCTATATTTACTACTACCGCACCTCTACCTGTATTTGTGCCTGTACAAGAGGCGGGAAAACTAGAGTTATAATATTGACCGCGATCGCCATCACCAGCATTTGTAGCTTTTACTGGGGTAGCACCATTAGCAGCTAAAACCGTAATACCGTAATTTGCGCCGGAAAATCCTCCAACATCGGCACTAATAGATAAAATATTATAGCCCGTACCTACATAAGTTTGGTTTGCTGGTACAAAGTCGCAAACACTGACATTGCTTGCCTGGGATGCCCCATTATTGAGGAAGTAGATTGTATATTCCACTTCATCACCAGACTTTAAATTAACCGTTGGTGCGATCGTATTGCTGTGAATTGCACCACGCAAAGATGTTGTAGTTGGAGAAGGCCAGAGAGGATCGTTATCCTCAGCAGCTTTAGTTCCCACATTGTTAGGATCGCTGGGAGTATTTATCCCATCTTGAAACCCTGTTATATCTACACCGTTAATTACAGTGACGCGTTTAACTAGAAGCAAGTTTGGGGGAATCGCCACGGGGGTGACAGTAGCACTACTACTATCGTTATTTGAATTTGGATCTGTTTGGTCTAAATTGCTTATTTGGACCGTATCTGTTTTTGCACCAAGAGTTGTTACTGTAGCTGTAATTGTTAAGGTAGCTGTGACTCCAGGATTTAGACTAGCAATGCTCCAGACTCCACTGCCACTATTGTATGTACCTGTAGATACTGTATCGGACTGATAAGTTAACCCTTGAGGCCAAATATCAGACAAGGTAATATTTGTAGCAGCAGTTGTAGACGCAGCAGGATTGGTAACTGTAATAGTGAAGGTTGCGTTACTCCCTATGTTAGGCGTGGGATTATTGACTGTTTTTGTTACTGCTAAATCTATAGATTGATTCGGTACTGTCACACTATCGCGATCATCCTCACTAACTTGCCCATTGCCAGGAGTTGAGTCGGCGTCGGGTTGGTCTGAAAGAGTTACTTCCGCAGTATTGAGTGCATTACCGATTGTTAGTCTTGTAGCAGGAATAGTTAAAGTGCAATACGGTTCAGTTAAGGCTGAGAGTAGTGGAAATTAGAGATTGTTGCCAAGAAGGGAATTAAGTTTTGTGCAGCTCAAAGATTTTTCGTTGGTGTGTCCTGAGCTAGAAAATAATGACGTGCT
>JAHHGY010000051.1 GCA_019359635.1 Chroococcus sp. CMT-3BRIN-NPC107
GCTGAGATTGCCTTAAGCCTGCGAACCTTAACTTACACCCAAGGTCGATGGCAGCAATTCTGGTCAAAAATTAATCGCTATGGGTTTACTCTTGCTGAATCCTTACATTAAATTTTGGTCATACCCATATAATTTCTCAACTAGATCCACGCGGCGCGGCGATCGCCCTCCATCAGCATTCCAACTCTAGTTCTGCTTTAATCCAAGAAACCGCTAAAAAGATACTATCTTCACCAAGCTCATCTCTGAGCGAATTTCCACTTCTAGAAAAGTTAGTTTATTTATACAACAGCAATTTTTTTCACCGGATGCGAAGTGAAACTCTAATCGCCCTAGCCGACCGAGTGACGGTAAAAAACTATTCTATGGGTCAGACAATTACAGAAGCGGGGGATACCTGTAGAGAATTATTGCTATTAATTGAAGGGGATGCCAAGATTCACTATCAAACGGGCGGTTTAGCTCGTATCGAGCAGGTTCGTCCTGGGCAAACCCTAGACGAGTTAGAAGTTTTAGCACACAGTAACTCAGAAAATACAATTGTTGCAGATAGCGAAACTACTCGAATTTTAGCTATTCCATCGATGCCTTTGACGACTTACTCGACCAAGACCCAGATTTTGCCCGCCGGGTTTTGGAATTAGAAAGTAAGCATTTACAACGATTTGTGCGCTCGGTACAGTCTTTTTAACTAATGAGAGCATTACGCTAGTTAGATATTCTGATTCTCCAACTCCTACTCTTGAGATATAAGGAGATAAAAAAGACTTTCTAAACTTATCTAGACTAATCGCAAAAACTGAAATGGTTTTACATTAAAAACATTTTGGGCTTGGATCGAATAATCGTAAGTTTTGATTTACACTTTGCCAAATCGGCGATTGCGCTGTTGATAATTAGCTAAAGCTCGGTGAAACTCTACGCGGTCAAAATCGGGCCACAAGGTATCGGTGACGTAGATTTCTGAGTAAGCCATTTGCCAAAGTAAAAAATTACTAATTCGCATTTCGCCACTGGTACGAATTACTAAATCGGGGTCGCTTCTTCCCGCCGTGTATAGATGACTTGAAAACAATGCCTCATCAATATCTTGGGGTTCAATTTTACCTTGCTGAACTAAAAGAGCGATCGCTTTTGTCGCCTCTATAATCTCCTGCCTACCGCCGTAGTTTGTCGCTACGGTAAATTGAATATCTTGATTGTGCTGAGTTTCATTCATCGAGCGCTCAATTTCCACTTGCAGAGAGTGGGGCAAAGCGTCTAATTTGCCTACAAAGTGGATTTGGACGTTTTCTTGCATCATTTCCCGCAGTTCTTGACGCAACACTCTTTGAAACAAAGTCATCAAAAAATCTACTTCCTCTAACGGTCTGCTCCAATTTTCCGTAGAAAAAGCATAAGCTGTCAGTGCCTTAATGCCCCAATCTTTACAACAGCGCAACAGATCCTTTAGGGCATCTACGCCTTTTTTATGCCCCATAATGCGTGGTAAACCTTTATTTTTAGCCCATCTACCATTTCCATCCATAATTACCGCTACGTGCTTGGGCAGACGTTCTAGAGTTAAATCTGGGGGCAATTGTTGCAATATTGGCGTTTTCATTTTTTCTTTCGAGATGCTGATGATGGTAGACCGAGTAAACGTGAAGTTAGAAGTTTCCCTCTAGTAATAATTTGATGCCCCAAACTTCGTAGACTAGGAGCCACAGCTTCTCGTTCCACTACAGGCGAAAATCTCGCCTCCAATAGTTCCTTTAGTTTACTGCTGGTAAGGGGTCTATTTAGTATTCCCCGTTCTGCTAAAGATATTGAACCTGTTTCTTCAGATACCACAACACAAACGCAATTTTCTACCCGCTCGGTAATGCCCATCGCCGCCCGGTGACGGGTTCCTAGCTGCCGGGAAGCCGTGCGCTCAGAAAGGGGCAGTATTACCCCCGATGCCATAATTCTCGAACCGCGAATCAAGGTTGCGCCATCGTGCAATAAGGTTTTTGGCTGAAAAATTGTCTGCAATAGTTCCTTAGAAATTTCTGCATTCAGCTTAACTCCCGGTACAGAAAAATAGCGATCGTCTAGAGGGCTATCGGTTTCTAAAATTAGTAAAGCGCCGATGCGGTTTTGCGACAATTCTTTAACCGCATCAACAATTTCATCAACGACGCTATTTGGCTTAAAAGCAATGCTCGTAGCAGGTTGCAACAACTGTTTAAATTCTCCCCGCCCCAATTGCTCCAAAAATCGCCGAAACTCTAACTGAAACACCACCGCCATTGCTACCGCCGAACCGACTACTAACTTTTCTAAAACAAAATTTAATAGTTGCAAACGTAAGTAAGCGCTTAAAGCGGAGGCGAGAATTAAAATAATAAATCCCCGCACCATCCACAAAGTTCGGCGTTCGCCAACAATTACTAGCACCATATAGGTGAGCGCCAACACCAAGCCCAAATCAAGAGTTTGAAGCAACAACGGCTGCACCCAGCCTAAGTTTGTCAGCCATTGCTTCCACAAATCTCTCATTAGTTGCAAGTTAACCTTTGTGTTTTAGGGAATCAGTGGGGGTTAAAGGGAGTATTGGTAAATAATACCTGTACTTATTATTGATTGCTCAATCGTTCTGGCAATTGGTCAAAGCGAATTAAATCTTGGTAAGTTTCGCGCTGCAAAATTAAATTTGCTTCGCCATTGCTAACCAATACTGCCGCCGGACGAGGCAAGCGATTGTAGTTAGATGCCATGCTGTAATTGTACGCACCTGTCGCCATGACAGCGAGAATATCTCCGGGGTTGGTAGGGGGCAAAGCGGCGTTTTTGATTAAAATATCGCCAGATTCGCAGTGTTTTCCAGCCACTGTAACCGTTAGTGTTAAAGGTGCAGACATTTTGTTGGCAATTACGGCGCGATAAACAGATTGGTAAGTAATCGGACGAGGATTATCAGACATACCTCCGTCTACAGCGATATAAGTCCGAATTTCGGGAACTACTTTCGACGAGCCGATAGTATAAGCTGTGATGCAAGCAGAACCAACCAGACTTCGCCCTGGTTCGCATAATAATTTAGGTAAAGGTAAGTTTTCATTTACGCAAGCATCTTTTACGCCGTGACAAATAGTTTGCACCCATTGGTCAATACTTGGTGGATCGTCAGACTCGGTATAACGTATACCTAAACCGCCGCCAACGTTTAATTCGCTAATTTTTAGCCCGTAATCCGCCGCTTTTTTAATCCACTGCACCATCACTGCACCTAAGTCTTGATGAGGTTGGCGCTCAAAAATCTGCGAACCGATATGAGCGTGAAATCCAACGCAATTTAAGCATTCTTGCTGACTTACAAAAGCAAATACTTCGTCTAGTTGATTGGGATCGAAACCAAATTTGCTGTCTAAGTGTCCCGTGCGGATATATTCGTGAGTATGGCATTCAATCCCAGGAGTCAACCGCAGCATAATCCGGGCAGGATCGGCTATAGCTACTAAATTGTGCAATTCTTGCCAATTATCTACCACGATCGCACAACCTGATGTGATCGCTTCCTTTAATTCTTGTACAGATTTGTTATTGCCATGCAAATAAAGTTTATCGGGTGTGACTCCAGCTTTTAATGCGGTATAAAGTTCGCCCCCCGATACTATATCAATGCCCAAACCTTCAGAAAATGCGATCGCGCATACCGCTAAACAACTCCAAGCTTTGGAAGCATATAGTACCTGCGACTCGCCCGGATAATAACGCTCCATGGCTTGTTTGTACTGACGGCAAGCAGTGCGGAGAGTTTCTTCGTCTAAAATATATAGTGGCGAACCAAATTGTTCTACAAGGCTTGGAACATCGCAACCGCCAATTTCTAGAGCATCTTTGTCGTTAACTTTAGCTGTAAGGGGTAATAATTCTTGGTTAGGAGATTTTACTAGAGTATTATTTGAATTGGGTAAATAACCAGTGCCAGAATTTTTGCTTTCTACTGGGTGAAACGTAGATATCATAATTTACAAAATATTCCTTGTGGGAATTGATGACAGAAATTAGTTGTTAGTTTCTAGTGTACTAAGCGCTCGTACCAATAACTCGTGTGAATTTATTAGAACTTAAACCAATTACAACTCAAATGCTCAAAGCCGTAGTAGAACTAGACTTGCTATGCTTTGGCGGTTTGTGGACGCTAGACGGCTACGAGCGAGAGATAGATAGCCCTAATACCGATTTGCTAGGTTTATCCTTCCCTGGCAATCCGCCTTTATTAGTAGGTATGGGCTGTTTATGGTCAATTGTTGATGAAGCTCATATTACAATTTTGGCAGTGCATCCCCGCTACCAAAGTCAAGGTTTCGGGCAATTTATATTATTAACACTACTTACTTCTGCCCAAAGGCGGGGATTAGAACGAGCAAGTTTAGAAGTACGTACTTCTAATAAAGGCGCGATCGCACTCTATCAAAAATTTGGGTTTAAAACGGCAGGAATTAGGAAGCGCTACTACTGCGACACCGGGGAAGACGCGCTAATTTTGTGGCGCGGCGGCTTACAAGAAAGCGAATTTATCCAGAATTTAAAGACTTGGCGGCAAAACGTGCGATCGCGCATTGTCACAACTACAGGCTACCAATTAAAAGTGCATTAGTTGCAGCTTGTTAAGTATAAGACTTTGCACTTTCACAAGCAAGCGCGACAATTATTACAAGATAAATGCGATCGCCCTTTATTGTGTTCAAATATTGCACGTAGTATGGTTGGGTATCCACTCTCACAAGATATATTATGACAGAAAAAGTATTCCTATCTCAGTCCGTATCTCATTTACTTTGATTGGATAGAGTTTGAAAGCAATTAGCTTAAATTTCAAATACCTATTGATTTATCAATCGTTTTACCTGGATTTGGACATCAGGAAAGGCTTGAGGCGACACAACACCAGTTGTCAATGTTTCTTCTTTTATGTAGCGCCCGTTTTCCAAGTCTCGAAAAACTGACACTTGCTTATCCTTAAGATTTACTACCCAATATTCGGCGATACCGGCTTCACTATAGGTCGCTTTTTTCTCATTTAGGTCTTTGCTAAGAGTAGCAAGGGAAAACTCAATTAGCCAAAAAATATCTCCGGGATAGGGATGATGTTCTAAATAAACTGCTCCTAGTGGTTTGACGATCGCTAAATCTGGGATAGGTTCGGAGTTATTGGCGAGGGTAATGGGGTGCGCTTCGCGGATTTTAACCCTTGAGCCTAGTAATGTCCGCAAATAATCCCCAACTTCGCTGTTGTAGTAGGCGTGGACTTCACCTTCTGGGGGCATAACTATAATATCTCCGCGCAATAGCTCAACAGATTCGTTCTCAAAAAGCCCCGCAGCGATAGCTTGATGGTAGCGTTCAATTGTCCATTTGTAGGTAGTAATAGTCATAGCAATCCAGCCTGGAAACGCCTAGATGTCTTTAAGTATGGCTTATTTGCGATTTTTGTTGCCCCAAAGGGCGATCGCTGCTACTCTAACTTAGGGTAATAGGAACTTATACTTATAAAAATTATTTAGAACAGCATACTTTTACAAAAAAATAAAAATTGTTTCCTAAGAGTGGGGAAAACCGTACTGGTTGTAGCTATTATCATAAGACAGCCAGAAATCTAGCCTGTGCTAAAATCAGCGTACTGGCAGGACTCAGGGGAACCCAAAACGCTATGTTTGAACGCTTCACAGAAAAAGCCATTAAGGTGATCATGCTGGCCCAGGAAGAAGCCCGCCGCCTGGGTCACAACTTCGTAGGAACAGAACAGATCCTCCTGGGTCTGATCGGCGAAGGGACGGGCGTAGCCGCAAAAGTTCTGAGATCGATGGGTGTAAATCTCAAAGATGCTCGGATTGAAGTTGAAAAAATTATCGGTCGTGGTTCGGGCTTTGTGGCGGTAGAAATACCATTTACACCACGCGCAAAGCGAGTTCTAGAACTATCTCTAGAAGAAGCACGACAGTTAGGACACAATTATATTGGCACAGAACACTTGCTCCTCGGCTTAATCCGCGAAGGAGAAGGGGTAGCCGCTAGAGTATTAGAAAACTTAGGGGTAGACTTATCGAAAGTTCGCACCCAAGTAATTCGGATGCTAGGAGAAACAGCCGAAGTTAATGCCGGATCGCCATCAGGACGCACCAAAACACCTACACTAGATGAATTTGGTTCAAACTTGACGCAAATGGCAGCAGACGGCAAGCTCGATCCCGTGGTTGGTCGTGCCAAAGAAATTGAGCGGGTAATTCAAATATTGGGTCGTCGGACAAAAAACAACCCTGTATTAATTGGCGAACCCGGCGTTGGTAAAACAGCGATCGCTGAAGGGTTAGCATCTCGCATTGCTAATAAAGATATACCAGACATCCTAGAAGAAAAGCGCGTAGTCACTCTCGATATTGGATTATTAGTAGCTGGTACTAAGTATCGCGGTGAATTTGAAGAACGCCTCAAAAAAATCATGGACGAAATTCGTTCGGCGGGGAACGTAATTTTGGTAATTGACGAGGTGCATACTCTCATCGGTGCGGGTGCGGCAGAAGGCGCAATCGATGCGGCAAATATCCTTAAACCAGCCTTGGCGAGAGGAGAATTGCAATGTATTGGTGCAACAACTCTAGATGAATACCGCAAGCACATTGAACGAGATGCAGCTTTAGAGCGACGCTTTCAGCCAGTAATGGTCGGCGAACCTTCGGTAGACGAAACTATCGAGATATTGTACGGATTGCGGGAACGCTACGAGCAACACCACAAACTTAAAATATCTGATGAAGCTTTGTTTGCAGCAGCTAAACTATCAGACCGCTACATAAGCGATCGCTTTTTACCCGATAAAGCCATCGACTTAGTTGATGAAGCTGGTTCAAGAGTTAGATTAATTAATTCAGCACTTCCACCCGCCGCCAAAGACTTAGACAAAGAATTGCGGAAAGTTTTGAAAGAAAAAGACGACGCAGTCCGGGGTCAAGATTTTGGTAAAGCTGGAGAATTGCGTGATCGCGAAATGGAAATTAAAGGCGAAATCCGGGCGCTATCGCAAAATAAAGCTAACACTGCTCGTACCGACGGGGATGATTTACCTGTCGTCACCGAAGAAGATATTGCTCACATTGTTGCTTCCTGGACAGGCGTTCCTGTAAGCAAGCTGACCGAATCGGAATCCGAAAAACTGATGCACATGGAAGACACCCTGCACCAGCGCTTAATCGGGCAAGAAGAAGCAGTTAGAGCGGTTTCTAAGGCAATTCGCCGCGCTCGTGTGGGCTTAAAAAACCCCAACCGACCAATTGCAAGTTTTGTTTTCTCTGGTCCTACTGGAGTTGGAAAAACCGAGCTAACTAAGTCTCTAGCTGCTTATTTCTTTGGTTCGGAAGACGCAATGATTCGGCTCGATATGTCGGAATACATGGAACGTCACACCGTATCTAAGCTCATTGGTTCGCCACCAGGATATGTCGGTTACAACGAAGGCGGTCAGCTAACTGAAGCTGTGCGTCGTCGTCCTTACACAGTGGTACTTTTCGATGAAATTGAAAAAGCCCACCCCGATGTATTCAATATGCTCTTGCAGATATTGGAAGACGGTCGATTGACCGATGCTAAAGGTCGCACGGTAGACTTTAAAAATACATTGCTGATTTTAACTTCTAATATTGGCTCAAAAGTCATTGAAAAAGGCGCGGCAGGTTTAGGTTTTGAATTGGCTCAAGACGTGGCAGAATCTCAATACAATCGGATTAAGTCGCTAGTTAATGAAGAACTTAAGCAATATTTCCGTCCAGAATTCTTGAACCGACTAGACGAGATTATTGTCTTCCGTCAGTTGACCAGAGACGAAGTGAAGGAAATTGCCGATATCTTGCTCAAGGAAGTATTCAATCGTCTAATGGAAAAAGGCATCACTTTAGACGTAACCGAACGCTTCAAAGATCGCTTGGTAGAAGAAGGTTACAACCCCAGCTACGGAGCTAGACCATTGCGCCGCGCGATTATGCGCTTGCTTGAAGATAGCCTAGCTGAGGAAATTCTTTCCGGTCGCGTCCGCGATGGCGATACAGCTTTAGTTGATGTCGATGAAACGGGAACAGTTAAAGTAGTTTCCGAGCCAACGACCCGCGAGTTGCTTCCTCAAGGCGTCGATTTAACTAAAGGAGCGTAGAGTTTAATTACAAGCTGACCAAGGCATAACTAAAGAAAAGGTAGAGTATTAAATGCTCTACCTTTTTTAATAAAGATCGAGACTGGTAAACTATGGCAACTAGCATCCTTAAGCGCAATAATGTCAACATTTTGGGCAAGGGCGAACAAACGCTAATTTTTGCTCACGGTTTCGGTTCCGAGCAATCAGCTTGGAGACATCAAGTTGCAGCTTTTGCACCCAATTACCACATTGTATTATTCGATCATGTCGGTGCGGGAAAATCAGATTTTAATGCCTACAGTCCTCATCGTTACAGCAGCCTTTATAGTTATGCGGAAGATTTGCTCGATTTGTGCGCCGAGTTAAAGCTAACTAACTGTATTTTGCTCGGTCATTCGGTTAGTGGCATGATTAGTTTATTAGCAGCTTTAGTTGAACCCGATCTTTTCAGCAAACTAATTTTTATTGGCGCTTCTCCCCGTTATCTCAACGATCGCGAATATATAGGCGGATTTGCCCGCACCGATTTAGATGCTTTGTACGCAGCGATGTCAGCTAATTATTATAGTTGGGCTAGTGGTTTTGCCCCGCTAATTATGGGCAACCGCGATCGTCCAGAATTAGCTGAAGAATTTGCCAGAACTTTAACGGCGATTCGTCCAGATATTGCCCAAGCTGTAGCACGAGTAATTTTTGAATCCGATTACCGCCAAGAATTGCCGCGCTTGCAAGTACCTACGCTAATATTACAACCAAGTAACGATCCCGCCGTACCCCAAGAAGTGGGACGATACATGGCAGATAAAATTACCCAAAATCAGTTTATGCTCGTTAAATCTGAGGGACATTTACCTCATCTTAGTGCGCCGGACATTGTTACAAAGGCGATCGCATCATGGCTTGGCGCATAAATCTAAAATACTTAAAATCTCTGCGCCGCCATCCAGATTTTTTTCCTACTTTTGCCCCGGTTTTACTAGGGTTGGTGTTGCTTTTTGTCTTATTGGCAATATTAGATAGATGGACAGCTACCCAAGTTTTGGGGTTAGTATTGTTGCTTTTTTGCTCAATGCTGCCAATTTCAGCCTTATCTTTTGGGTTGATATTACTACTACTGATAATTTCTTCTAAAAGCGGATTGTTGCATTTAATTGAATTAAGTGCGATCGCCACCAGCAGTATTTTTTTAGTTTACTTTTTGCGACCCATCGAATGGCGTTTGGCTTCTCAATCAGTGCTTTCTAGTTTGAGCGATCGCGATACTACTACACCTATTGCTCTGGTTACCAAAGCCACAAGCTTATTGCGTAACTTTACTCGTGCAGATGTGGCGTTGGCTTTACGTCAAATTGATGATGTTACTGCCGTGGCGATCGCTCAATTGCCGCAAAATGTTTTACCTAATAGCCTGACAAATCCAGCTTTGTATGCCGATGCGATCGCAATTAACCGATGTTTGTACTATCCTAATTACCCTTCAACTCCCAACGCTGCGCGCACGTTACTTGCTATTGGCACTAAATCTTTAGCAGTATTGCCTTTAGTATCTACCGACGGCAGAAAAGGAGCGATTTTACTAATTTGGTATCAACCTAACAAAATTTCCTTTTATTTGAGACAATTTACTGATTCTTTGGTGGGAAATTTACGCACGCTGTTAAAATTTAACGATTTAACTATCAGTCTCGACAAGCTACAGGCTCGTTTTGGGGCAATGTTAGAGACAATTCCTCAAGGAGTAGTATTTATTGATGAAAGCGGCGAACAAGGTTGGATCAATCAAGCGGCGGCGCGTCAGTTGCAATTGAATCCAGGCTATGTAGAACCGCCAATACTTGCTCAAGCGATGGCAGCTTTACGCATGAGTGCGGAAAACCAAGCCGAAATTACCACCCAAGCCCAGCAATTTTTTAGCCAACCTCAAAGCGAAATTCGCAACTGGAATTGGATTATTGGCGGCGAACAGCCAAAGGTTTTGAGTGTTTCTAGTACGCCAACGCGCACGGGCGATGTACCGGGTAAACTATGGCTGTTTGATGATATTAGCGAACAATATTTTGGACACCTAGCGCTAATTGCTACTAATAAAGAGTTAGAACAAGCTAAAGTTGCGGCGGAAAGTGCAACTCGAATTAAAAGTCAATTTTTGGCAAATATGAGCCACGAAATTCGTACTCCTATGAATGCAATTGTGGGCTTAACTGATGTTTTACTTCAAACGCCATTAACTTCGCAGCAGCGCGATTTTATTAATACAATTCAAGTTAGTAGCGATAGTTTATTGATGTTAATTAATGATATTCTCGATTTAGCTAAAATTGAATCGGGAAAAGTAGAGTTAGAAAAATATGCCTTCAATCTGGGCGATTTTGTAGCAGAATCTCTCGATTTAATAGCTTTCAAAGCCGCAGAAAAAAATCTCGAACTAGCTTGCTTAATTAATCCCGACGTTCCTAATATTATTGTAACAGATGTCACGCGCTTGCGGCAGATTTTAGTTAATTTACTAAGTAATGCGGTTAAATTTACAGCTAGCGGCGAAATAATAGTTTCGGTGGCAGCCCGTCAACTTCAAGAGCAAGCTGAAGATACTAATTACGAGTTTTTATTTGCAGTTAAAGATACAGGTATTGGTGTTTCTAAAGAGCAAGAAGATCGCTTGTTTAAATCTTTTAGTCAGGCTGATTCTTCTACTACTCGCAAGTATGGAGGAACAGGATTAGGACTGGCTATTGGTAAGCAACTGAGCGAAAAAATGGGCGGAAAAATGTGGTTTGAAAGTGAAGTCAATGGCGGTTCTACATTTTATTTTACAATAACTGCTCCTGCTAAATACGATTTGGCAATTGCTACTGATAAGGGTCAGTTACAAGGAAAACATTTATTAATTGTTGATGATAATGCTACTAATAGACAAATTTTAGTTTTACAAGCTCAAAATTGGCAAATGCTGCCTGTGGCGGTAGAGTCTGGTGCAGAAGCACTCAAATTGCTGCAACAACAAAACTACTTCGAGCTAGCAATTTTAGATATGCAAATGCCGCAAATGGATGGACTAACATTAGCTAGAGAAATTCAGCACCAGCTTAAGCTGACAAATCTACCTTTAGTAATGCTGGCATCCATCGATAAAGCTAATGTGATAGATAAAACTTTTCCTCATGTCAACTTTGCTGCTGTTATTAGTAAACCAATTAAGCAAGCTTATTTGTATAACGTTTTAAATCAAATATTTAGCAAAAAAACTGTACCGTTGCCAAATTTACCGACTAAACAAAATAAAATAAGCGATCGCCTGACAATCTCACCTCTACAAATTTTATTAGCGGAAGATAATATAGTCAATCAAAAAGTAGCCTTACATCTTTTGCAGCAAATAGGCTATACCGCCGATGTAGCTAATGATGGATTGGAAGTAATAGCCGCTCTCAAAAATCGACCTTACGATGTAGTATTGATGGACGTGCAAATGCCAAAAATGGACGGCTTAGAAGCTACGCGCCAAATTGTTGCAAGTAATCCAATCCGCCCGCGAATTATTGCGATGACAGCTAATGCCATGCAAGGCGATCGCGAAGAATGCTTAAATGCTGGCATGGATGACTACTTAAGCAAGCCTATCAGGTTAAAAACTTTAGCAACAGCTTTGAATCAGTGCAAAAAAAGCAACCTACTTACAGCGCTGCCTAATCCCATTGATATCAACGTTATGCAAGAATTTAAAACTATGGTAGGCGAAAACGCCGAGTCAGTTTTAGTAGAAATAATTCACTGCTATTTAGAAGATGCCCCAAAACACCTAGAAAACATAGCCAGCGCGATTTCTCAAAATAATAAAAGCGAATTGCGCCGTGCAGCCCATACATTAAAGTCTAGTAGTGCAACTTTGGGCGCAACAAATTTAGCTGTTATCTGTCAAGAATTGGAAACCCTCAGCCGTACGAGTCATACTGAAGATGGAGCGCACAAGCTGGCGCAACTACAAGCAGAATACGAACAAGTTAAAACCGCTTTGCGCTTTTTATTACGCTAGTAGTGAAGCCTTTGTTAATTATGAACGCCCTGGAATTAGTAGAAAATCCTCCTTTGGTTTTGGTGGTTGATGACGATAAATTTATGCGCCTCCAGTTACGCCTAGCAATGGAACAAGGCGGTTATAGAGTCACAGAAGCAGACAACGGCGAACAAGCCTTGGAACTATATACAAAACTGCATCCCGATGTTGTGCTGCTAGATGCTTTGATGCCTGTAATGAATGGGTTTAATTGTTGCCAGCAAATGCGATTTCTTCCTAATAGAAATCGCACACCTATACTTATGATTACAGCTTTAGAAGACCCAGAATCGGTAGATTTAGCCTTTGAGGTAGGTGCTACCGACTATGTAACTAAACCGATACACTGGGCGGTATTGCGCCAAAGAGTGCGCCATTTACTCCAAGCAAGTCAAGTAATGGTGGAATTGCAAGCTCAGAAAGAAAAATCGCACCTCAAAGCCGAACAATTGAGATTGGCTCTAGAATCGGCGGGTATGGGTACTTGGGATTGGAATTTATTAACCAATGAAGTTGTTTGTAACGAAGAACTAAAATCGATATTTGGCTTACTTGCGGACGTGAATTACCGCACCTATCAAGCTTTATTAGACTGCGTTCATTCTGAAGATCGCCAAGCTGTGACTCAATCGCTAGAGACAGCTATTAATAACAGTAGCAACTACAGCGTTGAATTTCGCGTTGTTTGGGCTGATGGTAGCATCCACTGGGTAGTAAATCGAGGTCAAGTTTATGATGACAACGGTAAACCGATGCGCCTGCTAGGAATAGCAATGGATATTACCGCCCGTAAATTAGCAGAACAAGAACGACTTATTTTATTAGCTCAAGAGCAGGCGGTACGAAGTCAAGCAGAAATTAGCCGCAATCGAATTATAAATATTATTGAAAGTATTACCGATGCTTTTTATACTTTAGACAAACAATGGCAATTTACCTATGTAAATTATCAAGCCGAGTTGCTTTTACAAAAAACGCGATCGCACCTGCTAGGCAAAAATATTTGGCAAGAATTTCCAGAAGCAGTAAATTTAGCTTTTTTTGAGCAGTATCACAAAGCTGTAGACCAACAACTAAGCGTTCAATTTGAGGAATTTTACCCGCCACCGCTCAATGGTTGGTTCTCCGTTCACGCTTATCCCGCAAAAGATGGACTATCGGTTTATTTTCAAGAGATTACCGAACGCAAACAAGCCGAAGTTGAATTGCTTGAATCGCAAAAAAGGTTGCAGTTAATCTCAGAAATTACTTTAAAAATTCGCCAGTCTTTGCAAATAGACGAAATTCTCCAAACTACTGCTACAGAAGTATTAAATCTACTGCAAGCAGACCGAGTGGTAATTTTTCGGCTATTTAACCATGGTTACGGCCAAATAGTTGTAGAAGCAGTTGTGCCTAGTTGCGCTTCGGTATTGCAGCAAAACATCACTGACGAATGTTTTGGGGAAACTTACTTAAAAAAATACAGCCAAGGGCGCGTTTATATCATCAATGACATTGAAAAAGCTATTATAGAACCTTGCCTAGTAGAATTTATGCAGAGCTTTGGAGTTAAAGCTAAGTTAGTAGTGCCAATTTTGCTTAAACAACAGCTTTGGGGATTAATAGTTGTTCATCAGTGTAGCAAGCCCCGGCAATGGGCAAACTTTGAAATTGATACTTTACAACAATTAGCTAATCAAATTGGGGTAGCTTTAGCCCAAGCGCAACTACTAGAAGACGAAAGCCGCCAAAGGCAAGAACTTGCTCGCTCTAACGCCGAATTACAAGAATTTGCTTACATTGCTTCCCACGACTTGCAAGAACCTCTGCGGAAAATTCAGGCTTTTGGCGATCGCTTACAGGCACAATTTAGCCAGAAATTAGGCGATCGCGGTAAAGACTACCTAGAACGAATGCACAACGCCGCCGAACGCATGCAGGCTTTAATTAACGATTTATTATCTCTTTCTCAAGTAACGACCAAGGCACAACCCTTTGTGCAGGTCGATCTCAACTTGATAGTTCAAGAAGTATTAATAGATTTAGAATTGACTATTGAACAGACGAGCGGGCAAGTTGAAGTAGGGCAATTAGCAACAATTGAAGCCGACCCTCTGCAAATTCGCCAATTACTCCAAAATTTGATCGGTAATGCTTTAAAGTTTCACCGCCCCAACATCAAACCCGTAGTTAAAGTTAATAGTCAAATAATTAAGCTTGAACAAGAATCGGTAGAAAAAGTTGTAGTTAGAGTTTGTCAAATTACTATAGAAGATAACGGCATCGGCTTTGACGAAAAATACTTAGATCGTATTTTCAACGTTTTTCAACGCTTGCATAGTCGCAGCGAGTACGAAGGCACGGGAATGGGACTAGCAATTTGTCGCAAAGTTGTAGAACGTCATGGTGGGAGTATTACTGCCACAAGCAAGCCAGGACAAGGAGCGACATTTATTGTGACCCTCCCTCCTCCTCCTGGCAAAATAGCAAGAGGAGATAATCTATTGTGAGAGGTCGGCGAAGGGTGGTAACAATTCTCATAGCTGATGATGATGATGATGACTGCCTACTAGCACGAGAAGCATTAGCAGAATGTCGTTTGGCTTTTAGCGCTTTGCATTTTGTTTCAGATGGCGAACAGCTAATGGATTATTTGTATCGTCGTGGCAAATATAGTGACAGTCATAGTTCGCCGCGTCCGGGACTAATTTTACTCGATCTCAATATGCCAAAAAAAGATGGACGCGAAGCCTTGAAACAAATTAAGGCTGATGCAAATTTACGGCAGATTCCGATTGTGGTTTTAACTACCTCAAAAGCTAATGAAGATATTTACCGTAGCTACGATTTAGGGGCAAACTCATTTATTACTAAACCCGTAACTTTTAGTGGTTTAGTAGAAGTGATGAAGACTATCGGTAAATATTGGTTTGAAATCGTCGAATTACCGTTGCGATCGGTTGGAGATAGGTAATGGACAACCATATAGTTAAAGTTTTATTAGTGGATGACGATGAGGACTATTACGTACTAATTGGCGACTGGTTGAGCGAAGCACAAGATGCCAAATTTCAGTTGGCATGGGTATCAACCTACAGCGCCGCCATTGCAGAAATTGCTCAACAGCGCCACGATATTTATTTGCTTGATTACCGTTTGGGAAGTCGCAACGGCTTAGAATTACTCCGCGAAGCAATTTCCTGTGGTTGTACTGCGCCGATGATTATGCTTACAGGGCTTGACGAACACCAAATCGACCTTGAAGCAATGCAAGCTGGGGCGGTAGACTATCTAGAAAAAAGTTTAATCAACTCCGCAGCTTTAGAAAAATCTCTGCGTTATGCCCTCGAACGCAAACGTTCCGAGCAAAAAATCCGCGAACAAGCAGCTTTACTTGATATTGCCACCGATGCGATTTTGGTGCAAGACTTGCAGGGCAAAATTTTGTTTTGGAATAAAGGCGCAGAACACTTGTATGGTTATTCAGCAACCGAAGTTGTGGGCAGCTTTATCAGTCGATTTGGCGATGAAAACGCTTTGCCTCAAATGCAAGAATTAGCAAGGGCAGTTTTGCTCTCTAGTGGTGCTTGGCAAGGGGAATTAGAGCAAGTTACTAAGGATAATAAAAACATTGTCGTCGAAAGTCGCTGGACTCTAGTGCGCGATCGCTTGGGGCAACCGACATCGATTTTAGTAGTTAATACTGATATTACCGAAAAAAAGCAGCTAGAAGCCCAGTGTCTCCGCGCTCAACGCTTGGAAAGTGTGGGAACTTTAGCAAGTGGCATTGCTCACGATCTCAACAACGTGCTTGCACCAATTTTGATGTCCGTGCAAATATTAAAAATCAAGTTTCCCGAACCTCAACACCAACCGTTGCTAATCATGCTAGAAAGCAATGTAAAACGCGGTGCTGCGTTAATTAAGCAAGTTTTATCTTTTGCGCGGGGAGTTGAAGGCAAAAAAGTAACATTGCAAGTCAAACATTTAATTTTAGAAATCGAGCAAATAATTAGAGAAACCTTCCCTAAATCTATTGAATTTTCTACAGATATAGAATCTAATTTGTGGACGGTATTGGGAGATGCTACGCAACTGCATCAAGTATTGATGAATCTTGTAGTCAATGCTTTAGACGCGATGCCCAAGGGCGGAACTTTGAAAACTAGCGCCAAAAATATATATATTGATAAAAACTATGCCCAATTACATATTGACGCTCAGGAGGGAGCTTATATTACAATTGCGATCGCCGACACTGGCACGGGAATTGCTCCAGAAATTTTAACGAGAATTTTTGAGCCATTTTTTACAACTAAAAGTATTGGCGCAGGTACAGGGCTAGGTTTATCTACGGTTTTGGGTATAGTCAAAAGTCATGGTGGTTTTATTCAGGTGTATAGCGAAGTAGGACAAGGGACAGAGTTTCAAATTTATTTGCCTGCTATTCAAGCCAACGCTATTCAAGAAAATTCTGATGTTGATTTGCCTTTGGGACAAGGAGAATTAATTTTAGTAGTTGATGATGAAAGTGCAATTCAAGAAGTTACTAAAACATCTTTAGAGATTTATAACTACAAAGTAATTACGGCTTGTGATGGCATGGAAGCTATAGCTTTATATACCAAACACCAAGCAGAAATTAGGGTAGTTTTAACCGATATGATGATGCCAGTCATGGATGGCCCTACTACTATCCGCACTTTGCAACAAATTAATCGTGATGTCAAAGTTATTGCCATTAGCGGACTTAGTTCGAGTGACAAGTTAGCCGCCGCCGCTATTAGTGGCGTAACAGATTTTTTATCTAAACCCTTTTCGGCAAAAGACTTATTGCTAATGCTTCATAAGGTTCTTAATGCTAAATAATTAAGCTTTACCGCTACCCATTAAGTACAGTAAAGCCATTCGTACTGCCACACCGCTAGTTACTTGAGTGGAAATTAAGCTTAAACGCGGGTCATCCATTAAGTCGGAACTAATTTCTACACCGCGATTTACGGGGCCTGGATGCAATACTTTAACGGTAGGCTTGCATAGTTGCAATACTTGCCGCGTAATTCCAAATAATTGCTGATATTCTCGCAAACTCGGCAATAAATGGCTCGTCATCCGCTCTTTTTGCAATCGCAATGTCATGACAAAATCCGCCTCTTGCAGAGCGTTTTCTAGCTTCCAGTGCAAAAATAACTTACCAGGTCTATTATTTGCAAAATCTGTAAATAATTGCGGTAAAAGCGTTGGTGGCGCGGCTAAATGAACTTCTGCACCACTGGCGGTTAAACTCCAAATATTTGACCTTGCTACTCGTGAATGCAAAATATCGCCAACAATAGCAACTTTTTTCCCTGCTAGTAATTCTAAACGCGGCTGTTGGGGATCTATTACCGTACAAATAGTAAATAAATCTAGTAATGCTTGGGATGGATGTTCGTGTTGACCGTCGCCAGCATTAAGTATGCCAACTTTTACACCTAATCTATCCATTTCTAACGCGATCGCACTAGGAACGCCAGCATCTTTATGGCGAATCACCATCATATCTGTACCCATCGCCAAATAAGTCTTTGCTGTATCTAAAATTGTCTCGCCTTTAGACAAAGAAGAATTAGCGGCGGCAAAATTTAGGATATCGGCGGAAAGACGTTTAGCTGCAAGTTCAAAACTGCTACGAGTCCGAGTAGAGGATTCAAAAAATAAGTTAGCAACTACTTGTCCTTGCAAAGTTGGCACTTTTTTAGTGCGCCGCGATAAAACTTCGCTAAAACTGGCGGCGGTTTGCAATACTGTGTTGTATTCATCGCTAGTGAAATCCGCTAGAGATAAGACATGGCGACGAGTCCAAGTAGTAGTCATGAATCTTTAAAGTTGGTAAACAAACTAGAATCTAAATAATTGACTCTCGCACAAGGACTAAGCGCCGTTAGAACCTGAACACCATAACTGCGATGAAGTACGCGACTATCTAATAATGCAACTATACCTTGGCGATCGCGTACTGGAGCAACGGCTCTAGTTAATTCGGTTAAAGCTTTGGGTAATAAATACAAGCGAAACCAGTCTAAATGAGACTTGCGGTAATAATCTACTCTCCCCGCAACTAATGGATTCTCCAAGGATGGTAAAGGTAAAGTAGAAACTACTACTAATTGCGGTGCGGGTAAAATTTCTTGGTGTTGCTGCCAAAATTCCCAACCGCTAACTAAAATGCCGTTGTCATCCAAACAAGTTTTTTCTACCTGTACTCTTGAACCAAATTCCGCCGCCAAAATCGTCCCAACTTGAGCTTTTAGTGGCACATCACCCACTAAAATTACTGTTAATCCTAGATTTGTTGTACTTAAACTCAGCAGCGAATGAAGTTTATCAATGAGTGCGCTTTGGTATTCGGGAGTATTGGGTAAAGGTAGGCGATTGGGCAAGTATAGTTGAATTAAGTTAGTTTGGCGATCGTCGGAAAATTTTAAAGTTGTTACATCTTCTAAACCGATAGATTGCCGAAAAATTGGCGCGGTGGCTTCCTGTTCTATTGCACTAGCAACTAAAACTACTGGTTGCTTAGACCATATAGGAGCGAGACTTTGGGCTATTTGTACCGGAGACGAATGTATAGAAAACAAGCCGATTGAACGAACTACACGCGCATAAAGTAGCTGATTAGGTGCTTGCAAATCTTGGCCAAACTTTCGCCAAATTGGGGGTAAACAATGACTTTCCAAGCTTTTATACAAACTAACTAAAATCTCTCGTTCGTCGGGGGAAATTAGGTAACATTCGTAAGGATTTACAGGACGCTGAAAGATAGATTTAGCAATTTGCACTCTAAAAGTGCGGATAGCTTCTTTTTGCCAAGGACAATCTAACATTAGTTCGTCCCAGTTTTGAGGATAGATATTTAAAGTTAGTTGTTTGCGAACCCAATCTTCCAAATCGTCCGCACCATCAATTATTGTGGGAATATTAGGAGGAAAGGGCGATCTCGTTTCATCTAACTGCCCTGAGAGCCAACTAGAAGGGGACGTAATGAATAAACCTTGAAAGTTATCATCCGGGAAAATATCGCCTGTACGGATAGCTTTATTTGCCCCTAACCAGTCTTGCAACCTGGGAATTTCTATTTCTTTGATGCGCTGCTGTACTTTTTCTTCGGCAACCAACACTACAGGCTGAGTCCACATTAAAGCGGGTGCTAGGTAACTAAGACGATAACGCCCTTGATAGCCACTAGCTGCGCCTACCTGCATTAAGGCACTGCGTCCGACTCGCAAAGCTCTAGCTACAAGCCTTGCCATAGTTAAATGATGCGACCAAGAAGGCGAAGAATGCGATCGCAAAAAATTATGTAATGAATAGTGTACTTCTGCTTCAATCACAAATCGCTTCTCATAAACAGCTAGGTTTTGCTTCTTCTCGCATCGCCAGTTCTATTATTGTATGAAAGACAAGTAAGGAATTGTGACTCTATTGATTTGCCCGTAAACTGTAAAAATTAAACTCCCTAGTCCTCCAATGCCTTCCCTATGCCAACTTATACAGGAATTTCTAGCGAAGCTTTCCGACATCCCCTCGACCGTCAAGCAGAGCAGAGTTTACGCAGCTTACCCGGATTCGATTTAGTTGCAGGTAAATTTGTTGAGTTTGTCTACGAACGTCCGCAATTTGTCTACCATATGGGCAATAGCATTCAGGTAGGGCCGCGTCAGTATTCTAGCGTTTACCAAATGTTTCGAGAGTGCGTGAGAGATTTAGATATTTCTCCCGAACCAAATTTGTTTGTTTCGCAAGCGCCTTTAGTCAACGCCTACGCTCTCGGACAAGAGTATCCTTACGTTGTTTTAAATACCGGATTATTAGATTTACTGAGCGAAGCTGAACTAAAAACCGTCATTGCTCACGAATTAGGTCATTTAAAATGCGGTCATACTTTGCTAATTCAAATGGCGATTTGGGCAATTACTACCGCCTCTTTTATCGGTCAAAGAACCTTTGGTTTAGGTAATCTGCTCGGTACGGGTTTAATATATGCTTTTCATGAATGGCAACGCAAAGCCGAATTGTCCGCAGATAGAGCCGCTTTATTAGTTATGGACGAGCTAAACCCCGTTATGTATAGCATGATGAGGCTAGCAGGTGGTAGTAACAAATATGCAAACGAATGTAATTTAGATGAATTTATCCGCCAATCCGAAAACTATCAAAACTTAGATAGCGATAGTTTGAACCAAGTTTACAAATTTATCCTCTATAATAATTTTTCTCAAGGTGTGTTTATGACGCATCCTTTTACGGTGGAACGTTTAACTTTTATTCAAGAATGGGCAAATTCGTCAGAGTATGGACAAATTCGTCAAGGAAATTATTGCAGGGCATCTGCTGTTAATGTAGAATCAACTGCTGCCAATGACCAAGTAGACGCATTACGCAAAGAAATTGAAGACTTGCAAGCAGAAATTGAAGAAATTAAAAAGTCTCAGTCTGACCAATAAACAAACTAATTATCTAGATTTAACAACTTATCAACTATGTCTCCTGACCAAACTCAACCCCAAAGTAGCTCAAATCTAGATGAACTTCGTGCCGCTAGACTAGAAAAAGTCGCCCAACTCCAACAGGCGGGGATAAACCCTTATACTTATAGTTGGGAATCTACCCATCACGCGGCGCAACTCCAAGAAATGTATGCAGACTTGGCAAGTGGTGAGGAAGTAGATGTTATTGTGGCGATCGCAGGCAGAATATTAGCACGGCGTGTTTTTGGTAAGCTGGCTTTTTTCACTCTGCAAGATGAAACTGGGACTATTCAGCTATACCTAGACAAAAATCGGATCTCCCAAAGCATGGCAGATATCGATCCTGATGCTTTTAACCATATCAAGCAACTAACCGATGTGGGAGATATTATCGGCGTTAAAGGTACAATTAAGCGCACGGAAAAAGGGGAATTATCGGTTTATGTCAATCAATACACCGTATTAACAAAGTCGCTTTTACCTTTACCCGACAAATGGCACGGATTAACCGATACAGAAAAGCGTTATCGTCAAAGGTATGTAGATTTAATTGTTAACCCGCAAGTAAGGCAAACTTTTCGCCGTCGCGCGCAAATAACGGCAGCATTGCGGCGGTATTTAGACAATTTGGGCTTTATTGAAATTGAAACCCCCGTACTGCAATCAGAAGCTGGGGGAGCGGATGCACGTCCGTTTATTACCTATCACAACACTCTAGAAATGGAGTTGTATTTACGGATTGCAACGGAATTACATTTAAAGCGGTTAATTGTGGGTGGATTCGAAAAAGTCTTTGAATTAGGGCGAGTTTTTCGCAACGAAGGCATTTCCACCCGACATAATCCTGAATTTACAACCATTGAACTATATCAGGCATACGCAGACTACTTTGATATGATGGCGCTAACGGAAAATGCGATCGCAAGTGTCACCCAAGAAGTATTAGGTACATTGCAAATCAACTATCAAGGGCAAGAAATCGACTTTAGTTTGCCTTGGCGTAGAATCACCATGCACCAAGTAGTTCAAGATACCACAGATATAGATTTTAATGCTTTTTCCTCCTTCGACGAAGCAAAAGCAGCTACAGAAAAGGCAGGAATTGCAGTTTCCCCCGAAGTAAATTCTATTGGAAGATTGCTAAACGAAGTCTTTGAGGAAAAGGTTGAGACAACCTTAATTCAACCTACCTTCATCATGGATTATCCCATCGAAATTTCACCTTTAGCTAAACCCCATCGTTCGCAACCTGGCTTAGTAGAACGTTTTGAGCTATTTATAGTGGGTAGAGAGACAGCTAATAGTTTTTCTGAGCTTACCGACCCCATCGAACAACGTCAACGCCTGGAAGCCCAAGCAGCACGTAAAGCCGAGGGAGACTTAGAAGCGCACGGAGTAGACGAAGACTTTTTAACCGCCTTAGAGTATGGAATGCCACCTACGGGAGGATTGGGAATAGGGATCGATCGCCTAGTAATGGTATTAACAGATTGTGCCAGTATTCGAGATGCGATCGCTTTTCCATTGCTAAAAAGTTCTAGCAGCTTTGTGAAAGAGCATAACTACAATGTTGCAACGCAAATATTAACTATAAAGTTTAACAATGGCAGTATCTACAAGTATCAAGATGTTCCAGCGAGTATTGCTCAAGGATTGGAAACTGCAACATCAGCAGGTCAATACTTTAATGAATTTGTCAAAGATAAATATGCTTTTGACCAAGTGCGTTTAAGTGGTGGTTAGGAAATACGGGAGGGCGATCGCGCTTAGATTATTGAGTTGACTTCGTAAAAATTTTTTACAGAGTAGATATATAGAAATGTATGACTTTAGAAGGCGATTTCTCTTCAGAGGCTTATGTAAAGCTAAGTGATAATATTTACATTGTTTTAAAGAGTTATTTTGCTGCAAACAAACGTCTTTTGTTTCATAATTCTTTTTCTCAATGGACTTTGTCGCTTTTATCACTGGGATTAATTGTGATTCCACTTCTCACAATTACAAAGATCCCACTTCGCTTTCAGCAGAACGTTATAGATTTTGCATCTGTAAGTTTAGCTGTAGCTGTACTAATGTTTTCTCTTCTAATTGGGGCAAGTAATTATTCATTGCGTGGGGAGAAAATGTATCAGGCTGGACTTGAACTTAATGAATTAAATCGAGATATGAAAGTCTTTAAAGGTAATGCTGACTGCATGAAGCATTACTGTGAATTTAATAGGCGTTATAGTGACATTCTTAAGCGATATGAAAATGTGGATGATATCGATCATGTAAAAGGCGAGATAAGCAGAATTCGTAATAAGCTAGTACCCTGTAAACTTCAAATCAATTACTATTTTCTACTAGGACGTGAAATTCTAATCTATATTGTTGCGCTTACTCTTGAGTTTGGGTTTATTGGTTTGCTTGTAACTAAAAATGTTTAGTAGTTGCATACACTAAAACAAAAATACTAAATAAATTGGGGGGAAACGATCGCAGATACGCATTAGAGCGAAGCCCAGATGACTAGGCGATAATATAGATAAACTCAATTAGTGTTACTCAGACTTTTATGCAGTTTGAATGGGATGAAGCGAAGAATCTAGACAATATTGACAAACACGAGATTGACTTCGCCGATGTCTCCAAAATGTTTGATAGTCCAATGCTAATTGAGCCAGACGCTCGTTTTGACTATGGCGAAGATCGTTGGTTCGGTATCGGCTTTCTCGGTAATGGGATCGCGGTTGTTGTTTGGACAGAACGGCAAAATGATGTAATGCGAATTATTTCAGCAAGAAGGGCAAATCGATATGAGCGACGAAGATTTGAGCAATACCTCTCGGACTAACTGGGAAGCACTGGAAGCGATGACAGATGATGAGATTGATTACTCTGACATTCCACCATTGACGGAGGAATTTTTTGAAAAAGCAACCTTGAGAATTCCTGCAAATCTTGCCCATCGCTTAGTTCAGATCGATCCAGAGGTTCTGAGGTGGTTCAAAGCTCACAGCACAGAATACCAAGCTTCAATCAATTGGGTCTTGCGTCGTTACATAGAGACTAATGACGGTAGTATGTCCCTATGAAAGATGAATACGATTTTACTCAACCCGTTCAAAATCCCTACTTTAAAAAGTTAAAAAAACAGGTATTGACTAGCAGTTGATTCAAAAGTGCGATCGCTATGCCGAATATCCATCAATATCAAGGGTTTAATCCATCACGCATCCATCACATATTCGATCTGGTAGACTGAAGGCATTGATTGGGCTAAGTTGACCTATGACGATTGCAATCGACCAACCAATACAACAGAAGCCACTCAGCTTTGACGAGTTTCTCGCCCGTTATGGTGGCGATCGCCGCTATGAACTGATCGATGGAGAGGTCTTTGACTTGGAGCCAACAGGACTACATAAAGAAGTTGCAGCCTTCATCACCACAAAAATCTGTGTCCAGATCGACAGAACAGGCTTACCTTGGTTTGTCCTTCAACGGGGATTATTGCGACCTTTTAACATGGGTATGACAGCATTTAGACCTGATGTTGTAGTTGTCGATCGAGACAAACTGACCGAGAAACTGCTTTGGTCTGACCAGTTGATCCTGACGCTGGGTAGTTCGATTAAATTTGTGGCAGAAGTTGTGAGTAGCAATTGGCAAAATGATTATGCCCGTAAGGTCGAAGACTATGCGGCTCTGGGTATTCCTGAATATTGGATTGCAGATTATGCAGGTAATGGTGGTACTCGACACATTGGGAAGCCCAAACAACCCACTCTCTCTATCTGTACGCTAGTGAACGGGGAGTAGGAAATTCAGCAGTTTCGGGGCAATCAGACCATCGTTTCTCTAACAACCTTCCCAGCTTTAAAGCTTACGGCTGAACAGGTGTTGAGGGCTGGTAGGTAAAATCGCCATGATTCGATACTCCGATGGATGTGAGATCGATAGATGTTAATAGGCGATCACATATCCCAAAATAATAGTTAAGACTTCGCTGTATGACAAATTAGTGGTTGACTAGATGTGATCGCGCTTCTTGCAAAGATGCTCAAAACTACAGGTAAAATTAGGAAGTCGTAGGAAATTGCAGCAAGCACTGCTACTAAGTTATGACTGAATTGCTTCGACAAGCGATTTCTCAAATTGAAAAACTGCCCGCCGATCGGCAAGATGCGATCGCATCTCAGCTTTTGGCAGAATTAAAGGGCGATCGAGAATGGGAAACTCGTTTTGCATCAACAACCGACGATCGGTGGGATCGAATGGCGGCAATGGTTAGACAAGATATCGCCAGGGGCGAAACAGTTCCAATTGATTCTGTTTTCCCTTCTTGAAAATGGAATCGAGTGTAACCAAAACATTTCGCAAACAACTTGCGCTACTTCCGGCATCGGTTCAGGAACAGACTGCTAAAGCCTATGCGCTCTAGATTGAAGATCCTTATCACCTAGTCTTCAATTTAAACGAGTAAGTCAAAGACAGCCGACGATCTACTCTGCCCGTATCAGTCTTAACTATCGTGTTCTAGGTTTGCTGGAGTCTAATCGCATTTACTGGTACTGGATTGGCGCACATGATGAGTATGATGAGTTGCTGAAAAGTATGTAGACTAACTTTAAATTGTAAAATGCGAAGTTTTTTCTGGCAAAGATACTAGATAAAGTGGACGAAAAAGCGATCGCAGATACGCATTAGTTAGTTAAAGCAAGCTTCGGACACATTCGAGGATTAGCTAACGATGGCATTAATTCTTTAGGTTTTGACCTAGTGGGTAACACCATTAATTGCCGCTTTATTCCGCGTTCGGATTAAGGGGCGCAAACAATTAAACAACTCCAATCGGCGGCACGTCAAGTTCTCTTAAGAAACACATTCCGTCGGGGTTGAAATAGGGATGAGTTCCAAGCCGAAAGCTTGAGCTTTTTTCTTAAGGTTTTTCAGCAAGCGATCGTGAGACTGCTGTTCATAAGCATCAATGCCAGGG
>JAHHGY010000052.1 GCA_019359635.1 Chroococcus sp. CMT-3BRIN-NPC107
TCTCAATCTTCTCGCCCAAGACTCCTCATCCAAGCGTGGCATTGCCGCCAGACGCAAAAAATCAGCATGGGATCAGACTTATCTCATCAAACTTTTAACTCAATAATTTTTATGCGGTTGCCCTGAACTATTGCCCCGGTTCGTCTCATCTACACTGACGAGTATGCCATTTACGCTCCTGTAGTCAAGTGGGGCTATGAACACAAAACCGTGTGTCATGGTCGAGGTGAGTATGCCCGTGATGAAGACGGCGATGGTTTTTGTGAAGTGCATGTCAATACAATGGAGGGGTTTTGGTCTCTTTTACGTTCGTGGCTACGTCCCCATCGAGGCATCTCTCAAGAGAAATTACCCTTGTACTTGGGCTTCTTCGAGTTTGTCTATAATGCTAAAAAGCGAGGAAAAGCCTTGCTGAGTGCTTTGTTGGAGACCCTTCTTGCTTAGCTCCCTGGAATCCCTATTGAGCCACAAAGTTAAGCTATTGATCGAAAAGCCAAAGAACTTAATAAAGGCAAAAGTACCAATGAGCGAAACCGGAATTGTTATAGACGGAATTAAGGTACTGCGCCAGTCTTGCAAAAATAGATAAATCACTAAGACAACTAAGATAATTGCGATCGCTAAAGTAATTAATACTTCTTTTACCGATTCTTCCACCGCTTCTGTGGTGTCAAAAGCCACTTGATAAGCTAGTCCCGGCGGGAAAGTGCGCGACAACCTTAGCATCTCGGCTTTTACTGCGTGTGCTATGTCTAAAGCATTGCTACCTTACAAGTTGACCAACGCCCAGCCCGACGGCTTCTTGACCGCTAAAGCGTAAAAAACCGTTATAGCTTTGCGCTCCTAATTCTGCCCGTCCCACATCTTGAAGCTTAACTAATGTACCGTCGCTACCCGTTTTAAGGACTATATTGGCAAATTCTGTAGGATCTTTTAAACGGCTAACCGCTTGCAAATTAATTTGATATTGTTGTCCCTTTGGCGCAGGTTGCTGACCAATTTGCCCCGCCCCTACTTGTAAATTTTGCTCTTTTAAAGCATCAACTACATCTTGAGCCGTCAAATTACGACTTGCCAGCCGATTTGGATCTAGCCACAATCGCATGGCATAGCGCCGCTCACCAAAGATTTGCACGTTGCCTACCCCCGGCAACCTTTTGATCGCATCTACCAAATACAAATCGGCATAGTTACTAATAAATAAGTTGTCATACTCGCCATTTTTTGCATATAATCCAATCCCCAAAAGAATATTGCCAGAATCTTTAGCAACAGTGACTCCTGTTTGATTGACCGATGCTGGAAGTTGAGGAGAAGCAATTGACACGCGATTTTGTACGTCAACGGCGGCAATATCTTTATCTCGTCCCTGTTCAAAGGTTACTGTTATTGTGCTTACTCCATCGCTAGTGCTAGTAGAGGTGAGATATTCCAGCCCCTCAACGCCGTTGATTTGCCTTTCTAAGACTGTTGTAACCGCACTTTCGACAACTTCCGCACTGGCTCCGGTATAGTTGGAAGTTACAGTAATTGCAGTGGGGGCTACATCTGGGTAGTTTTCAATGGGTAGCGTTACTAAACTAACTGCTCCTACCAAAATGATAATTAGAGAGCAGACCGTAGCAAAAATTGGTCGCTTGATGAAGAAATCAACAAACATATTAGTTACTAAAGAAAAGGCTATGGTTTAGGGTTCTGGAACTATAGGAGCGCCGTTAGAAAGTTTTTGAATGCCAGAAGTTACTATTTTTTCTCCAGCTTTCAAGCCTTCAATAACTTGGTAACTATTGCCTTGAATTTCGCCTAATTTGACTGGTTGTTGGCGCACTACCATTTGCGATTTTTGGTTAGTTTCCGCAATAAAAACAAAGTCTTGTCCGGCTACACGAGCTATTGCCGTTGTCGGGACTAATACACCTTGTCGTCTATCCCAAATGACTCTAGCGCGGCTAAATTGCTCTGCCCGCAGTTGCCCATTACTATTTTCCTACAGCGCTTTTACTAGCACTGATTGGGTTTCGTTATTGACGTTAGGAGAAATAAAAGCTATTCGACTTCTACCTGCAACTTCGTTTTGGGCGTTGAGTAATTCTACAGGCATTCCTATCTGTAAGTCGGGAGCGCGTTCGATGGGAATAGAAATATTGACTTCTAAGTTTTGATTTTCAGTCAAGTTAGCTAAATTAGTTTCTGGCGTAACTTGATCGCCTACTTTGATCGGAATATTGCCCACCGTACCGCTAAAGGGGGCGGTGACTCGATAATACTGGAGTTGGACTTGTTGCTCTTTAACATCTGCTAAAGATTGCTCTAGAGTTTGTTGAGCTTGAGAAATCGTTGCTTGCTGGGCTTTAATTTGAGCATCAATTTGGGCTAAATTTGCTTGAGCCGATCGCAGTCTATCAGTATTTTCGTCTAGTTGCTGACGAGTAACGGCTCCTTGCTGGTAAAGGCTACGATAGCGGTTGTATTGTTGCTGGTTGAAGCTCAAGCTAGATACGCTAGATTGCCTTTGTGCTTGTAAAGATTTCAACAATGCGATCGCGGGCGCGATCGCTGCTCGGTTAGAATTAGCGGCGGCGGACGAACTACTGACGGCTGCTTGTTGTTCGTCCGGATTTATTTGCACAATTGGCGTTCCTGCGCGGACAAAAGTTCCTGGCTGGACAAAAATCTGTTCTACTCTACCGTTAATTTGTGGTTGAATGGTTACGGATTGACGCGATTGAATGCTGGCTACATAATCAGAGCTTTCAGCAATGGTTCCCGACTCCACATCAGCTACTTTTACAGGGATACTTGGAGGTGGCGCAGCTTGTTGGGGTGAGGATTGGCTACTAAGCCACCAGCGCCATCCTCCTAAGCCTGCACCAATTAGTAATAGTGCTGCTAAAATTCCTAGCCATTTTTTTCTAGTTTTTGATGGTGCTACTAATTGCACGTCGGTTTGCCATTCGGCGATCGCTACGGATTTATTTTGCTCGTCAATAATCTGCTCCAATCTAGTTTCGTTTCTATTTTTAGAAGGGTCTAATTTATCCATCTTTCGTTTCCTAACCAGTTGACGTTTTTGCAGTCACGAAATCAAGGAGCAGAGCTATTGATATATCATGGCAAATTTTTTGATAATTCGCACACTAACTATAAATTAGCCTATCGTCTTTATTCAATTAATAAATTTTTAATAGTTAGATATTTACTTATTTGGGTTATTGCTCAAACTCAATAAATATGGTTTAATCACGAATTGAATAATTTATTGGCAAGATTTTTGGCGTTGGTCAATTGGTAATGGGATAAAGAAGGTGAAACCAGAAATTCTGTCTTTTTCGTAAACCAACCATTGAAAATCATCACACTTTCAGCAACGCCAGATTTTTAAATACCTGAATCTAAAAGATTTATATTTAAACTAATTAAAACGGGCAAGATCGTTATTTGACGACCTTGCCCGTTATTTTATTCTAAGTTTAGTAGGCGAGAGTTTCTAAAGTTTCGCGCAAATAGCTACGCACTTGATGATCTAAGCTGGGATGGAGTTGATTGTCAAAGCTATAACGTTCGACTTGCCAGCGCTGGAAACCCGAACTAGAGGCGATCGCGTTTTTTAGTCGCTCCCAAATATGGGGTTGCTCTGCGCCAGTGCGATCGCTAGCATTTAGAAAACGAGCCATATATTTTTAGTCCTCAGTTTTCATGGGTGTAGTTATTTGGAGCGAAAATAAAGAAGTAAATATAAGTATTTACTTCTTTAAGTTTGTTTTCATGCCTCTAGGGTCATGAAAAGCAAATTTACTTACTGGCCGCCGCCACCATGGTCAACGTCCGGCGCTTAGTTACCATTTGGTAGGCATCAATGAGGTCACCTTCTGCCCAATCATTAAATTTGTCAATGCCAATACCGCATTCGTAGCCAGCATTGACTTCGCGCACATCTTCCTTCATGCGTTTGAGAGAATCAAGTCCGCCCTCAAACACAACTTTACCGCCTCTATTGACGCGCACTTTGCAGTTACGTACCAGTTTACCCAATAACACATAACAGCCAGCAACCGCACCACGTCCAACGGTAAACACCGCCCGGACTTCGGTTTGACCGAGAGATTCTTCCACAAGCTCTGGTTCGAGTAGACCTTCCAAAGCGCCTTGGATATCTTCTAAGAGTTTGTAAATGATATTGTATTCGCGTACGTCAACCCCTGCTTCATCAGCGGCTTGTCTAGCGCCACTAGCAAGAGTGGTGTTAAAGCCAACAATTACGGCATTACTAGCTGCGGCTAAGTCGATATCTGTCTCGGTGATTTCTCCAGGAGCGGCTAATAACAAGCGAATTTGAACTTCATTTTGTGGCAGTTGCTTGAGGGAGCCAATAATTGCCTCTAAAGAGCCTTGAACATCGGCTTTGACAATCAAATTGAGTTCTTTGAGTTCGCCTTCTTGAGCTTGAGCCGAAAGAGTAGTCAAAGTAGCTCGTCCCTGCATCAAGCGAGATTGGCGTTGTTTGTCGGCTCTTACCCCAGCGATCGCGCGGGCTTCTTTTTCGCTTTCAAATACGTCAAATTCATCCCCCGCCGCCGGAACTTCACTTAGTCCTAATACTTCCACTGCAAAAGATGGGCTAGCAGCATCTACGCGCTTACCGCGATCGTCTACCATGGCGCGAACTTTACCAAAGGCAGAACCCGCCACTAAAACATCGCCGACTCTTAACGTGCCATTTTGTACCAACAGCGTCGCCACCGAGCCTTTAGCTTTATCTAAGTGAGCTTCAATTACCGTACCTTTTGCCAAGCGATCGGGGTTAGCTGAGAGTTCTTCAACTTCTGCTACTAGCAAGATCATTTCGAGTAATGTGTCTAAATTCTCGCCTTTAATCGCACTTACAGAAGTCATAACCGTATCGCCACCCCATTCTTCTGGTGTTAAGTTGAACTGAGTTAGTTCTTGTTTAACCCGGTCTGGTTGAGCGCCTTCTTTGTCAATTTTGTTGATGGCAACTACAATTGGCACTTTAGCTGCTTGAGCGTGGCTAATAGCTTCAATAGTTTGCGGACGTACGCCGTCATCGGCAGCTACTACTAGCACGGCAATATCTGTTACCCTTGCTCCCCGCGCCCGCATCGCTGTAAAAGCTTCGTGACCGGGAGTATCTAGGAAAACAATCGGCATTTTCCGCCCCTCATGGTCTACTTCCACATGGTAAGCACCGATGTGTTGAGTGATTCCTCCTGCTTCTCCTTGAGCTACTTTAGTTTTGCGAATCGAGTCTAGTAGGGTAGTTTTACCGTGATCTACGTGACCCATAATAGTAACGACGGGTGGACGACGCTGGAGATAATCTAAATCTTCTGCTTCGACCATTTCCGTTATTTTACGGGCTTCAGCTTCGGGTTCTTGAGTTTCAACTTCCGTGCCTAATTCACTCGCTACCATCGTAATTGTAGGAATATCTAAGTTTTGGGTGATATTAACCGCCATCCCTTTGATAAATAATATTTTGACGATATCGGTATCGGGAACTAACAATTCTTGAGCTAGTTCTTGGACGGTCAAATTTCCGGTAACTACGATTTTTTCTGGACGTTCTTGCTTTGCTTCCGGCTCGTTGCGACGACGATTGTCACTGCGAGACGAGCTAGACTTTTTGGTTCTTAGCACTGCGGCGGTAGTTGTTACCGGGCTGCCGGCGGACGTTACTCGGGCGGCTTTTTGTTTGGGCGGGCGGGCAACTGAGAGGCTAACTTGTACGGGCGCGTCTAGGTCGAGCGCATCTTCTAGGTCTTCTTCGTCTTCTAAGTCAATAATTGGCTTGAGACGCTTGAGTTTTGTTGCTGCCTTGCCAGTCTTGACTGAATCTTGCCCGTCATCAATGATTTCTTCTTCTTGCCATTTTTTCGCTCCTCCTTTAACCGGACGGGGCAAGCTGGGGCGCTTTAGAAGTTCTTCGGTTTCATCAAGTAGCGGAGCCGTATCGATATCGTCTTCGGAGCGATCGATGTCATCACCAATTACGGTCGCTTTCGGGCGCATTGGTTTGGGGCTAATGGCATCGCTACCCCTAATTGGTCTAGGTTTATTTAGCTCTACACCTGGTTGACTTTTGGGTGTTAGCTCAGTTCTTGCTCCTACAGGGCTAGGGCTAGTACGTCGCGGTCGATCGGGAAGCGCGTCGGCTCTTGTTCCTGCTGGGGTGGTTTCTGGGGCATTGGGCTGTTGATTTTTTCTTAAAACTGGTCGCTCTGGTATTGCCGATAAGTTAGCCGTTGGAGCCGTCCTTGGCAATGGTCTACTTGGTGGTTCAAATTGTTTAGATGGCGCGCCCGCACTTGGTATTGATTGAGCAACCTCTTGGGTTGTCGTCCCAACTTCCGCATCTAACCTTGCTGACCTTGCTTGTACGGGTCGTGTTGGGGCAACAGGTGGGGTGTTAGGGCGGGACGCAGGCGGATTTTTGAGTTCAGATTCAGTTTGGGCGATCGCTAATTCTGAATTATCTAAATTGGCGCTATCTATTTTGGGCTTACGAATTTCCAAAATTTGTTGTTTGTTAGGAGCAGGCTTTGGTTTAGTGACGTTGGACATTTGTATGTTTGCCTTTGAACTAGCTGTTGATTCTTTGCGTTGGGGAGCTATACCTACGGTTTGTTTTGTTTGTTTTTCTGCGGCTGTCCTAATACGTTCTGCTTCATCTTCTGAAATCGTGCTACTGTGACTTTTCACGCTAATGTCGAGCTGTTCGCAAATGGCTAGTAGCTCTTTGTTATCCAAATTCAATTCCTTTGATAAATCGTAAATTCTGACTTTGTTCATCCATTCATCCTCTTTACTTGGCTGTTGTAATTGAATGGTTGTCGTAGTGTTTGACATTATTTCCATTCACTGAAGTTATGGGTTATTGGTTGAGGTTCATTTTTTTGCCCATGCCTCCAACCAAGAATAGAGAGATGTTTTCATTGTTTGGAAAGCACGCTGCCAAGTAGTTTGCACCTAAAATCTTTAAAGGTGCTTTACTTTTGGCAATGCTTCCCAAAGTTGCTCTACCGATTAAACTGCAATACTTCTCTATTAGAGAGCCAATTATGCTTAATAGCGGTAGTAGCTTCCACCTTTGGGAACTTGTAGTATATGTATGGCTGTTTTTATTTTCTTGCACTAGCCTACTTAAAAAAATTTGCTGTCAACTTGCCTATTTAGATTAAATTATCTCAATCTCTATTATTTTACTATTTTGGCACTAACCTACTAGGAAAGTAGTTAACATCTATTGACAAGTAATTCTGTTGGTGGAATGCCAAAATGCTTGGGGTCATTAACAAAAAATAATAGTTGATTGGGTTAGAGTCAGTGAGGGATGTTGTTTTTGAGACGCTGCCACAAAGTGTCATAAACTCCTGGTGGTATCGATGTACGAAGACTTCGCCCTAAGCGATTTTTCTTTTGCGCCGCCAAGAGGCAATCTACTTGCGGACAAAGATAAGCCGAACGCCCCATGCCTCGATCTAATTGTAACTGCCCAGAGGTATTGACGCGGATAATTCGCCAAAATTCTTGTTTCAGTGCCACACGGCGACAACTAATACAACGGCGATGGTTCGGTTTCATGGGTACTGCGGGGGCAACAGCTAAAAATTGGATAAATACTACTTCGCCTCAACTACTTATTTTATTGTTATCAAGCAGTGATATCTGTTGGCTCGGCGGCGGAAATTTCTTGATATTCTGGCTCGTCGTCATCTTCGTCGTATTCCTCCTCTTGTTCTAGTGCTTGGGCTTGGTATTGGGCTGCAAGTTCGGCAAATTTCATATCTTCCGCTCCGCGATCGTACTTGTCGCGGTCTTTAATGTCAATTTTCCACCCCGTCAGCCGAGCAGCTAAACGAACATTTTGACCTTCTTTGCCGATCGCTAAACTAAGTTGATCTTCGGCGACTAGAACGTGGGTTTGTCGATTATCGGTATTCATTAGCCGCACTTCATCGACTCTTGCGGGGCTAAGAGCGTTGGAAATATAGGTAGAAGGATCGGGCGACCAACGAATCACGTCGATTTTTTCTCCGCGTAATTCATTAACAACAACTTGAATGCGCGACCCTCTAGCGCCAATACAAGCGCCTACGGGGTCTACATCGCGCTCTAAGGTATCGACAGCAATTTTGGTACGGGGACCAACGTAACGCGAGGGGGGATTGGCTTCTCTTGCTACGGCAACAATGCGGACAACTTCATCTTCTATTTCTGGGACTTCGTTATCAAAAAGATACACAACCAAACCCGCATCAGCGCGAGAAACCATTAGTTGCGGGCCTCTTTGCTGACCAGTACTAACTTTTTTGAGGAAAACTTTGAACGTTGCATTAGCGCGATAGTTGTCGTTAGGTAATTGTTCGCGCTTGGGCAACTCAGCTTCAACTTCTGGCTGACCAAAACCGCTATTGACGGCCATAATTACCGATTGACGTTCAAAGCGTAGCACTCTAGCTTGTAGTACCGTGCCTTCGAGGTCTTGGTATTCTTCTTGAATCATTTGGCGCTGGCGATCGCGCAATTTTTGGGCTAATACTTGTTTTGTTTGCATCGCCGCCATGCGCCCAAATTCTAGTTTGTCTGGAGTGACATCTAAAATTACTTCGTTGCCTAGTTGAGCTTCTGCCTCAAACTCTTGTACGTCGCTGAGGGCAATTTGGTGATCGAGATCGCTAACTTCTTCAGCGATCGTTTTAGTTGCTAGCACCCGAAAGCCGCCATACTCGACATCAAGTTCTACTTCAAAATTATTGAAGTATTCTTCGTCAAAAGTGCGTTTATCAAAGTTTTGGGCGCGGCGGTAGCGCTCGTAACCTTTAATTAAGGCTTCTCTTAAAGCTTCTTGGACAGAATGCTTGGGCAAATTTTGTTCGCGGCTGATATTTTCAATTAAGTCTTTGAGTCCGGGAATACTAACCATTGACATAGGAAAACCTTTATAGGGGGCAAATTTTTAGTCTCTAACGACGTTCGTTTAGCTGCACTTTGATGACTAAAGAGCGGGGAATGGCGACTTCTCGACCTTTGATATTGAGGTAGATTGTGCTGTCATCTCGACGGATTAGCTGACCTGTCCACTCTTGTTGTCCTTTGTGGGGGCTGGAGGCGCTGACAATAACGGTAAAACCTTTAAACGATCCAAATTCGCGATCGCTTGTTAATTCTCTGGAAATCCCAGGACTAGATATTTCTAATACATAGGCATCGGGAATAATATTTGTTTGGTCTAAAGTTGCTTCTATTGCCCGACTCATGCGTTCGCAGTCATTTAGCCCGGTGTCTTGTTGGGGATTGCGAATATCTATTCTTAGCACGGGCGGGTTTTGATTCGTGAGAAAAACTACTCCAACTACTTCCAGTTGCAGTTCTTCTGCTACTGGTGTCGCCAATTCGATAATTTGGGGAATTAAAGGATGAGCCATTTTAAAACACAAAAAAAGTGGGCAGATACCCACTTCCTGAAACACTATTTCTAAGAAGTTTTTACGGGCAATCAAAACTTGGCTGCCCATATTTTGAGTTTATCGCATTCAAGGGATTATCGGTGTAGGAGGGCGTTGGGAATTGGCAATTGCCTACCATTACTCATTGCTCAAAGTATTAGTAACGAATTCGGGGATCGATGTAGGCGTTGAGAATATCGATCGCAATACTTGCAATTACGACTATGGTTGCAAAAAATACCAGTATTCCCTGCACTGTAGGGTAATCCCGCAGAGAAATTGCTTCGTAAAGTCGGTTTGCTAACCCCGGCCAAGAAAAAGTTACTTCGGTTAGCACCGCTCCTCCTAGTAGGGACGCAAAGGTTAATCCCAAAATTGTAATTACCGGAATTAAGGCATTTTTTAGAGCGTGATTTAGTAAAATTTGCCGTTCGGGAATGCCTCTAGCACGGGCGGCTTCTACATAGTCGGCGCGGAGGGTTTGCTTGAGGTTTACCCGCACAATCCGCTCAAAAATGCCGCTTAATAGTACGCCCAATGTCAGGCTAGGCAAACATAGGTAGTACAAGGCTGTAAAAAAGCTGCCCAAGTCTCCACTCAGTAAACTATCGACGGTATAGAGTCCCGTAATACCTACTGGGGCGTTAATAGCTGCGGGAAAGCGCGAACCTAAAGGAAACCAACCTAGCTGCACAGAAAAGATTAATTGTACGAGCATTCCTACCCAAAATAAGGGCAGCGCGTAGGTAATAATTCCAAACAATCGCCCGCCTACATCTAACCAGGAATTAGGACGAGAAGCGGAGATTACGCCTACACTAATACCAACTATTAGAGCCGTTGCCATACTAAAAACTGCGAGTTCTACCGTAGCGGGGAAATATTGCTTAATAGTGTCCCAAACTACTTCGCCTTGGCTGGTAATTGAAGTTCCTAAATCAAAACGCAGTAAGCTACCTAAGTAACGCACGTATTGCAGCCATAAGGGGTCTAGTAGACCCAAACGAAGTCGATACTCTTGTTTAATGCTTTCGGGAGCGCGGACTCCTAACACCGCATCTACCGGATCGCCAGGAGTCGCTCGTAATAGCAAAAAGACAACGGTAGTAATTGTTAGTAACATGAGCGGTACTAACAGCAAGCGCACGAGGATGTAATATTGCAGAGATTTGGATCTTGACATGATTTCAACCTTTGCTCATTTGCCAGAGAGGAAGCTTTAAAATTGGGTCTATTTGCAAGCCTTGCAGTCCTTTTTGACCAAAAGCATAGTCTTTTGTTTGCACCAAAGGAATGACGGGTACGTCGGCGGCTACCAACTCTTGAATTTCTGTAAAGATTTTTTGTCTAGCTGCGGGGTTTTGTTCTTGGCGCTGTTGGGCAATTAACTTATTCATGCGATCGCTATAATAAAACGAGCCTTGACTTTGACTTGCGCCTTCGCTGCACCCCCCCGCCTCGCTGCCTTTGGTACAACCTAAAAAGGGCTGAATATAGTTATCGGGATCGCCAAAATCTGGATACCAATCTAATAAAGCTATTTGATACAATCCTTTACCAATATTGCCAAAAAATGTGGTTGATTCTGCCGCTTGGGGTTGAATTTGAACGATTCCTTCTAGGGTTTGGCTGGCAAATTCTCTCAAGGTACTAGCAATTTGTTCTCTAGTTAAAGAGTTAGCGGGATAAAATACTTCTAGTTTTAGTGGGTTACTAGCAGTGTATCCTGCTTGAGCTAGAAGTTCTTTTGCCTTGGCTACATTCCCGTCGCCGTACTTGGTGAGAAAGATCGGTCGATAGCTATCAAAGGTACTAGGAATCATGCTGTATAGCGCTTCTGCTTGATTTCTATACACGCGCTCGACAATTAGCGATCGATCGATGGCAGAAGCTAAAGCTTGCCTTATTACTACATTATCTAAAGGTTTTTGCTTGATATTTAGCATCATGTGGGTGACAACGTTGCTTTTTTCTTCTAGTGCTTGCCATCCCTTTTGAGTTGCTTGTTGTTTGAGACTTTCTACTTGGTCGGGACTGAAGGTTTGATAGGCAATATCTACTCCGCCTTTAAGAAAGGTATTATACAAATTAGCCGAACTACTGAGAATTTGAAAGTCAATGCCTGATGTTGGGGGCTTTGTTCCCCAATACTTCGGAAAAACGTCCATTTTCAGCAATTGCGGCGTAAATTGAACTAATTTGTAAGGGCCTGTACCTACAAAAATACCCGGCTTAAACTTACCTACGCCAAGTTCGTAAGCTTGGGGAGAAACCGCGCACATTCCTGGAAAAGCAAGTAAAGAAGGAAAAGCTGCAAAGGCTGTTTTGAGTTTGATTGTAAGCTCGTACTCTGCCGATGCTGTAACCGATTGCACGACATCTGACAATAGCGCGGCGGGTTTACCACCATTGCTGATAAATCGATTTAACGAAAATGCCATTGCTTCGGCATTAAAGGGCGTGTCGTCGTGGAAAATTACCCCTTGACGCAGGGGAATTGTATAAGTTAAACCATCAGGGCTAATTTTTGGTAAAGTTGTTGCCAGTTGGGGTTCAAGTTCGCTCGTGCCTAATTTGTACGTGTAAAGGCGATCGCTCAAACTTGTCATCACGTTATTACCTGCTAGTTCGTAATTATCCGCAGGGTCGAGAGTGCGTGGTTTTAACGTTGTGCCTACGCTCAAACGAGGATTATTGCCATTGCTCGATGTAGTAGTTTGGGTTGTGTTTGGGCGACTATTACAGCTAACTACAACCAAACAACATACAAAAGCTAAACCTAAAAACTTGACTATAGATATCCATTTTTTAACAAACAAGCGAAAATCAATCATGTTCTAGATTAACTACTCAATATTAAATTGAATAGTACAACGGAAATGATTTCGCATCTTTGGGCTTGACGTAAACTCGCTGCTGTGGTTCTATATGCAGTTCGTCAAATCGTTCGCGGCTGAGATGAGCGGTGACTACTTGACCGTCATCTAAAGTTAGTTCTGCTTGAATTTCCCAACCTAAATGAATTAGCCGACTAACTCTAGCGGGTACGGTAGTGCCGTTAGGTTCTCTTTCTACCACTACATCTTGAGGGCGTAAAAAAACTTCTGAATGAGCCGAATCAAACCCATTATTTTGAAAAATTCGCGAATTGCTAGGTAAAACATTGACAGGACCAATAAAACTCATCACAAATCCTGTAGCTGGATGATCGTAGATTTGAGCGGGAGTTCCTACTTGTTCGACATTGCCTTTATTCATCACCACAATCTCGTCTGCTACTTCCATCGCTTCTTCTTGATCGTGGGTTACAAATACTGTTGTGACGTGAACTTCATCATGCAGCCGCCGCAACCAAGCTCTTAAATCTTTACGAACTTTGGCATCAAGCGCGCCAAAAGGTTCGTCAAGTAATAAAACTTGCGGTTGCACAGCTAAGGCTCTGGCTAAGGCTACTCGCTGCCTTTGACCCCCCGATAGTTGGGAGGGATAGCGATCGCCAAGTCCGGCTAATTGGATTAATTCTAGTAATTCATTTACCCGCGTTTTTATTTTTGCTTTACTTGTCTTGCGAATATCCAAGCCAAAGGCGATATTTTGGCGCACTGTCAAATGCTTAAATAATGCGTAGTGCTGAAATACAAACCCAATATTGCGTTCTTGGACGCTTTGATCTGTGGCATCTTTCCCTGTCAGCCAAATTTTGCCGCGATCGGGCATTTCTAGCCCCGCAATTAGTCGCAGTAAAGTGGATTTACCCGACCCCGATGGTCCAAGTAGAGCGACCAAAGAGCCACTTTCAATTTCTAAGCTTACTCCATCAACGGCTTGGAAACTACCAAACTTTTTGGAGACGTTTTCAACGACAATGCCCACGGCAAGACCTCTTTATACAGTAGAAGGAGTTAAGTTTAAAGGCTTAAATATATTTCGATAGTGCGATCGCCTTTGAACCTTAGCTAATAATTCCCGGTTTATCTATAGGGATACAGTAGTTTTTATAACATATATCTTAGGAGTGCAAAAAGATTAACTCTTAAAACGCAAAACTTGCAACCTAAAACTGTAGATCGTTACTTAATTTTTATATTGACTTGTTAAGCTGTATTTCAAAATCAGCCGATCTTGCCCCTACATGGGTAGACAAGCAAAAAGTACGTGATACCATGCAATTCTTGCTGTAGAAGATTGGGAGAATGGCTTTGACTTTACGAGTTGCGGTAGTTGGCTCCGGGCCCGCAGGTTCCTCGGCTGCGGAAACACTGGCGAAAGCAGGAATTGAGACTTTTTTGTTTGAACGCAAGCTAGACAACGCCAAGCCTTGCGGTGGGGCAATTCCTCTATGTATGGTCAGCGAGTTTGATTTGCCACCACATATCATTGACCGCCGGGTGCGGAAAATGAAAATGATTTCGCCCTCCAACCGCGAAGTAGATATTAATTTGGTCAATGAAGACGAATATATTGGGATGTGCCGCCGCGAGGTACTAGACGGCTTTATGCGCGATCGCGCAGCGAAATTAGGGGCAAATCTAATTAATGCCACCGTTCATAAACTTGAGATTCCCACTAATAATAGCGATCCTTATACCATCCACTATGTAGACCACAATGAAGGTGGTTCTCAAGGTGTGACTAAAACTTTAAAAGTTGATGCAATTATCGGCGCTGATGGTGCAAATTCGCGGATTGCTAAAGAAATTGACGCGGGAGATTATAACTATGCGATCGCTTTTCAAGAGCGCATCCGTTTACCTCAAGCTCAAATGGACTACTACAACGACTTGGCGGAAATGTATGTAGGCGATGATGTGTCTACCGATTTCTATGCTTGGGTTTTCCCTAAATACGACCACGTAGCAGTTGGTACGGGAACAATGCAGGTACATAAAGCTAGTATCAAGCAATTGCAAGCAGGTATCCGGGCGCGTGCAGCCAAAAAATTAGTCGGCGGCGAAATTATCAAAGTTGAAGCCCACCCGATCCCCGAACATCCAAGACCCCGGCGGGTAGTTGGTAGAGTGGCTTTAGTTGGCGATGCGGCGGGTTACGTTACTAAGTCTTCGGGCGAAGGGATTTATTTTGCGGCAAAATCTGGGCGGATGTGCGCCGAAACAATTATTGAAGTTTCTAATAATGGCGCAAAAATTCCCACCGAAAGCGATCTCAAACTTTACCTCAAGCGCTGGGATAGAAAATATGGCTTGACTTACAAAGTTTTGGATATTTTGCAATCAGTCTTTTATCGCACCGATGCTACCCGCGAGGCGTTTGTCGAAATGTGCGCGGACATGGATGTACAAAAGCTAACCTTTGATAGTTACTTGTACAAAACCGTAGTTCCAGCAAATCCTTTTACCCAACTCAAAATTACAGCTAAAACTCTTGGTAGTTTGATTCGCGGTAATGCCCTTGCTCCTTAAAATAAGGAGTTTTGACCTGTGGAAATTTGAAATTGAGCGATAAAAATAAATTTTTCTTGGGGTAGGCTTCTCGCCTGCCCTTTTTGCTGGCTAGTTCCTAGATAAAATAGCAAAGAGACTCAAACTACTAGAACTTTTGTTGAAACACTTTTGCGGATATTTTTATTGAGGCAATCTAAATGTTGAACGTTACTGTTGATGAAATACAAAGCGATCCCTTGAAATATATCCGTCAAGTAGAGGCAGGGGAAACTTTAGTTATTGTTGAAAATGATCAAGCGATCGCGGAACTTAAACCTATTACTAGCAATAAGCTATTGCCCTATACACAAGCTGCGCAACAAATGATGGATATTACTAGCAGCAAGCAATTACGACCCTATGCTTTGTGTGCAGGTGAGTTTACCGTTCCAGATGACTTTGACGCTCCTTTACCAGAGGATCTGCTCAATGTATTTGAGGGCAAATGAGGATTTTGTTGGATACTCATATCTTTTTGTGGTTCATTAGTGGTGATACCCAGTTATCAAAAGATGTTGGAGATGCCATTCGCGATCCAGGAAACGAGGTTTATCTAAGTGCAATTTCAGTCTGGGAAGCAATTGTCAAGTATCAGTTAGGTAAGTTACCTCTGCCAGCGCATCCCGCAACGTACTTACTCAAACAACGCGATCTTCATCAAATTGCTAGTCTTGCTCTTGACGAAGGTAGTGCGATTCAACTAGCTACACTGCCACTATTACATCGTGATCTCTTTGACAGAATACTTATCTGTCAAGCTTTACAAAACGGTCTGACAATTGCGACAGTAGATAAGGCAATTCGTGATTACTCAGTTAACGTTATTTGACAGCACCGCCCAACCTGTTAGAAGAATTAAATGATTACTAAAATACTTTTTAGAATTGCGATCGCATTTCCCACCAATTCTTAGTTAAAAAACCTCATGGATGACTCAATATTTATTATTTTCATTGCCTTTGGCTGCCTGTGGGCAGTAATGGGGACGGCGATTGTTTTCTTCTTTTTTAAAAGTGACGGACAGCAAAAGGTGCAAGTTGGCAAATGGGGGCTAATAGTAGCTTTACCGATTGTAATTCCCATGGCGATCGCTTTTATCTATGCCGCCGTCCGCCGCTAACCATATATAAGCCTGTGAAATTCATTAATTATTAGTTGTCACTTGACAAGTATTTACTTAAGTTTTAGCCTATATGTGTAAGGCTATAAATATATAAGGCTACAAGTATATAAGGTTGATATGGCAATGAGAACTCACTCAAAGTCAGACATTGAGGCGGCGCTGAGGTACGCCGAGCAAAATGGATGGCGTGTTGAGCTTGGGGGATCTCATGCTTGGGGCAAAATTTATTGCCCGTACAACGACAAAGAGTGTAGATGTGGGACTTTTTGTATCTCTAGTGTTTGGAGTACCCCAAAAAACGCTGGCAATCATGGCAAAATTTATTGCCCGTACAACGACAAAGAGTGTAGATGTGGGACTTTTTGTATCTCTAGTGTTTGGAGTACCCCAAAAAACGCTGGCAATCATGCCAAACAAATTCGGCGGGTAGTCGATAACTGTACAAACCACAAAAATTTAGATGATCCTTGTGAACAAGAGGAATAAGAGATGAAAGAGTATGATTTTACCCTAAAGTTTAATCTCCAAGATACCCAAGCCGATGCTGATAATTATGTTGAGAGACTATATGCAGGCGGCTGTGATGATGCCTTAATTGGAGTTGGTTTGAAAGGATTTATCTCACTAAATTTTATTCGTGAAGCATCATCAGCCTATGAAGCTATTTCTAGCGCTATTCATGATGTGAAATCAGTGGTTCCATCGGCTACTTTGATTGAAGCATCACCAGATTTTGTTGGGTTGACCGATGCAGCTAATATTGTTGGATGCTCTCGACAAAATATGAGAAATTTGATTGTAAACAGCGAACAGCAATCCCCGCCTCCTGTCTATGAAGGTACACCTTCGATTTGGCACTTAGGGGAAATTCTACGTTGGTTGCGCGAAGTCAAAAGGTACTCAATTGATGACTCGTTATTAGAGGTTGCAGAAACCACTATGAACCTTAATATTGCCAGAAGTTATCAAAAAATTGATCCGGGTTTCCAGGAAAATATTAAGTCTTTGGTTTGTTAGACAATTAACCCTGAGTGTTGAAGGTCAGTCTACCCTTGTGCCAATCAAGGGTAGAATTACAGATATTGCGATCGCCTAAAACCTATTTCATCACTACAGGTTTTGCACCCGGAATAGTAATATCTATTGGCGTTACTTGAGTAGCTAGTTGATTTAATGGTGGTTGAATCGCTGTAGTATTGCCTACAACCAATGTAACCAGATTTTCGGGTTTGAGATAGATTTTAGCTACTCTTTGCACATCTGCCGCCGTTGTTGCTTCTACGCCGCGCTGGTAGCGAAAAATAAAGTCCGCCGGATAGCCGTAATATTCGTAACGCATTAGGCGCGATAATGTTTGCGCTGGATCTTCAAAATTAAATACAAAAGAGTTTAAAGTTGAATCTTTGGCATAAGCAAGTTCAGCAGGGGTGACAAGTTTTGCTTTTAAGCTGGCAATTTCTTGGCCGATCGCTTTAATAAAAGGTACGGTAGCATCAGAACGAGTTTGTCCGCCAGCAAGGAAAGTTCCGGGATAGTCGTATTTAGGACTCCAGACACCGTAAACAGTATAAGCAAGTCCTTGGCGCGATCGCACGGAATTAAATAATCGTCCGCCAAAACCGTTTAATACCCCACTTAGCACATCTAAGGCTGCATAATCTGGGCTATCTAGCTTTCCGCCTAAGTGACCAATTTGGACGTAACTTTGGGTAAGTTGGGGCTGATTGACAACATAAACGCCGCCCGTTTTTGCTTGAGAAACGGCGGGTAAAGTGGGCTTAACTAGCTTAGGGTTAGCTTTCCAATCGCCTAAGTTTTTTTGAATAAGTACTCGCATTTGAGCCGAATTAAAATCCCCCACAATCCCCAAAATTATATTATTGGGGTGAAAATATTGCTGATAAAACCCAACTAAATCTTTGCGGGAAATATTATCGATAGTTGCATACTCCACTGTACGCGCGTAGGGACTAGCATCGCCATACAGCAGCTTTTGAAACTCTCGCCCTGCTATATCTTCTGGGTTGTCGTTACGCCTGGCAATTCCACCTCTTACCTGAGTTTTGGCTAAATCTAGCTGTTGTTGGTCAAAAATCGGAGTTTTCAGTACCTCGCTAAATAATTCAAATACTGTAGGCAAATCTTCACTTAAAGCACTAAAACTCGCACTACCAGAAGTTGTATTAATGCCCATTTCTACACTAGCCGCCCGTTGTTCGAGTAGCTGATTAAGTTCGTCGGGAGAATGGTTTGTAGTACCACCAGTACGCATTACTGTACCTGTAAGCCCTGCTAAACCTATTTTATCGGCACTTTCAAAGCGATCGCCTGTCCGAATTAGCGCCGTACCGCCTACCAAAGGCAATTCTCGATCTTCTAACAAGTACACAACCATGCCATTGTCTAGCACAAATCGCTCGTACTTGGGTAACTTTATTTCTGGTAAGGGTGCAAACTTTAATTGGTCGTAATGTTGCGCTGTAGCTGCCATACTAGGCAAACCCAACAACACCACAAGTAGCATTGAGACGAAGGCGATCGCCAATTTAATAGTTATTTTCATAGTTTCCTTTAATTCTCTTTTGGCAACAAACGCCCAATAGTGCGATTTTCCGGCTTAAAAGTAGCTACAGCAACTCTTTGCACCTCTGCTGCTGTTACTGCGTTTAAACGCTCCAATTCTTTAAACAAATTGCGCCAAGAGCCAGTTTTTACTTCGTATTCCAGCAATAATTGAGCCATCCCTGAATTAGAATCAAGACTTCGCAATAATCCCGCTTTGGCTTGAGTTTTTACCCGCTCTAATTCTGTTTCTGAAACTGGCTCAGTTTTTAGCTTCTCAATTTCTGCTCTTAAACCCGTTGCAACTTGTTCTACGGTCTTATTAGGTGCAGTCAAAGCATAAAATAACATCAAATTTGGGTATTTATCCCCAGGAAAACCGCTAAACCCTTGAGCATTTAGGGCTAATTGCTGCTTTTCTACTAAAGAGTTATACAGCCTTGAAGTACGCCCATCACTTAACAAACTACCAATCAATCCATAAATTACATTATCTGGATGCGTAATTGCTGGACGGTGGTAAGCTTCCAAATACCAAGGCTGGGAAGGTAACTTTAATTCAACTTCTCTAGTTTCTGTTTGTTTGGGTTCTACAGCTTTTAATTTTGGCGGTGAAGGTTTGGTTTTAAAGCGCCCAAAGTAAGCTTGAGCGAGTTGTTTTACCTGTTTTGGGTTCACGTCTCCCACCAGGGCGATCGTAATATTACTGGGAACGTAATAAGTATCAAAAAATTGTTGCACATCTTGCCGCGTCAAATTGCGGATATCCTGCTCGTAGCCAATAGTTGGACGCTTATAAGGGTGAACGGTGTAAGCTTTATCTAGCAACGCCTCGACCATTTGACCAATGGGGGAATTATCCACCCGCAAACGCCTTTCTTCCAAAATTACATCTTTTTCTTTGTAAAACTCTCTAAATACTGGCTCTAAAAATCTTTCCGATTCTAAAGACATCCAAAGCTCTAACTTATTAGAGGGAAAGCTATAAAAATAGCGCGTAGCTTCCACAGAAGTATTAGCATTTAAGCCTACACCCCCAGCTTGCAGTACAATCTGCCCTAATTCATTTTGTTCAACTAATTTGAGGGCCTCAGCTTGGACTTTGTCAAACTCTGCTTGCAATGCTGGTACTTTATCGCCACCCGCTTTAATTTGGGCTGCTAAGGTATCTAGGCGATTTAATAGAGGTTTCTCGGCTTTATAGTCTTTTGTACCGATACGCTGCGTACCTTTAAACGCCAAATGTTCGAGAAAGTGAGCTACACCAGTTTTACCCGTTGGTTCATTTGCTCCCCCGACATCAGCATAAGTTAAAAAAGAAACTACTGGGGCTTGGTGGCGCTCTAAAACCAAAAATTTCATGCCATTATCTAGGCGAAACTCTGTTAATCTATCGGCAACGCGATTAAAATACGGTGCAATAGACTTGTTAGGAGCAGAAGCTTCGGTAAGGGCGGTCGCACTTGGTGGTAATACACAGCCCAGCATCATTACTAAGAGCAAGGTAATTAAAAGCCGATACCATGTGTAAGGCATGGATAACGGACAAGAACGAGTAATCGGCTGACTCATAGGTAAAATTTTGCAGTACGATGTAACAATAAAATCCGTTTTTGCGGAGAGTTGAGCGCAACATTAGAATGCTACAGAAGCATTGGGTAATCTAAACATACAATTATATGCAAGTTTTCAACCGTCCTTCTCAATCAGAAGATTCTTCGCGCGATCGCATCAAGAAAGCTGCAATAAAGTTGTTTGCTGCCAAAGGCTTTGATGGTACTACTACCCGCGAGTTGGCAGAGGCGGCGGGGGTAGCAGAAGGTACTTTATTTCGCCACTTTGACAACAAAAAAGCCATCTTAATTGAAGTTGCTACCCAAGGTTGGATAGATATTTTGACTGATTTGCTGACGGAATTAAGCGAAATGGGCAGTTACAAGGCGGTAGCGCAGGTTATGCGCCGCAGAATGTGGGATTTTAAGAAAAATGCCGATTTAATGCGAGTTTGCTTTATGGAAGCCCAATTTCACCCAGATTTGCGCGATCGCATTCAGTCAGAAGTAATCGACAAAATGACTCATGTTGCTGAAGGTTTTTTTCAAACGGCTATGGATAAAGGTATCTATCGCCCGATGAATCCAAAGCTAGTTGCTCAAGTGTTTTTAGGAATGTTTGTGGTGGCTGGATTTAGTCATAATACGCTTATGGAGCCGGATGCGTCACCCCAGGTTATGAAGGAAATGGCGGAAGGTTTGGCGGAGATTTTTCTCAATGGGGTGTTGGTGAGAAGTTAAATCACTAAGAAAAACCAAGATATGGGGGGTCTGCCCCCCAAACCCAACGGCAACAAAGCGGGAAGCAGAAGCTCATCCGCTTTTTGCCTCCCCATCAGGGGACGAGTTGCCTCCCCCAAACCCCCTGCAAAAGTGTCTTATCTCTATGTACGGTAGTTATTGGGCAATAGACCTCTCTGCGGGTAGTGCTAACTAAATTCGTGAACTGCTAAATTTTGAAATGTTAACTAAATTTGTAAACTGCTAAATTCTGATAAAACCTAACTAATAGTTGTAGTAATTTTGAATTGAAAGATACTTTACGCGATCGCAGGCAAAAATTAGCTAAACTTATCGATTTTCCAGCTATTTTATGGTCTGGGAAAAGTACAGCACGTAATTTTGCAGCGAATACTTTTCCTTTTCGCGCCAGCAGTCATTTTCTTTACTTTGCTGGATTAAACCTAGAAAATGCCGCAATTCGTCTAGAAAATGGCAATTTAGAGCTATTTATGGATGATTCCCCTAGCAGCGATACTTTATGGCATGGAGAAACCCCAAAACGCGAGGAAATAGCCGAAATAATCGGCGCAGATTCCGCTTATCCTTTTGCAAAGTTAAGGCAGGGTATCTATAAATCTGCCACACTTCCCGTACAAGATATTGTTACTCGGCAACAACAAGACAAATGGCTACAACGTAAGGCTAGTTTAGAAGGTGTCGATCTAAAGTTAGCTCAGGCGATCGCGTGGTTGCGTCTTACTCACGATGATGCGGCAATAGCCGAAATGCAACAAGCCGCAAACGTAACTGTAAAAGCTCACCAGGCAGGGATAGAAGCAACTAAAAGCGCCAAAACTGAGGCAGAAGTCCGCGCGGCTATGGAGCAGGTAATATTAGCTCATAATATGACTTGTGCTTATTCTAGTATCGTTACAACACGCGGCGAAGTTCTCCACAATAATCAATATGACAATCAATTATCCGCCGGAGACTTGTTATTAGCAGATGTTGGGGCCCAAACCACTAATGGCTGGGCATCTGATGTAACGCGCACTTGGGCAGTTTCGGGTAAATTTTCCCCCACCCAAAAAGATATTTACGATGTGGTTTTAGCGGCGCATGATGCTTGTATTGCAGCAGTTTCGCCAGGCAAAGAGTATCAAGAAATTCATATACTTGCAGCTTCAGTAATTGCTCAAGGATTGGTAGAAATGGGTATTTTGCGCGGAAATCCTACAGATTTAGTAGAAATGGATGCTCACGCGCTGTTTTTCCCCCATGGTGTGGGACATTTATTAGGCTTAGATGTCCACGATATGGAAGATTTGGGAGATATTGCGGGATACGAAGCCGGAAGAAAAAGGAGCGATCGCTTTGGGTTATGCTATTTACGTTTAAATCGTCCTCTGCGTCCCAAAATGGTAGTTACAATAGAGCCTGGTTTCTATCAAGTACCTGCAATTTTAAATAAGTCCGAGACTCGCGCCCAGTACAAAGATATTGTAAATTGGCAACAGTTAGATAAATTTGCCGATGTACGTGGGATTCGGATTGAAGACGATGTATTAGTGACCCAAACAGGTAGCGAAGTATTAACCGCCCAATTGCCTACAAATGCCGAATGAATTAATCTCTTGCGATGTCTTGGTTGTTGGCGGTGGTACGGGTGGCACATCTGCCGCAATTCAAGCAGCAAGGGCAGGGGCTAAAACCATCCTTGTTAGCGAATTTGAATGGCTAGGCGGAATGCTAACTTCTGCGGGGGTAGCAGCCCCCGATGGTAACGAATTACAAGCTTTTCAAACGGGTCTTTGGGGAGAATTTCTCCACCAGTTGCAGCAAAGACAAGTAGGCGGATTAAATAACAGTTGGGTGAGTTTTTTTAGCTACAATCCCCGCTTGGGCGCAGAAATATTTAAGGGCTGGGTAAAAGAATTACCAAATCTCTATTGGATTGCGGGAAGCGTACCAATAGACGTTATCAAAGATGGCAATGCAATTACTGGGGTAAGATTTAGCGATTTTACTGTTAAAGCCAAGATTACCTTAGACGGGACAGAACTTGGAGATTTATTAGAATTAGCCGAAATTCCCTATCGTTGGGGTTGGGAATTACAAGCTAAATGGGGCGAAGCTAGTGCGCCCGTTGCCGAAAATCAATTAACTAAAACTTACCCAATTCAAGCGCCGACTTGGGTAGTAATTATGCAAGAATTTACAAGTGAAGTCGCGCCACTTATTTCCGCACCACCAAATTACAACCCTACAAAGTTTGCTGATGCTTGGACAAACTATGGAAAAGAAGAATTTTTAAACTACGGTCGTTTGCCAGGTAATTTGTTTATGATTAACTGGCCTTTGCACGGTAACGATTATGCTGAAGGCGTACAACGTTTAATTGAATCAGAAACATCGAAGCAAGAATTTTTACAACAGAGTTTTTGGCATACTCAAGGATTTGCCTACTTTATCCAAACTGAATTCGGGCGCAAATACGGACTTGCAACTAATGTTTTTCCTACTAATTGCGGTGCTTACGCAATTCATCCTTACTACCGCGAAAGTCGCCGCCTAGTAGGAATAACGACTATTACAGAGCAAGATATTTTACCTGTTTCTGGTGGAAATAGTGCCAAACTGCAACCAGAAACTATTGCTGTAGGTAACTACGCAAACGATCATCATTACCCTGGTGTAGAATTTTCCCTACAACCTAAATCTATCCGTTGGGGAGGTCGCCCAACAGGTACGCCTTTTACGATTCCTTATAGTTGCATCGTACCAGTACAAACCGATAGTTTATTGGTGTGTGAGAAAAATATCTCTGTTTCTCACATTGCCAATGGTGCAACTAGATTGCAACCCGTAGTAATGAATATCGGACAAGCTGCGGGAATGGCGGCGGCGCTATGTGCTGAATTAGGCTGTCAACCGCGAGACTTACCAATAAGCAAGTTGCAAAATGCTTTATTGCAAGCTAAAACTTCTATTATTCCCTTATTTAATTTGCCTCCTAATCATCCCGATTGGTTGTACTGGCAAAGCTATTATTTAGCTCGTCTAGAGGCTTATCCCGTTAGCGGCAACTGCCCTTGTACTCAAAATGCCTCGCCACCCTTACAACCAGATTCTCGCGTCTTTGAAGGCATTTTTAACGATCGCAGCGAACAAGATTATACGCTTACCTTAACTGCGTCAATGCAGACATGGCAATTGGTTACATTGCGATCGCATATCCACGAACAATTACAAGCCTGTACCAATAATCAACACCTCAAAGTTAGGGGAACTCTTAATTACTCAGGAAAATGGTTGTTAGTTGAAGCTATCGAATAAACATGAAACAATTTATAACTCTAGCGTGCGTCAATGGGCAAAGCTCCATAATTATTTAGAAGCTGTCGCTTAGATTTTGCGCTTTATTTGGGAAAGCTAAAAATAACGTATAAGTCTGGCAGTAATTAAATTATGCAAAACTTTCATCAACTAATTGACAGCAATCGTTCGCATCCACACTACGGGCGTTTACTTCAGCATCGCGATCGCAACAATCCTAATACTTTTCATTATTCTGTACAACTCAACGATTTAGATTCTCTAGCATGGGAACCTATGAATGCTGATAGGCAAAAAGATACTGGGAGGCTGGCAATTTGGTCTATTGATTGGAATCGCTTTCAAATTGACCAAGCACAGCATCAACAAAAAGAACAAATCAATAAAGCGCTGCACGTGTCTGTGAAAGAATTTCACAAAACTGGGATTACGAGTTATGTCGTTTTAATTGCGAACATTGGGCGCGACTTATATCAACAGGCGATTGTAGATGCTACCAGATTGCCGAGTTCAAAAAGTTGCAAGAGATTCCTGTTCTGGGATTCTTTATTGTAGGTGTTGCTGGAGCCGTAACTGGGGCGTGGGAACATAATGATTATGCTCAAAAAGTAGTTGAAATTTGAACAGCAGAACAACAAACTTTTGCACTAGAACTGTTAGGCTTTTATCTAAGTACAGGACAAAAACTGTAGCACTTGCATAAACTCACTCATTTTCTGGTCGAGGTTGAGTAGGATATTACGTAGATGATCCAAGCCATAGCGAAAGATGCTTTTGGCTTTGCGTCCATGCTTTTTCAGCTTCAGGGGCTTATGTTGGTGCAGCCACTCTCCGGCTAAGATTGCCCAACACAAGGCTAATGAGAGAAGCGCTAGGAGTTTGCTCAAGCGCTTGGCATCATACCAATTCTTTATAAAGCTGCGCTAAAGTAGGTAAACGTGTGCGGAAGGTAAGAGTGATGGGTCGTCCGTTCCAAGTAGAGATAGTTGAAAGCCAAGAAAAGTTAGAGAAAGACCTCAAACAG
>JAHHGY010000053.1 GCA_019359635.1 Chroococcus sp. CMT-3BRIN-NPC107
AGTCAGAGACGCGCGAATTATTGCCGGAAACATCAGAGACGTTTATCTACCTTGCCATGATAAGGATCATGGTGAAGCGATTAGCATAAAATCTGACCCCGCAAAACTTTTCAAACACCCTCTGAGTAAGTGGCTAATTAAGTTAATGATATAAAAATAATCTAGTTGTAGGCGATCGCACAGATTAAAAAATAGTAAAGTATTAAATAAATTGTGTTGCAAGTTTTGCCCCTGGGGTTCAATAACAACAATCTCTAAGGTATCTTTAGGTAAAAACAGTTCTGCGTCAAAGCTCTAACGTTAATGACTTCTGTAACTCCCAATTCTACCCGCCACCAGAAAGCCAAAGCTTTAAAACCTTCTAGCCGCCGCCCAGCTAAAGAACTTTGTAGCGAGTGCGGACTATGCGATACATACTACGTTCATTATGTCAAGAATGCTTGCGCTTTTATTAATCAACAAATAGCCGAGCTAGAAACCCAAACTCATAATCGCAGCCGCAATTTAGATGATGCTGACGAAATGTATTTTGGTGTTAATCAGGGAATGATGGCGGCGCAGAAAACAGAACCTATTAAGGGAGCGCAATGGACGGGGATTGTGAGCAGCATTGCTATTGAAATGCTAACTAAAGGCTTAGTTGAGGGTGTCGTCTGCGTCCAAAATACCACAGAAGATCGCTTTCAACCAATGCCAATCATTGCTCGGACTCCTGAAGATATATTGAAAGCTAGAGTAAATAAACCAACACTTTCGCCCAATCTTTCAGTCTTGGAGCAAATCGAACAATCAGGGATGAAGCGACTGCTTGTAATCGGCGTAGGCTGCCAAATTCAAGCACTCAGAGCCGTAGAAAAGCAACTAGGGTTAGAAAAGCTTTATGTACTAGGTACGCCTTGCGTAGACAACGTTACTCGCGCTGGGTTGCAAAAGTTTTTGGATACCACAAGCAAGTCGCCGCAAACTGTCGTGTCTTACGAATTTATGCAAGACTATCGGGTTCACTTCAAACACGAAGACGGCTCAACGGAAACTGTACCCTTTTTTGGACTCAAAACCAACCAACTTAAAGATGTATTTGCTCCTTCCTGCATGAGTTGTTTTGATTATGTCAATTCTCTAGCTGATTTGGTAGTGGGCTATATGGGCGCACCTTTTGGCTGGCAATGGATTGTAGTACGAAATAATACTGGGCAAGAAATGCTAGATTTGGCTTTAGATCAGTTGCGAACTCAAGAAGTGATGTCCTCTGGCGATCGCACTTCCGCCGTCCAACAAAGCATTCCCGCTTACGACAAAGGGGTTACACTGCCAATGTGGGCAGCAAAAATGATGGGTGTAGTCATTGAAAAAATTGGGCCTAAAGGTTTAGAATACGCGCGATTTTCGATTGATTCCCACTTTACCCGCAACTACTTGTACGTCAAACGCCAACACCCAGAAAAATTAGACGCTCATGTGCCAGAATTTGCCAAAAAAATAGTCGCGCAATATCGATTACCAGAATAGGAAGCTGTAAAGCTTGGAGTTGTCTCATGATTTACTGTATCAACCCCAGGTGTCAAAAGCGCCAAAATCCCGATAACCTACAAAAATGTCAGTTTTGCGGCTCAAGATTGCTGATTAACGGACGATACAAGCTTGTTAAACCATTGAGGGAATTGTCGGGACAGCATACTACAGAAATATTTGAAGTAGACGATCGCGGTACAACCAAAGTTATCAAGGTGCTAAATAGCGATCGCTCTAAATTTATTGAACTCTTGCAGCAAGAAGCGCGGGTACTGCAACGGCTACAAAATTCGGGAATTCCTAAAATATATGAGTATTTTACTTTTTTACCCAACAATGAAACCAAAAAATTGTACTGCTTGGTTATGGAGAAAATTGAGGGTCAAAATCTCAAGCAGTGGATAGAAGAAAATGAGCCAATTTCTGAACTAAAAGCGATTGATTGGCTCAAACAACTAACAAATATTTTAAGCGAGGTGCATGAAGCAAAACTTCTGCATCGAGATATCAAACCCTCTAATATCATGCTGCGTCCCAATGGACAACTGGCATTAATTGACTTTGGCACAGTTAGAGAAATTACTCATACTTACGTCAATAAACTAGCTTGGAACGATATTACCCAAGTTCTTTCTCCAGGATATACGCCCGTAGAACAGATGGAAGGGCAAGCGGCTAGAGAATCAGATTTTTTTGCTCTGGGGCGCACGTTTGTACATTTACTTACAGGGATTTATCCGGCACAATTACCTAAAAATCCGCAAACTAACCAGTTGCTATGGCGAAACCGAGCGCCCCAAATTTCTGAATGGTTAGCTTATTTAATCGAGGAATTAATTGCCCCCCTGCCCCAAAATCGACCGCCCAACGCCCAAAGTATTTTAGAGTGCTTAACTAAAGGCAATATCCAGGACGAGACACGCCTACCTCTAACTACACAGATTGCAACTACGATTAATCAAATAACTCGCACTCAACACCAAACCTCTAATCGTCTTTGGCGTGCTGTTCGACTACTTCTAACTAGCATTGTAGTTACTAGCTTAGTTATGAGCGTGCGTCAGCTAGGAGGATTAGAAACGTGGGAATTAGCAGCTAGCGATCGCTTGCAACGCTGGCGACCAATTGAAGGGGCCGATCCGCGCCTACTTGTCGTCACAATTACCGAATCAGATATTCAAGCGCAGTCGCAAAGACAAGGAAGTTTGAGCGATCGCACTTTAGAGCAATTATTAACCAAACTGCAACAGTTTCGCCCAAGAGCGATCGGTTTAGATATTTATCGAGATATTCCTGTCAGCACCGCTTATCCAAATTTAACTAAGTATCTGCAAAAAAGCGATCGGTTTATTGGCTTGTGCAAAATTAGCGATCCGGCTACAAACAATCCTGGTATTGCCCCACCACCAGAGTTAGCGCCAGAATTTGTCGGTTTTAGTGACATTATTCTAGATGAAGATAATATTATTCGCCGTCAGCTACTGCATTTAACGCCGCCTGCTAATTCTCCTTGCACTAGCGAGTATGCTTTTAGTCTTCAATTAGCCCTTCTATATTTGGCGACCGAAAATATTGCTCCAAAAGTTACTCTGCAAGGAGATTTACAGTTTGGTGATGTTGTTTTTAAACGTTTAACGGCTAATAATCGTGGTGCTTATCAAAATGCTGACTTAAGAGGTTATCAAGTGTTGCTCAACTTGCGCCCTTACCGGGCGGTGACAGATATTGCCTACCAAGTTAGTCTTAATGATATTTTAAACAATCGCTTAACCCCAACTATATTGAACCAATTGCAAGATCGGATCGTTTTAGTTGGCGTAACTGCGCCAACTAGTGTTAATGATTACTGGTTTACAGCTTATAGTAATAGTCAACAACGCTTTGAGAAACAACTACCAGGAGTGTTTTTGCAAGCACAGATGGTTAGTCATATTTTAAGCGCAGTTTTAGATCGCAGACCGCTATTGTTGGTATGGAATCTATGGATAGAAATTCTGTGGGTGGCTGGGTGGTCGATAGTCGGCGGTCTAATTGCTGGATACTTTAAGCAAATATTATACTTAGGATTAACTATATCTGTTACAATTTTACTCATTCAAGCTCTGTGTTTTGGACTTTTACTCCAAGGTAGCTGGGTTCCCGTACTACCCCCAGCCCTAGCGTTAGTAGTTACGAGCATAAGTATAGTAGTTTACCGAACTTATAAATTTAGATAATATTACGGCTGTTTTAAATAAAAACCTGTTACTTGGATGAAATTAGCTATGGAAAACGTAAACCAAGTCCGTGCATTTACCAAGCGTGCGCTCGGTTCAATTATCTTGGTGTTTATTAATACAAGCTATATTAACCCGGTAGAGGCACAAAACATTGCACCAGTCAATCAATTTTTCGAGCGCTCTACAAAGCGATCGCTAAGACAATTACCAGGTACAACAACTGCCAAGCCTCAAAAGCGATCGGGCAAACTAAATTTTATTCAGCCCAAATTACCTAGTAGTGGAGTGCCTAGCGGGCGGCAAAGAGGTGCAGCAGGGCGGGGTAGCTGCTTGCACAATGTAAATATACCTTTAACAGCTATAGTTCCTAGTATTAAAATATCTCATTCCAACGGCGATAGTGCGATCGTTGCCACAAGTGTTTGGGGGTTAACAGTTAAAGAACGTCCAACTTTTCTATTTTACATTCCTTACGCTCAATCTGCGGCGGGTGAATTTGTGCTGCAAGACTCGGAAGACAACGATATATATCGCGCTCCGGTAAACCTTCCTAAAGAGCCAGGCATTATCAGATTGCAATTACCACCTGAATCTGCACCCTTAGCCATCGACAAAATGTACCACTGGTATTTTAAAGTTCGTTGCAGTCAAAATATGGCAAGTCCAGTATTTGTTGAGGGTTGGGTGCAAAGAATTGCCCTTAACCTCACCATTGCCAATCAAATAAATACAGCAACGTCGTTACAGCAACAAGTAGCCTTATATGCAGAAAATGGTATTTGGTACGATACCGCAGCGATTCTAGCGCAAATGCGCGTGCAAAACTTAGAAGATGCGATGTCTAAAGTAGACTGGCAAAACTTATTAAGCACCATCGATTTATCTCTGCTAGCCTCAGAATCAATTAAGAGAATAGATAATAAAGACGAAAAATCGTTGATGAGTAATTACGAACTGCAAAAAGCAACTAGATTGCTGTTCTAAAGCCAGTTACCAATTAAAACATAAGCTCCCCAATAACTAGGGCGGCTGTAATTAGGATAGGTTTTTAAAAAACTCACTTGAGCGCGGCGGAGAGCTTCGGCTTTCGTAGTTTTATTTTGAGCTAACTCTCGATAAAATTCACCAATAAATAGAGCCGTCGCTTCGTCGTCTATTTGCCATAGAGAAGCTAAGGTACTGCGCGCACCCGCTCGAATTGCCACCCCAGCAATTCCCAAAGCAGCGCGTTTATCACCTACGGCGGTTTCGCAAGCACTTAAAACCAATAAAGAAATCGCCTTGGGTGAACTTTGACGGCGACGATTTTGCCTACCGTTGGCATTACGAAGTAAATTGTCTAATTGCTCGACATTAATTGCTCCATCAGAGGCAAGAATAAATGTATCTTTTGCTTCAGAACTAAATTGTCCGTGAGTGGCAAGATGAACTATATCAAAGCCAGATGAATCGAAAGCTCTAGCTAAAGTTGTGCTAGTAAAATTTTCATCTAAAAGTCGATCTGTAGCTACCCCAGCTTGCTCAATAAGGTTGAACTCTGCTTTAACTGATGGCAGAGCTGGATAAGGAGAATTTACTAGTGCAATACTAAGTCCCGCAGTTAGGGCTTTAAGCTTATTGCTTTGCAAGGGTGGAGCAGCTAATTGTTGCAAACTAGGGCTTAAGGCTACAGCGTACTTTTCAATCAAATACTGTTTGCCATCGTACAAAGCTGCCATCGGGATATTTTGAAAAGCCCCATCTAACACAAACACTAAAGTTTCGGCTCCACTACTAGCTATTTGTGTCTCTAATGGTTGGATTAACCAGCTATATACTTGTTGAGATAAAACTTTAACTTCTTTGACAGTATCGGGTTCTGTTAGCTTCGCTCGCAAAGTCTCTAAAGTTTTTTCTACTTTGGGCTGAGATTCGGCAATCGTGTAATGAGTTAGCGGTGCATTAGGTAGTTTGACAATAACTTCAGTGCGATCGCTTAAAATAATTGGGTAGATAATCGCTGCTTTGTCATTTTCCCGCTCGGCGAGGCGATCGATTAAAATTGAAGAACTTGCTTCTATACAAGCTTCTCGAAAAAAGTTATCTAATTGGGCAAGTTGCAAAGATTCAATTACCGCCCGCGCTTGAATTAAGTTTTCCTGACTAACTTTTGGGTTATCTTTACTTAAAAGCAAACCTACTAGCTCTCGATAAACGGGTTCTACTTCTTCTCGAAAAGAAAATTGCACATCTGGATTTGTCGCTACTAAATCGTTGCGTAAGGATTTGAGCAGATTAACAGATTCGGTGTAAGCTGCGATCGCATTAGTTGTGTTACCTTGGGCTTTCAATATCCTTCCTAGCTGCCATGAGGAGCGATAAGCTAAGTCCGGAGCATTAATTGCTTGAGCAATTAGTAAAGATTTTTCAGTTAATTGTCGGGCATTTTCCCATTGTTTTGTCTGTTCGTACAATCGGGCTAAATTACTCAAAGCGTAAGCTTCGGCTCTTTTATCTCCTAATTTTTGGGCTTGCTTGATAGCTTTAGCTGATAACAGGGCAATGTCTGACAATGTTGGGCTATTTACGGTTTTTGATTCCTGCATAGCCTGTAAGCTTTGGCTATACTCAATTTGAGCGTAGATTGCTTTACTACTTTGGGGTAAAGTAAGCATTTGCTCTCTAATTTGCGGAAGCAAATCTTGGGCGGCATCTAATTGGTTTAGTTCTATTAATAAACTCAACCAGTGGAGTTGAGCTTGAATTTTAGTAATTCCAGTACCTAAAGTTGCAGCTTGCTGGTAGTAATCTATCGCTCCTTGACGATCTTGCTGCGCCCTAACCGTGTTGCCTAGACTAAATAAAGCAAAACTAACATTTTGCGGCGAATTTAATTGTTGCGCGGATACCAAACTTTGCTGTAGAAGCTGCCGCGACTTCTTTAAGTCACCGACTACTCTAAGGGTATTGCCTAAGTTACGCAATCCAGCCGTTTTCAGTAGCGAATTTGGTTGTTTTTGCAGCTTTTGGTTGACCGAATTTAGCAGAACTACAGCGCGGCGGTAAAGTCCCAAAGCTTGCAAAGCTTGAGCTTGATTGATTGAACTTCTAATAACTCCAACCTCATCTTTTGCTTGAAGATAAGTGACCGTTGCTTTTTGCCAGGTGTTGAAGGCTTGCTGAGATTGACCATTAGCTAATTGCAAACTACCTTGAGCCGATAAAGCTTGAGCTAAAACTTGGGTATTGGCGGTATTTTGAAGCAGATTAAGGCTCAAAGCGATCGCTTTCGTTGCTTTTTCCCACTGTCCTAGTTGCTGATAAGCCAAAGATAAATTGCTCAATATCATTGCTTGACTTGCGCGATCGCTTTGCTCGGTGTAAGCCTGCTCCCAAATTTCTGCGGCTTGAAAAAATTGTTCGTTTTGGTATAGTTCTCTACCTTGCTGCACCAAATCTGAGGGTGACACGGTTTGAATGCTGCTTGGTGCTACAGGTATTGCCCAAGTAGGGGCAACTCCCATACTCATCAAAACTAAAATACCTATAGCAGTTTTCATTAAGTGTTCCCTCTATTAGGAATTGTGACAACTGGGAGACTTCAACCAAGGAACTTCTGGAGTAACTTCCGGCGCAGAAGCTGTAAGCACTACCTGCCCTTTGGGACTTATGACCCATCCTTGAGCTTCCACAATAGGGATTGGGGTAAAATCTATCTGTTTAGTAGTAATTGTTCTAGCCGTCACATCTTGGCGCGTACCTAAGTCGGCCAATGCTAAGTCGCTTTTTAATACTTCTGTAGGTGTGGGCGGCAATCCGCCGCGTCCGGTAATAATAAATTTGCTAGTAGAGGTTTTAGCTGCCAAGCTTCCACTTGCGCCGCAACCCGTCGCAATTAGTTCGGTCAAATCAACAGGTTCAACAGGAACAGAAAGCGCATCATCATTAGGATCGCTCTCTGGTCGATTAATTTCTACAACTCCATTTATACCTTTTCTAGAACTCGCCGTAATCTCACTATCTGCTGATGCAAATAGACCTTGAGTTGTAATATTAATCTTCCCCCCCCTACCCTCAAAAGCTGTAGCTGTAATATCGCTATTTTCCAGGGCAACTAAAGTATCAGTATTAATATCAATATTGCCTCCATTTCCTTGTTCGCCAGCACTGGCGGTAATTTGGCTATCATTACGCAGTCTTATATCTTGGGAACTAATATCAATATTGCCCCCTTCACCCGCGTTAGTCTCCGCAGATATAGTCCCGCGATCGTAAATTCGCAATGAAGATGTAGCTAAGTTAATATTTCCGGCATTGGTAATTTGTTCGCTTTCAACTCCCACAAATAAACCGCTATTTGAACCATTGTTATCTTGACTAAAAAGAGCGCTTTTGTCGTCAATGCTGCCCACAATTAGCGTGCTATCTTTCGCATTTACTGTAATATTTCCGGCACTACCACTATTGAAGGCACTTGCTAGTATTTGTCCGCCTCCAGTAAGCATTAAATTATTAGTGTCGATGTTGATATTTCCTCCCGAAGCCGTGCTATTACTCCTAGCACTTATAACTGCTCCATCCATCACTTTGAGACTATTTGTACTAACTGAAATATTACCGCCTTTGCCTGTACCTCCTGCTTCAGTAGTGGCAAATAACCCGCTAGAAGTAGTGTCTGGTAATAGTTCTATAAATGATGCTAAAGAGTCGGGGTTAATTCCCGAAATACTAACTAAATCTGTTGCTGTAATTTCAATATCTCCAGCAGTACCCGATCCTTCCGAGCGGCTACTGATAATTGCACCTTCGCTTAAGTTCAGTACGTTAGTATTGATTTGTGTATTGCCTCCATCTCCTTGGCTGGAGGTTTCACTAAAAATTGCACTGTTAATTAATGAGATACTATCTTCAGCATTGATAACTACATCTCCTGCCTGTCCACCTACCTCGGAACTTGTAGCATATACGGCCGATCCATTTGCTAAAGAAACAGTTTTAGCATCAATAACTATCTCTCCACCATTCCCACCGACTCCTGTAAATGCTTCAGTATTACTAGATAACCTAGAGCCATTATTTAGTACCAAGTTATCTGTTTGAATACTAATATTTCCTGCATCTCCCGCCCCAAAAGTATCAGCAAACAAAACACTATTATCTATTAATAGCGAACCAGATTTTATATTAATTTCACTAGCATTTCCTCGCCCATTAGTGCGCGTGAGTAATTCCGAATCGTTTTGAATAATAGCATCGTTGTCTACTTGTACAAATACTCCGCCTATACTCTCTTTATCCGCATTATTCGTTTGAATATTAACGCTATCTAGTAAAAGCGAACTTGCTTTTATTAGAACACTTCCAGGTTTTCCTATAGGTTTTAAACTATCATTATTGGTAATATTACTATCTTTGATTTGGAGATTTCCAGTAGCAATTAATTTAATATTTCCCGCTCGATTATTAAAATTAATATTTCCGGTATTTTTAGTTTGAAAATCGCTTTCAGAAATGTCTATATTTTGAGCATTAACTGTAATATTGCCCCCATCACTAGCATTTACATTAAAAGTAGAACTATTACTTATAGATACGTTGGCTTTAATTACAGAAGTAGGAAAAGTTAAACTTAAATTATTGTTTTGATTGCTCAATTCTACGATTGTTAACCCTTTTACTCCTGCTATTTCAATATTGCCACCAGGCGCTTGTAAAGAACCGTCATTTATGGCAACATCGCCTCCTAATAATAAGAGGTTTTGATTGTCACCAACTTTTAATGATGCAGATTGAATTGCGATCGCTCTAGGAGGAAGTTGATTAAATAAGAAAGCTGACGGTGCTACAGTTAGCAAGGCTGGCTCGTTAGGGTTTGTAGCCCTAAAAAAACCTCCATTTTTAAATTCAATAGCATTAGCGGTAGTAGCAGCGAAAGAGCCATTAATATTTAAGCTAGAATTTGCCCCAAAAGTAATTCCATTAGGATTAATTAAAAATAAATTGGCATTACCTCTGACTCCAAGCCTTCCTAAAATTAGGGAGCTATTACTGCCAGTTACTCTATTAAATATGTTTGTTACACCTGGATCTCGAAAAAATACTTGTTGATCGGAATTGATATTAAATTCTGAAAAACTATGAAAAAGATTAATGCCTGCTTGAGTTCCTCCAGTAATTTGACAAGAATTAACACAGGTTACTGAAGTAGGTGTAGTCCCATCAGGAATAATTTGGGCACGATCGGTAATAATTTGGGCATGAACGGAACTTGCATTAATAATGCTGAAAATAAAAAAAATGCCAACAGTTCCAAAAATGGGATTACTATTTTTCATGATTAATATTTACTTATTTATGTTACATTAATAAATAATAAGTAACACTTTTGCTTAAACAATTTTAAATAAGATTAGCCGTTCGCTTAATTTTTGCAGATACAACCATTAAACTTAAGCTTACGGCTCAATTTAGAAGTTAGGTTACATTACAAGTTACTATAAAATTTGCTCCATTAACTGTAAATGGCAAACTTAAAGAGCCAGTAGAAAAAATACTCTTATCCTCAGTAAAGCTTCCATTCTTGGTTTGGACAGAAAGCGTAACTGTAGCACTATTACTAAAAGTTCTTGTTACATTACCTAAACTTTCCGCTACATTAGGAGTCATTTTGCTACCTAATCTTGGGCCAAAAAAAGGATTAGGTTCAATGACCGGACTAAAGTGCAAACTGATAGCACCATGAGGTTTGTCGCATACTATTGTCTGAAAAGTTACAGTTGCCATTGTTAAGTGACCTAATTGGTAGCGTAGGAAAAATAAACTACAGTGCCGTAAATTTTTGTAGCACTGTAATTAAATACAATTGACCTCCAGCTAATTACGGAAAATAAATGAAATTATTTTTAGTGAGCCATGAATCTTTTCAGTTTTTACCTAGATTTGATTTTAGGATAGCTAATTTACAATGCTTTTATGGCAGTAATTGCGGATTCTAGGGCGATCGCCACGTGCGTCCAATGAGTTCCCCCTTGGCAAAACACTGTGTAAGGTTCCCTTAATGGACCATCAGCAGAAAATTCTGAGGTACTACCATCAATAAATGTCCCGCCAGCCATAACAAGTAAGCTCTCATACCCTGGCATTTCCCCCGGAACGGGGTCTAAGTAAGAGCCAATAGGAGAATGCTGTTGGATCGCCTTACAGAAGGCAATTAGTTTTTGCGGCGAACCTAGTTTGATTGCTTGAATCACATCCCGTCTAGGAGCCATTGGTAAAGGATTAACCGGATAACCAAGCTTGTCAAATACATAAGCTGTTAAATGATTGCCTTTGGTTGCTTCTCCCACCATTTGTGGCGCTAGAAAAAGCCCTTGAAAAAGTAGCCGATTTTGGTCAAAGGTTGCGCCACCATAACTACCAATCCCCGGCGCAGTCAAACGGCAAGCAGCAGCCTCTACTAAGTCAGCGCGACCCGCAACATAGCCACCCGCCGTAACAATTGTGCCACCAGGATTTTTAATTAGCGATCCTGCCATCAAATCCGCTCCTACGGCGGTGGGTTCTTTGTCTTCAATAAATTCTCCATAGCAATTATCAACAAAACAAATAGTGTTGGGGTTTTGCTGTTTAACGATCGCGACAATTTTTTCAATATCAGCAATAGATAAGCTAGAGCGCCAAGAATAACCGCAGGAGCGTTGAATTAAAACAAGTTTTGTGCGATCGCTAACTCCTTGTTCTAAGTTTTCCCAGGCGATCGTTCCTTCGGGAGTTAGATCCAATTGGCGGTAACTAATGTCAAAATCTAGTAGTGAACCTTGTCCGTTACCTCGGATACCAATTACTTCCTCTAAAGTGTCGTAAGGAGTACCAGCTACTGCCAACATCTCATCCCCAGGACGGAGAACGCCAAACAAAGCACAAGAAATCGCATGAGTACCAGAAACAAACTGAACTCTCACGGCGGCAGCTTCTGCACCCATTATTTGAGCAAATACTTTATCTAGAGTCTCTCGACCTAGATCGTCATGTCCGTAGCCACTTACTCCGGCAAAATGATGAACGCCTACCCGGTGGTGACGGAAAGATGCCAAGACTTTTTGGAGGTTTTGCTTGACCTTGGAGTCAATTTTAGAAAAAATAGGGAATAGTGCCTGTTCTGCGGAACTTAGCACCTCAATGCTGTTAATCATGACTTTTTTCGCCATCGAGATTAGTGAACTATTTATAGATTCACTTAAAATCGGTAAGACCATTCGTATTAAGGGTACTGCATGACGATTGCCACCTCAACCAAACCCACGCTTAATTGGGTAAATATCAGTTTTTTCGCGGCTCTACATATTGGAGCATTATTTGCGCTGCTTCCCAGCAATTTTAACTGGAGAGCAATAGGTGTAGGCGTGTTTCTATATTGGGTAACTGGAGGCTTGGGTATTACTCTAGGATTCCACCGCCTTGTTACTCATCGCAGTTTTCAAACTCCCAAGTGGTTAGAGTATTTTCTAGCTCTTTGCGGAACCCTTGCTTGTCAAGGTGGACCTTTTGAATGGATTGGAATGCACCGCATACACCATTTGCATTCTGACCAAGATTTAGATCCCCATGATTCTAATAAAGGTTTTTGGTGGAGTCACTTAGGTTGGATGATTCATCACGCCCCTGCTCAAGATGAAATTAACCGCTACATCAAAGATATTGCCGACGATCCTGTTTATCAGTTTTACCAAAAAAACATGATTGGGATTCAAGTTGCTTTAGGAGTAATACTTTTACTTTTAGGCGGTTGGCCTTTTGTAGTTTGGGGAATTTTTGCCCGCGTAGTAGTGGTTTATCACTGCACTTGGCTTGTAAATAGTGCGACTCACAAGTTCGGTTATCGCAGCCACGAATCTGGCGACAATTCTACTAACTGTTGGTGGGTGGCGTTACTTGTTTTCGGCGAAGGTTGGCACAATAATCACCATGCTTTTCAATATTCGGCTCGTCATGGTTTGCAGTGGTGGGAATTTGATTTAACGTGGCTAACTATTCGGTTACTGCAAACTCTAGGTTTAGCAACAAACGTTAAATTAGCACCAGTAGCAGTAAAACAGTAGGAAATTTTAGCTTGGCTAGGCTGGGTATTAAACTTAAAACAAAAAATTTGTCTACCTTTTCTTTCGCAGCTTATACCAGGTTAATAAAGTAGTAAAAAGTCGCTTCAACTTCTGAGGCGGCTTTTTTGCTGGCACAAAATACAACTGGGTTTAGCCTTTGCTTAAACTTGATAAAAAACCAATATTGGCTACTTACCAAATTAAAACAGAAACTAAACCCAGTAATAGAGAAAGTTTACCTTAACTTTCTAGCGTCTGCCGCGTACTGGCACTAGGCTTAAGTAATCTAAGTCAAAAGCCGAAACTTTTTGCGCGTAGTTGTTTTTTGTATTGACGGCGGCTGCCATTTCGCGGTACTTACCGGGATCTCCTTCGGGAAGACGGCGCTCTTTGCTCTTGCGGCTGTAGTATTCCTCTAAGGTAAAGCGCCAATCGGTTTTGACTGTGCCTACTTGTTCGCGGAAATCTTCGCCGTAACGAGGAGTTACGAGGTTAAAGGGACGACCTTCCATCCGCTTGCGTTGGTAAGGTACAATGTTGTCGCCAAAAGCTTCAGTATACTCTTGAGAATCTAGCAACGCATCTACAAAGCCGTAGAAGCCCAAAGTCCCAATTTTAATAGACCAAGCAATTTCTTCAGCTTTGTTGTAAGCAGAACGACCCAAAAAACGCTTGAGACAAACATCAACTAAACGATAGTTATTGTTAACGCCAACAACTAATTCGTAAAACCGCGCAGATTTAGCAAGTCCCCGAATAAAGTCGCGGACAGTAATGCTGCGATTTTTTACTTGGGATTCTAGTTGAATTTGGCGGTTAGCTTTCAGAGTTTCGTGTTCGCTGAAAACTTGACGGTAGCTTGCCCAAATTATCTCTTGAATTGCAGTTAAAGAGTCCGCATTTTCAATTCGATAGATGTAAGGCGTGTCTTCATCTAAGTCTGCTTTGCCGAAGCTGGCGACACGATGATTTTGTGTTGTTGGCTTGTATTCAAGCAACGGCAGTTCCATACTGCTTTTCTCCATTAAATAGGGTGAATAATGTAGTCAAAACGACTTTTATAACCGGGCAGGAAAACTAGCCGAGGGATTAATTGAAACGGCTGCTTCTTTATTATCCCGCGTCATGTCAGGAATTTGAACGTTTGCGGTTTGGACTGGTTGGGGAACAACAACTCGGATACTGAGACTTTGCGCCATATCCATAAAGTTATTGATATCGCCCCACTTATAACGCTCGGTTTCTAATTTGTCGCGCCAGTAATTGCCATAGCGAGGCGTAATTAAATTAGTTGGTCTATCTTTGTAGCGGCGGCGTTGGTAGGGTACGGTATTATCGCCAAAGCTACTACGATATTCTTCGCTATCGATTAAAGCATCAACAAAACTGCCCCAACCTAAAGTCGCAACTTTAATTGACCAAGCAATTTCTTCAGCTTGATTGTAAGGCGCTCTACCTAATAGGCGTTTGAGACATAGTTCAACTAAGCGGTAGTTAGAATTAGTTTCTACTACCAAGTTGCGGAAAGCTTCAGACTTTGCCAATCCTCGAATAAAATCGCGGACGCTAATAGAGCGGTTTTTTAATTGCGACTCTAATTGAACTTGGCGGTTAAATTGCAAAGTTTGGTGTTCGCTGAGAACTTGGCGGTAAGCAGCGTTGATTAATTCTAGTACGTCATTGGGGTTGGAGCAGTCTTCAATCCGATAAATCCAGGGCGTATCTTCGTTGGCGACTTCGTAGCCAGCTACGCGTTGATTTTGGGAGGAAGGTTTGTAGCCAAGTAAGGGAATTGACATGGTGATAACTATGAATGAGTTTTACTGTGAAATCCTACACTTTGGGGTTAGCGGCAGGGATGTAGCGGTAGGGTAAAGCGGCTTCCTTGGGTTTAACGGTACGCTCTAGAGAATTTTGTCCTTGGGTCATATCGAGAAGTTCCATATTGTTGATTTGGTAACTAACCGAAGCAATAGTGCGCTGATAGTTGTTTTCGGTAACTAAAAGCCCTCCAGCCATAGACATAAAGTTGCTAGGAATAGCTCTGCGGACTACTTCTTTGGTGACTTCTCCCGTTTGGCGACTTTGGTAGAAAGAACGTCCACCGATCGCTCTTAAGGATTGGCGATCGCGGAAATCATTGCCGTAGCGAGGATTAACTAGGTTAAAGGGGCGATCTTTATAGCGGCGACGTTGGTAAGGAATGATATCGTTCCCGAAGTTCTCGCGATATTCCTCACTGTTTACCAATACATCTATAAAGCCGTGTAAGCCACGAGTAGCTATAACAATCGACCAAGCTATTTGCTCGTCTCTGTCGTAGGTAGCGCGTCCTAAAAACCGCTTAAAGGTGATATCTACTAAGCGATAGTTAGAATTTGTTTCGCCGACTAATTCCCGGTATACTTCCGACTTACCCAATCCTCGGATAAAATCACGCACTGTAATCGCCCGATTGCGTAATTGGGATTCTAAGTACAGTTGGCGGTAACTTTCTAAAATTAAATGTTCGCTGAAAATTTGCCGATAACCTGCCCAAATTAGATCGTTAATTTCTGTATCGGAGGTAGCATCGGCAGCGCGATAGATTTTTGGTCTATCTTCGTCGGGAACTTCATAGCCTTCAACGCGCTGGTTTTGCGTTTTTGGTGTAACTTCAAGTAATGGTATTGACATAATACTTTCCTGTTTTTATACCTGATATAAAACTTGTTGCGCCCAATTTATCCGCGATCGCACTCCCATATCGGAATCGGTTTGAATTTGCCGTTCAAAATGACTCTGTATTGGTACTGCTAATTCGGGAATATTTGCTAGTGCCTGCAACCCCACGATCGCCGCATAACGAATTGACCAATCGTCATCGTTGGAGACTGATAAAAGTGTTTGCATTGCTTGCTGTTGAGCCGAAGCCGCCTGCTCTGGTTTCAATAGATCCCATTGCAACGTTCCTAAACCTTTGGTCGCCGCCCGACGCACGCTAGGCGCAAAATCTGTAGCAGCATGGATAAATAACTCTAGAGCGCGGGGGTCGCAAATCGCGGCCAATGCCCGAATTGAGTAAGCTCTTGCTCCATAGTTGTACTCATCTAATTGTTCCATTAATGGTTGCACGGAATCCGTACCTAGTTCAATTAGTCCAGCTACGGCGGCGATCGCGGCGGTGGGGTTGTTATAGCCCAACACGGCAATTAAAGTAGAAATTGCCCCTTTATCCTTAACGGCAACTAAAGCCCTTACTGCTGCCACTAATTGGGCAGGTTCAGAGGCTTGTTCGACGGCTTGGATTAGGGTTTGAAGGGCTGTCATTGACAATTAGCTTATAGTAAAGAATCCATGAGACTCATTATTTCGATAGCAGGCTCAGACACGTTAGTTTCTGGGGCAAGATGTTTTAGCAATCCTTTCAGAGCAATTAGTTTAAAGCTGCTTTCTACAGAACATTGGGCGATCGCATGGGCGGCGGGGAAATAACCAATTGCACCCAAATCCGTTAAAGCTACCCGGCGTAACTTGACATCGCTGCCCTTTAGTGCTTCAACTAAACGTTGTCCGTAGACATCATTTTTAGTTAGTTGGTACAGAGCGCGTAAGGCGGCGTACTGTACTTTAACTACAGGCTGGTTAAGGAAGGGTTCAATTAGTGGCACGGTTTCTGTTGCGCCCAAACTTCCCAAGGCTTCAATGACAGCTTCGCAAGGTTCTAGAGCGTGAGGTCTGCCTGTAAGTTGCTTAGTTGCTTCTACTCCAGTTTTTAGCAGTAACTTTAAAGCTGGAATAGCCTCCGTTGCGCCAAGCATTTCTAAAGATTGAGCGGCGGCTTCGCGCACGTAAAAGTCGGAACACTCCAAAGCTTGAATCAAACTAGGAATAGCACTTTTGTCGCCTAATTTCCCCAAAGCTCTAGCCGCGTTGCGACGCAAGGGGTAATCTCCAAGTTCGGTGCGGTGATCTTCATCAGCTAAGGCAACAATTAAAGCATCTACGGCGGCTTTTGTGCGGATGCGAAATTTTCCCAACCACCAAGCGGCATAGTAGCGCAAACTCAAGTCTTCTTGCTGCAAAGAGGCGATCGCACTTTTTTCAGTTAGCGGCGTTGCGGCTTCAAGGCTATAATCAACCATCAGAGCTTTAGCTTTTAGCAGACTCGCTAGTTAATGATTCAATATTGACAATTTTGCCGCCTAAACGAACAATCCGTTGCATTTCTTCGTTCATACGATTATACGGCACGGTAACAAAAACGCTACCACTGCGACGAATCCCATGATTGTTTCTGTCTGTTTCTTCGTTTTGCTTTAAGCCGACAACTTCATAACGAAATACCCGACTAGCAGAAGAAGAAATACCACCAGTACCGACAATTGTTTGACCGAACATTGTTTAAGCTCCTATAATTATTCTTCTTGTTTTTGAGCGCCTGTAGCTCTACCCTTGCCTTCAGCTTCTAAGTTTTGGTTCGCTGTGGAGGCTTGAGTTTTTGCTTCACTATTGCTATGCTCTAGTGTCAACGGTTCAATGCTAACGATTCTGCCACCCATGCGATTGATGCGCTGCATTTCTTCATTCATGCGGTTGTATGGCACGGAAATATAAAAGCTGCCACTACTGCGAATCGGATAGCTGAGTTGGTCTGCTTCATAGGTTTGACGCATTCCCTCAACTTCGTAGCGAAACATCCGATTTTCGGCTCCACTAAGTCTACTACTTCCCAGTGCAGTTTGACCAAACATTGATTCTGGCTCCTATAATTTGATAAAAGCTGTTAGCTTTTAATCTAATTAGACTTGCTAAAAATACCTTATCTAATCACACCACAAGCTAACAGCCAACAGCTTAAGCTGGAGTAACGCTGACGATTCTGCCGCCTTTTTTGACAATTTCTTGGTACTTTTGCGATAGCCGCTCGTAAGGAACCATAATCGCTGTAGCACTGCGACGCACGTAAGGATACCCTGGTTGCAGAATTCCTGTAACTTCAATTCTGAACATCCGTCCGCTTTCTTGAGGAGTACCGCCTAAAGCTTTAGCCGAAGCAGAGTCTTGAGGAATAGTTGCTCCATGTCTCCAACTCGAACCGCCACCAGAGGGTTTAACGATTGTTCCAGCTTTGTTTTGACCGAGTTCCCGCGTTAGCCTTGGAGATTTACCGCCGACAGATCCGCGATCGCTACTAGCATAACCTCGATACAAGCGGAACATCCGGGTAAAGCCTACGGTTCTAACTCCCGCATCTACCATAAACCCAGTGTAGTAAGGTACAACGCTGTTACCAAACTTTTGCTCGTATTCAATGCTGTCGATATAAGAATCAATTTCTACATCGTAGCCTTGCTCCTCGCATTGTCCGGTATGAAGTCCTAGTTCGGCTTCATCGTAAGGAGGACGACCTAAAAGATGCTTGAAATTGACTTCAACAAAACGTTGGTTTGAGTTTGGGTAGAAAAATTTATTTTTGTATAACTCGGATTTAGCTACAGCCCGGACGAACTCGCGTACTGTAATACTTCCTTGTCTTAGTAACGATTCTGCCGAAATCAAACGCTCGGATTTCATGATATAGTCGTTACCCAACACCTGACGGTAAACGGCTCGAATTACCGTTTGCAAATCGCTTTCTGTCCAATCTGGACGCAACTCAATTCGTGAGGAATCATCAAACGCAGAAAGACCAAGCGATCCTGCGGCTGCTAAAGTGTTCACCATTAAAGCGCTCATAAACAGTCCCTATGCAATTATTTAGATTTTTATAATGAGGCTCTTGAAAAACAATGCCCGGAAAAATTAGTAACTGTTAGCAACAATTGATCGTGCGCCAACACTCACTGATTCTTCCGGGCAAACTACCTTAAAACTAGCTTAGGGCGCTAATTGCGTAGTCGATGTAGGTGTTGGTTTGGTTGGCTTCTTGTCCGCTCATGCCATGATTTGCTTTGATGTAGTTCAAAGCTTCAATGTACCAGCTAGGAGATAGCTCGAAGGAACGGTTGATTTCATCCAATCCAGCAATTAAATACTCATCCATTGGCCCTGTACCACCAGCAATTAGGCAGTAGGTAACCATGCGGAGGTAGTGACCGATGTCACGAGCGCACTTCGACTTACCGCGTGAATCTGCGGCGTATTGAGGTCCCTGCATTTGGGTGGTATAGGGGAATTTTTGGTAAACTGCGTTAGCAGCACCATCAATTAGCTTTTGAGCATTTTGAGTCAAACCACGAGCAGCATTTAAGCCAGCATTAGCTTGAGCAAATCGACCATTAGCTGATTGCAATTCGGTATTACCCAAAAAACGTCCTTGGGTGTCAGCAGATGCGATCGCTTCGGTAATTGGTGTTTTCATTTTTTAGATTTCTCCTTTAAACTTGTTTTGCAATTTTTTTTCAAGTATTTGACTTAACTAAGTTGTTAGTTAAGCAACAGAAGATGCAGCGCGGTCGAAGTAGCTAGCTAGTTCAGACATGATTGCACTGCAATCGCCTTGAACGATACCAGAAGCATTTGCATCGTTAGCAATGTTGATGGCGATATCTTTCATTTTTTGTACGCCAGAAGCAGTAGAACCACCAGGTACGCCCAATGCTTGGTAAGTTTCGCGCAAGCCATTTAAGCAGCGATCGTCTAGTACGCTAGCGTCGCCAGCCATTAATGCGTAAGTAACGTAACGCAAGATAATTTCCATGTCGCGGAGACAAGCTGCCATACGACGGTTGGTGTAAGCGTTTCCGCCGGGTTGGATTAGTTGAGGCTGATCTTCAAACAAAGCGCGAGCAGCGTCAGAAACGATGCTAGAAGCATTTGTGCTGATCCGGTTTACTGCGTCAATACGCTTGTTGCCTTCTTTAACCATATTTGATAAAGCATCAAACTGATTGCTGCTCAAAAATTCACCTTTTGAATCAGCCTGAGAAACTACCTTAGCGAATGCGTCTAACATGAACTCAATTCTCCTAAATTGCTTACTTTGAGTGCAGTTTTGCTAAAAAGCGAAAATGTTGGTTGGATAAAACAGACACAAAAACCCTTTGTTCAAGTCGCCGATAATGTTTTTCTCTTACTGCTTTATAAAGTTTTTGACTTTATAAAGCGGGAAATCTGAGAAATTTCTTTTTTATATGAGAAACTGGCGAACTCGATTAATTCATGGCTTTGCCTGTTGTTTATCCTCTCTAGGTTATGTTTATACAATGCTGTTGCGACCATATTTATTACAAATTATTAATGTTAAGTTTTGGAGGATTTTAGAAGCTGTATTGACCTGATGGCAACGACTGCAAGCTTTTTGGAGTCTATTTTTTCTTTACAGAACTTAGTAGTATTTCTACTCACCTCATGTTAATTTATCAGGTTAATATTATTTTTACATTCGCCCAATTACTTTCACAGAGCGGCAGTTAGTTAAACTAGCTATAGAAAAATAAATATTTTTATAAATTTATATAACAAAAATGTTTCTAAATATTACTAATAATTGCGGAAGTTCTGCGACGTAAAACCTCTAAAAGAGTCAAAAATGCTGAGGGTAGGGGTGCGGTAACAGAAATAAAGTTGCCTGTTACAGGATTGATTAGTTGAAGCTTCCAAGCATGGAGAGCCTGACCGGGTAGGTTTACGCCTACAGCTTTGCCGGAACTGTAAAGGGGATCGTTAACAATTGGATGCCCTGTGTAGGCGCTATGGACGCGAATTTGATGAGTGCGTCCGGTTTCTAGCTGGAAGTGCATCAGCGTGAAATTGTCTAACCTTTCGGCAATTTCCCAGTGAGTGACAGCGTTACGTCCACTTTTTTCAATAGGGAGAACGGCCATTTTTTTACGGTCTACGGGGTGACGACCAATGGGGAGGTCAATTTTGCCCTTTAAGGTCGGAGGAACGCCGTAAACAACACCTAAATAGTCTCTCCGGGCAGTTTTAGCTTTGAGTTGAGCTTGCAAATGCTGCTGGGCGAAATCGGTTTTAGCGATCGCAATTGCCCCTGTTGTATCTTTATCCAAACGGTGAACAATTCCCGGACGCTGTACGCCACCAATTCCGGGTAAATTTGGACAATGAGAGAGCAAAGCATTTACTAGCGTACCGTTAGGATGTCCGGGGGCGGGATGAACTACTAAACCCGCAGGCTTATTAACGATAAGTAAAGAATCATCTTCGTAGAGAATATCTAGGGGGATATTTTCAGCTTTAAGGTCTAGGGGTTCGACATCGGGAATTTGAATGAAAATGCGATCGCCTTTTTGGACTGTAGCTTTTTTAGTTAGACAGATTTTGCCATTAACTTGAACGTTTCCTTGGGCAATTAGCTGTTGCAGGCGAGAACGAGATAAATCGCTGAGATGCTGGGCGAGATAAACATCTAATCTTTCGCCCTGTTCTTCAATTGGTAAATTAATTTCTATCACAGGTTTTCTAGATCAATTCCTCGTTCTTGGAGCAAAGCTTTGAGCGATTGTAATTGAGATTCAGCTTGTTCGGCACGTTCCTCGGCTTGTTCGGCACGTTCCTCGGCTTGTTCGGCACGTTCCTCGGCTTGTTGTCTTTGGCGTTCTAATTCTAAATAACTAAGAAATGGCTGACCATCAGGGCGATAAATTTTTAGTTGGCTTTCAGACAATTCAAATTTTATCCCTAGACGCGGACTTACCCAACCAGCTACGGGTTCGATACCAACTAATTCATTATCAGAACGCAACCAAAGCGAAAACTCATTGCTATCTGGGTCATAGAGATAATATTCTTCTACTCCATGACGTTGATAAAATATGTATTTGTTAATCATCTCCTTGGGGGTATTTCCGGGGGAGAGGATCTCAAAAACCACTTGGGGAGCAATGTTACCTTCTCGCCATTGCTGATAAGAACCGCGATCGCCTTTTGGTCTACCAAAAGCAACCATAACATCAGGAGCAACTCTAAGTTTATTATTGCCTTCCACTGGATACCAAAGTAAGTCGCCAGCAACAAAAACTTCTGTATCGTTTGCAAACAGCAAATCCAAGTTTTTCTTAATTAGTACAATCAATTCAAACTGCTTGGTATTGTCTGCCATCGGTTGCCCGTCGCTATCGGGGTAAATAATCGGTTTTTGAGTGACAGATTCGGAGGATACCATTGCTGTTATCTCAATCGTTGGGTATTGGTTTATTCATTTTAACTAATTGCTCAGTCAGCAAAATTAAAGCTACTAGCTAATGGGGCGATAGCTAGGCAAAATCTGATGTAAGTTTACTACTTCCCCAATAACTGCGATCGCTGGTGCGCCAAATTGAGATGCTTTTACTTGCTCTACAATTGTTGCTAACGTCCCGATTAATTCTTCTTGTTCTATTCGCGTACCCCAACGGACTAAAGCAATGGGAGTATTTAAGCTTAATCCGGCTAACTGTAATTGCTCGACAATGTAGGGTAAATTGTGGATTCCCATGTAAACTACAATTGTTTCAGAGCCATGAGCGATCGCACTCCATTTAACGATTGGGCGGTACTTCCCAGCGCTTTCATGCCCGGTAACAAAGGTAACTGAAGAGCTATAGTCTCGATGAGTTAACGGAATGCCTGCGTAAGCTGGGGCGGCGATTCCTGAAGTTACGCCGGGGACAACTTCGACAGATACTCCGGCTTTTATTAAGTCTGCCATTTCTTCACCGCCGCGACCAAATACGAAGGGATCGCCGCCTTTTAACCGTACTATTACCCCATTATTTTCAGCTTTAGTTATTAATAATTGAGTAATTTCTTCTTGGCTTAAAGAATGACGACCGCGACGTTTTCCAGCGTCGAGTTTTTTGGCTTGGGGGTTAATCATTTGCAAAATTGCCGAACTAACTAACGCATCATAAACTACTACATCTGCACATTCTAATAATCCCTTACCTTTAAGGGTAAATAGTCCCGGATCTCCTGGACCTGCACCAACTAAGTAAACTTTGCCTATATACTTTTTAGCTGTACTTTTATCATTCATTAGTCAATTAAGTTAATAATTAAATTTGCAAGTTCGGTACTAACGCCAAAGGGTTCAATTAGCTGAAAATTGGTCGACGGAAACTTGATTTTTAAATCGTCAACTGTAGCAAAAATTGCATCGGTTATTCCACCTGCAAATAGAAAGTATGGCACAATTCCAATTTTTTTATAGCCAGTATCAATTAACTGTTCTACCCGCGTCTCCAATTTTGGCGACATAGCCCAGTAAGCAGAAACTGCGCCTATTTTACGAGCAATGTTTTCGATGGGGGCTTTTGCACTAGGGCGACGGCTACCATGAGCGATTAGTATCCACACTTCGGCGGTTGTAGGCGCTATTTGCCTTGTTAATAAGTCAATTAAGCCCGACTCTGTGCCTAAATGAGCTTGCAAGTCTATAGCAATTTTTGGGTTGCTTATTTGCCTTGCTTTTGCCACTTCCTGGGGTATATCTTCCATGACATGAGTTCCAGAGAGCAGAAATAAGGGTACGATCTGCAATTTATCGTATCCACAGGCTAAGGCGCGATCGCATTTTTGTTTAATCTGTGCGTGTAAAGGTAGAGGATTTAGTTCTAAATAGGCTATATCAACTAAAGGCTCTAGGATGGCGATCGCACTTGTAGCATCTTTATAAGTTAGCGGCGTTTTGCTAGGGTTTTGTAATTTATGCTGATAGATTAGTTTAGCTAGTTGCTCCATCGCAATTTGAGGACGGGGATCGCGGCTTCCATGAGCTACTAACAGATAGGCTGAAGGCATTGGCTAAGTATTTAGTTGCAACTTGTACTTATATTATTAATTATGCGATCGCATCTTAGTTAATAGACCTCTTGCGTGAATAGAGAGGGGGAAAGTAAAAGTAGGTTAAGGAGGAAATAATCATGACCGTTGCGTGCAACTCAAATACCTAAAGCCGAGTGACTTCAAGCGTAGAAGTGG
>JAHHGY010000054.1 GCA_019359635.1 Chroococcus sp. CMT-3BRIN-NPC107
GCCGTCCTGTCAATTTTGCCGTTAACGTCCTGTGCGGTTTGATTGCCTACTGTTATCAGCCTAAAAAGCCTTCTCTTCATTTAGAATGGGCTTTACCTCCCTCTGCTTAACCCGAACTCAGGTTAAAATAAAATAAAAACTTTGTACAATCGTCCTATTTATCTAGACTGTCACGCTACAACTCCTGTTGACGAACGGGTATTAGCGGTAATGTTGCCTTACTTTACCGAGTATTTTGGCAATCCTTCAAGTAGCGGTCATATTTACGGCTGGGAAGCGGAAGCTGGGGTTAAGCAAGCAAGAGATACCTTAGCAAAAGCTATCAACGCTTCCCTCGAAGAAATAGTATTTACAAGTGGTGCAACTGAAGCAAACAATTTAGCCATTAAGGGCATTGCAGAAGCCTATTTTAGTAAAGGGCGACACATTATTACTTTACAAACTGAGCATAGCGCCGTACTAGATCCTTGTAATTATTTGCGAGGTGTTGGGTTTGAAATCACTATTTTGCCCGTGCAGCCAGACGGACTAATCGATCTCGATATTTTTCAACAAGCTTTGCGTCCAGAGACAATTTTAGTATCGGTAATGGCAGCTAATAATGAAATTGGTGTTTTGCAACCATTGGCAGAAATTGGGGCAATCTGTCGCGCGGCGGGAGTTTTGTTTCATACCGATGCAGCCCAAGCGATCGGTAAAATTCCTCTAGATGTCGAGGAAATGAAGATCGATTTGTTATCAATGACGGCGCATAAAATCTATGGTGCTAAAGGTATAGGTGCTTTGTATGTCCGTCGCCGCAATCCGAGAGTTCAACTATCGGCGCAGTTACACGGAGGCGGACACGAACGTTCTAGGCGTTCTGGGACTCTTTACCCACCGCAGATTGTCGGCTTTGCCAAAGCTGTAGAAATTGCTCTAGCGCAAATGGAAACGGAAACTAAACGGTTAACGACTTTAAGACAAAACTTATGGCAACAGCTTAGTAAGTTAGAAGGAATATATCTTAATGGGCATCCCACCCAACGATTGCCGGGCAACTTAAATATTAGTGTAGAAGGTGTAGATGGAGCAGCATTACTATTAGGATTGCAGCCAATAGTTGCCGTTTCTTCGGGTTCGGCTTGTTCGAGTGCCACGATCGCTCCATCTCACGTTTTGACGGCTTTAGGACACTCCGAAACACTAGCTTATGCTTCGGTAAGATTTGGAATTGGGCGATTTAATACCGCTTGTGAAATTGAACTTGTAGCCCAACACGTAACGGCAACTATTTCTAGTTTGCGGCGGCAAAAGACCCGCGTCTAGTTTCTACCAAACAGTTTGAGATTTTTCTTGGACTACGCGATCGTAGACGTTGACGGTTTGCTTTGCCAAGTCGTCCCACCGAAAGCGGCGTTCTAAGTCTTGGTAAGCATTATCTATTAACCATTGCCGATAACCAGGATTTTTTAATACTTCTAATATTCCCCAAGCCAAAGAATTTGCGTTGCCTGTATAAGTGACTATACCTGTCTTTGTATGCTGAACAACTTCCGGTAAACCTCCGGTATCGGAAACTACCACCGGAACGCGGGCAGCAAAACTTTCTAAGGCTACAATCCCAAAAGGTTCGTACAGACTAGGGAAAACCGCGCAATCGGCGACAGTTTGGAACTTGTCTAAAGCTTCGTCAGACATAAACCCAGTGAAATAAAACTTGTCCCAAATTCCTAAATCCCAAGCTTGGCGTTTTAAATTGTCAGTGTTTCCACCGCCAATAATTACGAATTTGACGTAGCCGCCCATTTCGGCGGAAACTTTGGCCGCCGCATTGATTAAAACCGAAACGCCTTTTTCATAGCTCATACGCCCAACGTAGTAAACTATTTGTTCGCGATCGTTGGCGTAATGGCGGCGGAAATTCCAAAAGTCGAAATCTGTTTGATGCTGTTTTTTCTCGGATCTAATCCCGTTATAAATCACATCTACCTTATCCCAAGGACTGTGGAGCGCTCTTTCTACCTCGCGGCGCATATAATCGGTACACACAATTACCCGCCAAGCATTGTAAGCAAGTAACCTTTCTTTGCCGCAAATGTAATAATGATCGGCATTGTAAAGCCCATTATAGCGACCAAATTCTGTAGCGTGAATGGTGGCAATTAGGGGGACTTTAAAGTTGTGCTTTAGAGAAATCGCCGCATCCCCTACTAGCCAGTCGTGAGCGTGGATTAAATCAAAAGCGCCTTCTTCTTGCATTAATTTAGCGCCATGACTGCCCATGCTGTCGTTTAAATTGACTATCCAGTGAAAAAAATCATGACTGAAAGCAATATTAACGCGATGTACCTTCACCCCGTCTACTACTTCGTACATTGGTGCAGAGCCAAATTCTACGGTAATGAGGTGAACTTCATGCCCTAATTTAACAATTTCTGGATACAACTCGGCTACGTGGCGAGCAATTCCGCCTACAATTCGCGGTGGAAATTCCCACGTTAAAACCAAAATTTTCATCGACCACAATCCTATAAATATTTCTAAATATATATTGATTTAAAGCTATACAAACAGCAACTAGAGTAGGTCTATTACTGAAACTTTTTGAGGCTTTAATTAATCCAAAAACTAGAGTAGAGAAATTGCCTTGAGTTGGTTTTGGTAAGCAAGCCATGCAGTGTTTGCTTTCTCGGAAGTTGAAGCGGCTTTTTGGAGTAAAACTACACCATCAGCATAATCAATCATTCCGTACTGCCGATCGCTTGTAATTTGATTAATTAGCTTAACACTCTCTAGTAATAACTGGCGATCGCCCTTAAATGCTGCTTGATACTGTTGCATTTGCCAAAGGTCGGCGATCGCATATTCACAATTTACAACTTCCCTAGCATCGTTACGCAATTGCAACATGGGAAACCGGAGAATTTCCCGGCGACTAGAAAGAGAAGGAACAAGGTAGGTAGTAGCCGAAACACTAACATTGGGGGGAATTTGCGCTAATAGACTCCGCATCTGGGCGATATGATGCCATTGTTGCGGTAAAGAAACATACACCCAAGGCTGAATTGAGTCAGGAATGCAAAAATAAAAAGTTCGGCTAGGGTTTGATGCCAGCGTAAATATTAAAGATAGACAAATGCAGGCACACCAAAAGCGTTGAAACGATGGCTTAAATTGTTTAGGGTGATGCGCTAACCAAAGGATTGCACCGTAAAATAGTCCTGGAACTACTGTTAAAGCATAGCGAATTGTAATTGCTAACCTTGATTCTCCTTGCTGTAAGAAGATTTGTAGTAAAGGAAACCCCGCCACTAGCCAAGCTACGCCCGAAATAGCCGGGATAAAAGCTAATGGTAGCCAATGACCGAGTAAATATTTGATTTTGTCGCCAAAAGGAGAAAATAATTGCCCTAGCAACTGTCCTGGTTTGCTGACAATTGCCCAAATAATTTCTAAAGTAGTAGCTTCTTCTTTGTCGGTAAAGTGTCCAAAGCGTTCGATCATAAACCGCCGCGAAATATCATCAGAAAATAACGGCATGATGGCATTGGTAAGTACCAACATATAACCAAAGCTAAGAGTACAAAGCATTAGTCCAATTCGGGGGTAGCGTTTGCTGATAATTAAGTAAAAACCAATGCTAAATAGCACAACTCCGCTATCTTCGCGCACGGCTAAGGTTAATACAGCTAGAAGCCAAAATAGCCGCCACTTGCGTTTTTCCATTGTCCAAAGCAAGCTAAATACAAATAAGGGAATTTGGCTTAGGTCGTGAAAATTTGACAGTGTAGGCCCAATTACCGCATTAGCTCCATAAAAGCTAATAGCGATCGCCGCCGCCAGAGGTGGTTCTAAATAGTGCCTTGCTAAAGCATAGAGAACAAACCCCGCCGCCGTAATTAAAATTACTTGCAAAACCGACAAAGTAGCGGGAGAGGGAATTAAGGCGTAAAGCGGTAGCCAAAGCAGTAAAGCGGGGGTGAAATGTTGTCCCAAACGGTGATAAAACACCTCTGGAACTTCGTTATTATGGACGACATTGGTAGAAAGGCTAGAAGAAAGCGAACTTTGAAACATTCGCCCGTGCGTACCATTCCAAAAGACTTGATTAAAAATACCTTGATCGAAGGAAGCGTAAAAGCTGTAGTAGCGATGGAGGATAAATATTAGACAAACAATAAAAAAAATACTTGCTACTTTAGTAACCAACCATAAACTCGGCTGTTGCCGCAATTTCTCTAACATTAATTACTCCCAGCCGCGATAAAAGTAGAAAGCGAGTTTCATTTTATCAGCCCAAGAGAACGAACCGGAAGTTAGAAATTTGAATCTTTAGTGTAAAGGTTGCCGGATTCGTTGCAAAATAGATTCAGTTTACTATTTTTTATATGCCGATCGCGGTTGTTGATGTCCAAAACCTGCTTGCTGACTTAATCGCCCGCTATCGCTCTAGAGTAGATTATTTAGCTATTCGTTTAGAGGAAGCTGAGGGTACAGATATTTTACGGCGTGGTGACAAAATAGAAACCCTAAGCGTTGGTTTATCTATAGGCGGACAAATTCGCGCGTGTTATAAAGGCGGCTGGGGTTTAAGTAGCTTTAACGAAGTTTCTACCATAGAAGCCAAAATTGAGGAAGCCGTAACCGCCGCCCGCATTGTGGGCGATTCGGAAACTATACTCGCTCAAATTGAACCCCACCAAGCTATTTGTTTTGTACCTTTAACGGGGACAGATCCGCGCCATGTTTCTTTGGCGGCAAAAAAAGCACTGTGCGATCGCTATAGTGAAATTCTTAAAAGTGTAGATAAAATTACTACTACTTCTGTCCGTTATGGCGACACGGTACAAAGAGTAGTTTTAGCAACCTCAGAAGGGACATTAATCGAGCAATCGTGGGTGGATATGGAGATGCGGTTTGCAGCTACCGCTCGTAATGGCGACACCGTCCAAACTGGGCGAGAAACGGTCGGTTCTCGCAAAGCTTACGAAGATTTGACTAATTTAGATACTAAAGTTTTAAGTGCAGCAACTAGAGCAATTTCAGCGCTATCCTTACCTGCGGTTAAAGGCAATACTTACACTGTAGTTATCGATCCTATTTTGTCGGGCTTATTTGTCCATGAAGCTTTTGGTCATCTTTCAGAGGCTGATATGACTTACGAGAACCCCGATTTGCTCGAAGTTATGAGTTTCGGACGGCGCTTTGGACCTAAAGAACTGCAAATCTTTGATGGGGCGGCTCCTCCAGGGCATCGTGGCAGTTTTTATTATGACGATGAAGGTACGCCAGCAACTACAACACAATTAATTAAAGATGGCGTGTTGGTAGGAAGGTTGCATTCGCGGGAGACGGCGGGGAAGCTAGGGGAAGCGCCGACAGGAAATGCTCGCTGTCTCAACTACCATTATGCGCCCATTGTCCGCATGACTAATACTTGGATAGAGTCGGGTAAAACTCCTGTGGCTGACTTGTTTAGCGATATTGAAGAAGGGGTTTATGCAAGTAATTGGTTGGGGGGAATGACTAACGGCGAAATGTTTACCTTCAGCGCTGGGGAAGCTTGGATGATTCGCAACGGACAGATAGCCGAGCCTGTAAGGGATGTTACTTTGTCGGGTAATGTATTTCAAACTCTAGAGAATATTGAAGGTATAGGAGACGATTTTTATTGGGATGAATCTGGTGGTTGTGGTAAAGGTGGTCAAAATGGGCTTCCTGTAGGTTGTGGCGGCCCTAGTTTGCGGATTCGGGATGTAGTTATTGGCGGGGAAGTGGAGGATTAAGGATTGCAGCATCTATTTGTTTAAATAGAGATTCTAGGTTAGAGGAGTTATCTAAAACTAGGTGAGCGCGATGGCATTTTTCCTCTAAGGGCATTTGGCTACGAGTCCGAGCTTGAGCGGCTTCTAGCGTTAAACTTTCGCGCTCCATTAATCTTGCTAGTTGTTGAATCGGCTTGCAATACACTACCCAAATTTCTGTAACTAAATCGGTCATTTCTGCTTCAAAGAGTAACGGAACAACGATTACCATGTCTGCGTTAGAATTATTGATTTCCCGTACAAAGGTATTACGCACGTAAGGATGAATTTGTTTTTCTAACCATTGACGCTCATCAGGCTGTTTAAAAACAATATTTCCTAACTGTTGCCGATTTAAACTACCATCGACTAACAATATGCTTTCACCATAACGAGATGCGATCGCCTTCAAGCCTTCAGAACCAATTTTTACCGCCTCTCTAGCGTAAATATCTGCGTCTAAAATCTGTAACTTGTAATTCGTCTCTAAATACTTACTGGCAGTGCTTTTACCCGTACTAATTCCCCCAGTTAAGCCAATTAAACGGCGATTACGTTTACTTTCCATCTACCCATCGCACAATTGCCGTAGTTAACCCTTCTAAAGTATATTCTGTCGCTTCTATATCTACTCTTTCTAGCAATTGCTGACAGGTTTTTGAAGTTTGCGGACCAATGGAAGCAATACAAACTCCTTCTAAATTAACGCCTCCCGCCGCCGTTAAAAGTTGGTGGAAGCATTTAACGGTTTTTGAACTAGCAAAGGTTACTACATCTACAGCGCCTTGCTCTAGGGCATCTAGAGCAACTAAATCAATGCTGTCAGGACACTTTGATTGATAAGCCGCTACTTCTACAACTTCTGCACCTTTGACCCTCAATTGCTGTACCAAAACTTCCCTTCCCCCACTTTCTACCCTAGGAAACAGAACTTTTTTAGCTTTTAAAGGTTCGGGAAAATGACTTGCGATCGCATCGGCGACAAATTCCGGCGGGATAAAATCGGGTTTTAAACCGTATCGTTGCAAAATTTGGGCAGTTTTTTCACCAACTACAGCAATTTTTACCCCTGCTATTGCTCGCGCGTCTTTGTTTTGATTTGCCAACCGCTCGAAAAAATATTCTACCGCATTAGCAGAAGTGAGAATTAACCAGTCGTATTCTAGTAAATGGGCGATCGCTTGATCTAATGCTTCCCAACTTGAGGGCGGCACAATTGTAAGTGTTGGCATTTCGATAACTGTAGCGCCTTGTTGCTGTAATAAGTTGCTAAATAAGCTAGATTGTCCCGCCGCGCGGGTAATTAAAATTGTTTTTCCAGCTAGGGGAAGCGGTGAAGGTTGGAGATAGGTGCGTAACTTAACTACTTCGCCAATTATCATCACCACCGGAGTTAGAGAAAGTTCTTTTGTTTGAGCGACAATATTGGTCAAATCGCTTACCCAGACTTTTTGCTGAGGAGAACTTACCCAACGCGCGATCGCAATTGGTGTATTTAACGATCTTCCATGTCTTTCTAATTGAGCGACAATTTCCGCTAAATGTTGCCCTCCCATCAACACTACCAAGGTTTCAATCCGCGCCAAAGCTTCCCAGTCTAATTCGTCGGGTTCGTGCGCCGTAAATACAGCAAAACAGCGACTCAGCACCGAATCTGTTAGCGGAATTCCGAGTAACAAAGGAGCAGCCAAAGCCGACGATATCCCCGGTACTACTTCAAAATCGCAATTAGCGGCTTTCAGCGTGGTTATTTCGGCAGTGCAACGACCAAAAATAAACGGATCGCCACTTTTAAGCCTAACTACCTGTTTGCCTAGCTGACAATACTCTACCAATAATCGATTAATCTCTATTTGCGGCGGACTAATTTTACCGCCACGTTTACCGACATCAATTTTGTGGCATTCTGGCGGTACAAGCTGCAATAATTGACCATCTACTAAGGCATCGTAGATTAGCACTTGGGCTTGTTGCAATAGCTGGTGCGATCGCACTGTTAGATAATCAACATTTCCAGGTCCCGCACCGACTAAATAAACTTTTCCCTCCGCCATAACAACTAACCTAAAATCCCATCGCTTTAGCTACGGCGTGAATTTCTGGCGCTATACCTTGCTGAAAATTGTTTTGGCTGTGCTTAATTGCCGTATCGGGATCTTTTAATCCATTTCCCGTCAACACGCAGACAACTTTTGCACCTGTCGGAATTTGGTCTTGTACCTTCAACAATCCCGCTACCGATGCGGCGCTGGCGGGTTCGCAAAATACACCTTCCTCCGAAGCCAATAATCGATAAGCGTCTAAAATTTCCTCGTCTGTAACCGCGTTAAACTCTCCTTGACTAGCTTCCTTAACAGAATTCGCTTTTTGCCAATTTGCAGGATTACCAATTCTAATTGCTGTCGCTAAAGTGTCGGGATTTGCTACAGGTTTTCCGGTAATTAACGGCGACGCGCCAGAAGCTTGAAAACCCATCATCCGAGGTAAGCGATCGCATTTTCCTAGAGCATGATACTCGCAAAATCCCATCCAATAGGCGGTAATATTTCCCGCATTTCCCACCGGAATACACAGCCAATCGGGAGCATCCCCTAGAACTTCCACCACTTCAAAGGCGGCGGTTTTTTGTCCTTCCAAACGGTACGGATTGACAGAATTTACGAGGGTTACGGGGTAATTAGTCGCCATATCTCGGACTATTTCTAGCGCTTGGTCAAAATTCCCTTTAATTGCTAATACTTCAGCGCCGTATAACAATGCTTGCGCTAACTTTCCCAAAGCTACATAACCTTCAGGGATTAAAACAAAAGCCCGCATTCCCCCACGTTTGGCATAGGCGGCGGCGGCGGCGGAGGTATTACCCGTACTCGCGCAAATTACGGCTTTTGCTCCCGCTTCTTTTGCTTTAGAAATTGCCATAGTCATCCCCCGATCTTTAAAGCTGCCAGTGGGGTTCAAACCGTCATACTTAGCCCAAACTCGCACTTGTTTGCCAAGGCGATCGCTAATGGCAGGAAGGGGAATTAAAGGTGTATTCCCTTCTAATAAAGTGATAACGGGGGTATTTTCAGTTACAGGTAGGTACGGACGGTAGGTTTCTATTAGTCCAGACCAGGATTGAGGAGAAGATGTTACAGTACGGCTCAAAGTCGTCATTCGATCGGGGGAATTGATAAGCAATGAAGCAAAAGCCATTAAACTTTCACTGTCCTTAGTGTACCGCGAAGTCTTATCTTCTATACCCTTTGCTGTCAAAGAGAATTTTCTTGTTCTACTTAAACTAATTAGCCAATTGCCAAATCGACACAAAGAATACAGAAATATTTTTCATTTGCAGTTAAGATCATTGGTTGGTGTGAGTAAGCATATATTACTAGCTAATTAATCAATGACTACTTGTCTAACTCCAGTTACTCGTTCTCAATCTGCAAGTTCCGATTTAAAAAGTTCTCCGCCGATTCCTTATCAAGTTGCCGTCCAGGTGAAATACCTGCATTTAGAGGCAGAAATTGAATCGCTATTATATCAATTACAAAATCTCAACAAACAACGCCTAGCTACTACCAGCGCCGATACTTAAGATTAATTGCTGATAGTTGGCTATTCAAAACGCTGGTTAGCTACTGACCAGCGCTGAATATCATATTTCTTAGCATTTTCAATTAGCAATGCTGGGGGCGCATAATCTTTTAAGTTGGCGATCGCCACAAGCTTACCCCCGGGGCTACCAAATTCGCTGTATATAAGCTTTCCAGTATCAGAAAAGGCGATTGTCCGTTCTCCGCCTTGATAAGACTTATTTGTTGTCAAAGTGGCAATTTCTTCCTCAGAAATAGTCAGCACAATATCTTGACAGCTATCCCCAGTAAGATCGACTATCCCTATTGTGAGATTTTTAAATTGTTGCTGCAATTGCTCGAACTTGGGTAAAGACTTATGAGAGTTAGAGGGCAACTCGCGCCAGATAGCAGGCAAAAACTCCGTTGCATCTACAGATTCTTGTTTAATAAATTCTGCCAAAGTCATTTTTGTGGGTTCCATCCATTCCAAAGCCGCCGCACTTACCGCCAAAGGAATTTGTTTAATCGGGAGTTCGGTTTGGGCTGGTACAAGTAACCGCAGTACGCCATTTTGCAACTGTACAGCTTGAACGGTAACTGTCGTTGTTTGCGATTCTCCATTAGTTAGCCGCAGCACAATATCAAGATTGGGGTCTATATTCAAACCTAATTGTTGCCAAAGAAACTTAGCAGGCTCGGTTTTGGGAACTTTTAACTGATTAAAAGGCGATCGCAGCCAGGTTTGACCGTTGTTATAACTAACTACTCTAATTTGCTGCCATTTTTGTCCTGCGGTTACAGATTTTGGCTCAATGGGCAACCAATCGGCTAAATTAATTTTGCTCGGCGGTTCCAAATACCCAACAATTCGACTAGGGCGTTTGGCTACAGTCAAAGAAACCCCATAATCTCCATCTAGCCTTTTGAGCAGTTTTTCAGTATGCTTCAAGGTTTCTGGGCTATGAGGTTGGGTTTTGAGCCAAGCAAGAGCGTTTGCTTGTCCTTCTTGAGCGCCTAAAATTAGCGCCCTCCAAGTTTGAACTGCTGGGCGGCGGGGATTAATTTTTAGAGCAGCTTCTACCCGATTCCACAATCTACCGGAATCATTGACTAAAAAATCAGCTATTTCTTGAGTAGCTTCTGGTGAAGCACGATATATTTGCAGTCCTTTTTCCCAGCGTCCATCGCTCAAAGCCGCGATCGCTTGTTGACTCGGACTTGCCCAAGCAATATCGGCTTGTTTGCTAGTATAGGTGGCGTACAGCCCAATTAAATCGATTTGGGCTTGGGCAGCGGCAGATAGGGGATTTTTGCCCTTTGGCAGTGACTTTAACCATTGCCAAGCTGGAGTCCATAGACCATTATTAGCTAGGAACAAAGCATGACGATAAGACCTAGTTTTTAGTGCAGGTTCTTCAATAGAAATTGGTACTAACTCAAATTGCTGAAAAGAGCCTTGAGCGGGTTTGACTTGGTACACTTGCAAGTAAGGCTCTAAATCGCTAGTGCGATCGACTATTAGTTCGGGAAAACCGCCCCCCGTAACCTGTTGCCATTTGGGTACTTGTCCAGTGGGGGTAGTCCAAGTTAATACTAAACTAAGCGCCGAGCGACTTTTGTCATAATGCAAAATATGACCGTAAGCAATCCCATTATCTGACTCCTGGCGTTGACCGATTAAATATAGCCAAGTACCAGACTTGGGTGTAGCGCCTGAAAAGCGTTGCAGTTGAGTCAAAGGCAATAGCCGCGTTGAACCATAGTCAGCCGTTTGCGAATTTACCACCGGAGAGAGTACAAAAGATTCATCTGGGCCCACTACAGCTAGCTCCCTGATTAACTGATAAATGGTTTCGTCGGCTTGGTAAGGAAATTTAAAATTATTTTTTACTAGCTGATAGACTTGCAATTCAACAATTTCTTGGCAATCAGTTTGGCAGTTCGAGTTGTTTTTGAATACTGGTATAACTAAAGACTTTGCTAGTTGAGTTTTGGCATCGGTTTCCAGCGCTAACGGTTCCCCAGCTATTTTTCTTTGTTTACGCAAGCGTTCTTCAATTTGTTTGAGAGTTTGGGGTTGCTGTTCGGGGTTATTAGCTGCAAGTTTCACCTTTTCGGGCAAAATTTTATTGACATCGCTAACTGCGTCAGGATTCATAAATAGCTGCAAGCTCAACCACGCTCCACCCGCCACCGCACCAGCGCCAGATAATATTAAGGCGAAAGCCAGTAACGAATTTCCCCAACTGTTTGTTTTTGATACTTTTTTATTACCTACCGAGCGATAGATGATGGCTGGAGGGAGACATTCTACTTGTGGGAGCGTTTGCTTGCGCTTTTTGTTCGCCATGTAAAATATTTTTTTGATTGATAGGGCTAAATATTTTCAACCCAAAGTGTAGCAAATTGTACTTGAAAATATTGTCAGTGCCAGTTTTTTATCAAAAATTTACCTTCAAGTCAGCAAATGCGATCGCGAATTACCCAATAGTTACGCAAAGCACGAAAAAACAGGTTTTTGTTATGAATCAATCTATGATTTCTGTAACTTTTTCTAGACTTCGATAGGTACTTTCTCCAAAATCTGGAATTTTATGTGCCTTATCTTTTGTTGATTTTTTTAAATTTTCCCAAGTCAGCGCTTCTTTATTTCTCCAATACTCAATTGCTTTATAAGTTGCCTCTATTGCCTTTTTTCTAACATTAACTTTCTTTAAAGCTTTGCTAATATCTTCTTTTTTTGCTGTTATAAGATTGGGCTTTTCTAACTTAATTGGAGGCGGCTTTATTGCATCTATGATTAACTTAAAGCCTTCAGCTAAAACCTGTTGTAAATTTTGAATTGAATCTTTAATTTCTTTATATTCTTGTTTAGTATGTTGAAGAAAAATCTCTATTGACTTATTTTGCTCACTTTGTAGAGCTTGCTCAATTTCTTTTTTAATTTTGCCCATCTCTGCTACAAACAATTTCTCAATTCTATCCTCCAACTCTATGTTGTCCGAATCTTTACTAGCCACTGATTCTTTGCTAGTAATAAAAGTCAGTGGAATCCCTGGAGTTGTTTTATATTCTCTAAGGGTTTTAATTTGCTCTCTAAGAGCTTTTTCCTTATCTTCTTCAAGAATGAAAGCGCTAATCATTTCACCTTTACGAGGATCTAATTCTCTGGCTTTAACCGCAGCGTAATACTCAAAGTGACCGTCAACTACTTCATAAGATTCTAAGCTAGTGCGGCTAAGTATTATAGGATTAATAATACCTTCAGCTTCTAAAATTAGTTTAGCAACTTCTTCTAATTGCTCCTCAGAAAAATCTGTACGAGGGTTATTAGATACAACTTTTTTAACAGCAACAAGTGAAATAGATAATTTCATATAGATAATCCTACTTTACTTAATACTTCAATTGCTAGAAATTCAAACTCATCAGCAGACATAGAATCTGGCTTAAAATCAAGTACAGATATAGGATCAACTATTTCCATATCTCCAACAATTTGCACTTTTTCGGCACACTTTGCTAGATCATCTCTTTCATAAATAACACTATCCATCACTTTAATCTGGTATCGACGTTCGACATTTTCTAGACGTTTTTTGAAAGTTGATTGGATGAATTTGGCATTGGTAGATATTTTGGTAGGGAGAATACCTATTATTTCTAAAGGAGGTTTTCCTATCGCCCTTTTAAATCCATCAGTTTTTTGCACGAGTCCTTTAACATTTACTAATCCTTGATTAGCAAAGGGCTTTAAATCTGAAGGAATTATGAGATAGTCTGCTGCAATTAGAGCAATTCTTGCATAAAAATTTAAAGAAGGCGGAGTATCAATTAAGACAATATCGTATTTATTATAAACAAGTTTGAGCTTCTGAATTAATGCTAGTCTACTGCCGTCGAGGTTATTTAGCTCGGTTTCATATTCCATCAAACTTATATGAGAAGGTATAACATCAATCTTGGGTCACTAAATTGAGATTTCCTCGCTACTTCTTCAATACTAAAATAATCCTCTGATTGTAATACTTGAAGAATATTGTTGTCTTTGATATCGTCTAGTTCTTCATCGTCAAACTTAATTAAGCCTGTCGCAAAGGTAGTATTAGCTTGACTATCTAAGTCAATCACTAGAACCCTTTTACCCTTTTTGCTTAATGCTGCAGCTAAATTGACTACTGTAGTTGTTTTACCTACGCCACCTTTATTGTGATAAACTGCAATTACTTTCATAAAATGTTTTTTTGTTTGTAAATTATGATTTATTTGTAAATTTGTTTTATTCTGGTCTTGTAGTTCTGAAAATTTTAGTACAAGATTATTTCTACCAATAATAAGTTTAATTTCTTCTATTTTTGATTCAATATCTTGACCAGAACAGCGAAATATTAAATTGGTGTTTCCATTTAAGTTTTTAAAAATTCTCAGGTCTTTACTATTGGTAAGTAGCCCATATTGAACATTTAAGCTTGTTAAGTAGCGTTTAAGCCTACCGACATGATTATCTAAGTTTTGATTTGGATGTTTTGCCTCTATTACTAAGCTGCAAGGAAAATTACGCTCTGCTCTAAGTAATTCTTTTTGTACCGCAAAAACAAGAAAGTCTAAGCGAATACTACCGAAAGCAACTTCTTGAAACCAAAAATCTGAAGAATAACCTAGTTTTGGCAGTAAATACTGCACAATTAGCTTGGTTTCAACTTCGCTTTCGTTGCGGCAAAGCTTAGGGTAGAAAAACAATTTGGTCTTGCCTTAAGAATATTGAATGATATCTTTATTTTCTCTGAAGCTAAATGACTTAAGCTTCAGAAATTTTACTGATTTATCATTATTTTGTAAACACTTTTAGCTAATTACTCAATTAATCTGTAATTAAAATTATTATATTTAGGTAAGAGCGATCGCACCTATAAATGATGCGATCGCACTTTCTACCTTCTACCAATTAGCTATCGCTTGGCTAATAGCATTACTAGCTTCAATCAAAGACTGCTTACGTCCTTCATCACCACCGCTATCGAGGTTGTCGGCGTTAATAACAGTAACGTCTGTAATACCAATGAAGCCAAAAATTGCTCTTAAAAACGGCTCTTGAAAATTATAGCCAGCCGTTGGTGTCCCAAGTCTATAACTACCGCCGATAGAAGTAATAACTAGCATTTTTTTACCGCTAACCAAGCCTTGATAACCTTGGTCGTTCATGGCAAAGGTACGCCCTGGGCGAACAATTTGGTCAATGTAAGCTTTAAATGTAGACGGTACGCTAAAGTTGTACATTGGTATGCCAAAGACATAGCGATCGGCGGCTAATAACTCATCTACCAAGGTATTAGAGACACTAATAGCCTTCTGTAGTTCGGGAGTATGGGATTCGGGTGCAGAGAAAGCGGCGGCGATAAAAGGCTCATCTACATGAGGTACGGGGTGATGTCCCAAATCTCTATAGGTGACTGTATCTTGAGGATGGGCATTTTTCCAGTCGGTGATAAATCGGTGAGTTAGACTGCGAGAATGCGACCTTTCACCGCGTGGACTAGAGTCTATATGTAAGATATGAGCCATCTGTAAATTGTCCTCGTAATGATAATTCAACATCAAACTAACTTAAGATAACATTGTTTAGCAATTTTTAGTGTCTGAAGACAGGAAATTGCTTAAATAAGCGTTGACAGGTAAAGTCTAATTGGTTGTTTGGCGTAGGGGGCTGGATGAATGGGATATATTATTGCAACGGCAAATATGAAGGGAGGAGTTGGTAAAACAACTTTGTCGGTCAATTTGGCTACAGCTTTAGCTAAAGAGCATGGTCAGCGAGTTTTGGTAGTAGATTTAGACACTCAAATCAGCGCTACTTTAAGTTTGATGCCACCTTCAGAGTTTGCTAAGTTTAGGAAACGCAAGCAGACTTTGCGATATTTGGTCGAGCAAATTATTAATCCTGTTGATAATCCGAAGTTTTCTAGCCATGACGTAGTGCAGCACGATGTTTGCAAATTGCCAGGATTAGATTTATTACCGGGAGATATCGATCTTTACGACGAATTTTTAGTATCGCAAATGCTTTATCAAGAAGCGATTGATTTAGGGAAATGCGAGTTTGAGTTTGTATGGAATCGCTTTGAAAGGTTTTTAATCAAAAACATATTGCAACCGCTAGTTGCGGAATATGACTTTATTATTTTAGATTGCGCTCCGGGTTATACTCTTTTGACTCGCAGCGCTTTAGTGGCTAGTGACTTTTATATATTGCCTGCAAAACCAGAACCCTTGTCAGTAATTGGGATTCAATTATTAGAGCGCAGAATTGCAAGTTTAAAAGAAAGTCATCAAAAAGAGCAGATTCTTAATGTTTCTATGTTGGGAATAGTTTTTACAATGTCGGGCAATTTGCTGACAGGGAGATATTATCGTCAAGTTATTGCGCGAGTTAATCAAGACTTTGGCGCAACTAAGCTTTTTAGCACTAATATACCTATTGATGTCAATGTTGCCAAAGCTGTTGATAGTTTTATGCCTGTAGTTTTGAATAATCCTAGTACGGCAGGAGCAAAAGCTTTTAATCAGTTAACTCAAGAGTTTTTAGAAAAAGTAAGGGTAGTAGCTGAAGCACAAACATAACCTATTGCCGCTAAAACTGCCTAGGGTTGAAACCCCAGGCTGATAGCTAAAGTGGGCTGAAGCCGACTAGAGATTTTTAGGCGCGATCGCGTTCTAAGTCATAGATTACTTTTTCCATTGCCCAATTAACCGATTTTTGGGGATTGGTTTGTTTAGTATAAGCTACCAAACGGTTGGCGGTAGTGCGATCGTTGTGCAAAAGAATTAACAGTTTTTTCTGCAACTTAGGACTAGCTTTGTCTATTTCACTATTGGTGTTAGATTTAGCAGTATTTGCTTTTTTGGTTGCTAAATAACCTCCTGTTGCGATACCACCAACTACTAGCGCTGTAGTTAGTATCCTCCTACCGTCATCATTATTTTCTGGTGAAGTGGGATTGTAAGACTGGGCTAATAGTTGTGATTGAGTTAATTGTAAGCGTTGAGTTGAAGTGACGGGCAATTGGGTGCTGATAATAGTAGCTAATACCGCACCTATTGGTAAAAGTTTTAGCATGGTTGTTTTTAGTTTGGTTAGGGTTTAGATTTGCTTGTGAAAAGTCAAACAATTACTTTTGAATTTTGTTGGCTAAATCGAAGCCAAGTTGAGCCGTTTCGTTAAGCAGTTTTGCATCTACATTTTTATCGCCGGGGCTATGATAATTGGGATCTTCGCCTCGATAGAAAAAGAGTACGGGTACATTAGCACTGGCAAAAGGAGCATGATCGCTACCGCCTCGACCACCAAAAGTAGTAATTTCGGGGTTTGTAGACTTGGCTAGTTTGGTTAAAGATTGTGTTCCACCGACAAGCAAGCGATCGTTTACGCCTACCATGTCAAAGTTGAGCATACCCTTGAGCCCTTGCAAAAATTCTGGTTTAGCGCCGCTTACAAAAGCTTTGGAGCCATGCAAACCATCTTCTTCGCCGTCAAAAGCCATAAACCAAGCTTGACGAGCTAGAGGGGTTTTTGCAGACGTGCGTGCGATCGCCAGTACAACGGCTGTACCAGAAGCATTATCATTTGCACCGGGAGAATCTACCACCGAGTCATAATGACCGCCTAAAATTACTTTGGGTTGAGTTACACCAGGTAAACGAGCAATCACATTGCGCCCGGTAATATTGCCTTGGCGAGTGTTGACAACTAGGTTTACTTGACGAGGAGATTGGTTGACAGTTAGTAACGCTTTACCCCCTTCATCCGTTAACGCCAGTACGGGAATTTTGACCTTTCCCCCCAACGTAGCACCGAATAAAGTACCAGGCTTGTTATTAACGACAACTAAACCAACCGCGCCAGAATCAGCCGCATTTTGAGCCTTTTCTAGAAAACGAATTTCACCGCGCTTGACAATTGCGATCGCACCTTTGACATTAACGTTTGCATAATCATCTTTGCGTCCAAAATTTGGCACGACAACCAGAGGTGCAGTAAGTTTTCCAGCTTGAGAACCGTTTAAGGCTTTCCCGGCAATTACCTTGCCATCGATAGTTAGATTTGAGCCTAAATCTACAAATTTGGGATAACTAAACGTTTGAATGTCCGCTACATATCCAGCCTTGCGATATTCTTGGAGTAAGTAATTACTAGCTTTTTCTGTTGCTGGGGTTCCGGCGACTCTAGGACCAAAATTTACTAAAGCTTGAACATCCGCATTACCAGGCTTGGTTTGAACGGCACTTTGAGCTTGCTTGAGAGGCTGGGCATCTATTGCTTGGCTACATCCGGCAACAGCAAGACTTAGAACACTTAAACCTGCAACCAGCAACTTCTTATTAGGCGATCGCTGCCATTGCACTGTAGTTTACTCCTTTTAGATATTCTGTAATTTCTATTGTGCTTTGTAAATATGACATAGATATGTCGTTTGTATGTAGCTTTTGACCTTTATTAGGGGCGCAAGAGTAGGGGCGCAATGCATTGCGCCCCTACGGGATTGGGGTAATTTGGGATACTGACCGCAATTGTTGGTTTTTCCTAAATAAAATTTGGAACGCTTAAAACTCCCCTTCTAAAGCAGCAACACAGCGATCGCACAATAAGGGATGTTCTGTAGACGTGCCTACATAGGTTGAATAATTCCAACAGCGATCGCATTTATGCCCATCGGCGGCAACTACGCCAATGCCCAAACTATCAGACTTGTAGCTGTACTTAGCTTGCTGCAAGGCTTCAGGAGTTTCTAATAATTCCACTCCAGAAACGATAAACATATAACGCAGTTCATCCACTCTATTTGTAAGGGAATTAGAATCAAGAGCGTGCATTTGTTGGCGCAATTGAGAATCAGCAACATACAATAATACTTTTGCTTCCAACGCCGAACCGATCGCTTTTTGAACCCGTGCTTGCTCCAAAACCTTGTTAACTTCGGTGCGAATTGTCCTTAATTGTTGCCAGAACTTTAATAACTCTGGTTTATGCCATTTTTCCTCTAATTGCACCCAACCCGCTTCAAATACTGATTTGTAGGGCGTAGGATAAGGGAGAAATTGCCAAACGTCTTCGGCGGTGTGACATAGTACAGGTGCGATCGCACGGGTCAAATTTTCTAAAGCGACATGCAACACCGTTTGACAACTGCGGCGACGCAAAGTATTTTCAGCACTGATGTACAGCCGATCTTTGCCAATATCTAAGTAGAAGTTGGACAAATCAATCGTACAGAAATTTTGTACAGCTTGGAAGAAGCGGAAAAATTGAAAGCGATCGAAAGCTTGAGTTACATCAGTAAATACTTCCGTAATCCGGTGCAGCATATAGCGATCGAGTTCGGGCAATTGTTCGTAAGGTACTGCATCCTTACTAGGGTCAAAATCATGCAAATTACCGAGTAAAAACCGCGCCGTATTACGAATTTTGCTTCTCACATCTCCCATTTGCTTGAGGATGTTTTTACTAATAGATACATCCGTTGAATAATCTACGGACGATACCCACAAACGCAATACATCCGCGCCGTAAGGTGGTTCTTCTTTTTGATTTTTGCCGCCTTCAATTACAATGTTGGGATCGATGACATTACCCAAAGATTTACTCTGCTTGCGCCCTTCTTCGTCCAAGGTAAAACCGTGAGTTAAGACAGTTTTATAAGGTGCAATGCCATTATTAGCAACGCTAATTAATAAACTAGATTGAAACCAACCGCGATGCTGATCGGAGCCTTCTAAATAGATATCTACAGGATATTGTAGTTCCGGTCTTTGTTTGGCTACCGCCGCCCAAGAAGATCCAGAATCAAACCAAACATCCATCGTATCTGTACCTTTACGGTAAGTTTTGCCACTATTGCGGTATTTTTCAGGCAACAATTCCTCCAAAGGCATCTCCCACCAAGCATCAGAACCTTTTTCTGCAAATATTTTCTGCACGTAGGCGATCGTTTCTTCGTTCATCAATGGTTCGCCGGTTTCCTCATCATAAAACACTGGAATTGGTACGCCCCAACTGCGTTGACGAGAGATACACCAATCTGCGCGATCGCTTACCATTGGGGTGATGCGATTTTCTCCTTGGGGTGGAATCCATTGTACCGATGCGATCGCCTTTAAAGCTTCTTCCCTAAACCCGGCTACTGATGCAAACCACTGTTCTGTAGCTCTAAAAATAGTCGGTTTTTTTGTCCGCCAGTCATAAGGATACTTGTGGGCGTAAGATTCCATCTTCAACAAAGATCCCGCTTCCGTTAAAGCTTCAATAACGCCGGTATTTCCTTCACCCAATACATTTAACCCCACAAATTTTCCAGCTTCTTCTGTAAAGTTGCCATTTTCATCCACTGGCGCAAGGATAGGTAACCCGTAACGCTGACCGACGATATAATCTTCTTGTCCGTGACCAGGAGCAGTATGAACTAAGCCCGTACCCGATTCTGTAGTCACGTACTCGCCGCCGATTAAAATTGGACTTTCGCGGTCAAATAAAGGATGTCGATAAGTAGAATGTTCTAAATCCTTACCTTTTAGCGTTGCTTTTACTGTGAGTGGAGTTTCTAATTTAGCGGACAAAGTAACCACTAAATCAGCAGCTACGATTAGATATTTAGATGACGAACCTACTTCAACTACCACATAATCAAGCCGAGGATTGACGCTAACAGCTAAGTTCGCTGGGATAGTCCAAGGGGTAGTTGTCCAGATAGCAACAGATAGCTGAGGTAAATAAGGTTCTAACGCAGACTTCGCCGCCTCCGAGAGGCTAGTCATCTCAAAAGCTGCATAGATACTTGATGAAGTATGACCTTCAGGATACTCTAGCTCGGCTTCAGCTAAGGCAGTTTTAGAGCTAGGACTCCAATGGACGGGTTTAAAACCGCGATAGATATAACCTTTTAACACCATCTGCCCAAAAACACCAATCTGCGCTGCTTCGTAGTCTGGAGTCATGGTTAAATATGGATGCTCCCAATCGCCCCAAACGCCGAAACGTTGGAAACCTTTGCTTTGTTCGTCCACAGCTTTTAAAGCAAAATCTCTAGCTTTATGACGCAAGTCTAGAGGAGCCAAGTTTAGGCGATCGCTTTGCTTCATATTCTGCAAAACTTTAAGTTCAATTGGCAAACCGTGACAATCCCAACCTGGTACATAACGAGCTTTTTTGCCCTTCAGTAGCTGGTAGCGGTTGATGATATCTTTGAGGATTTTATTTAAGGCGTGACCAATGTGTAGTGCCCCATTAGCGTAGGGTGGCCCGTCGTGAAGCACAAATATTTCGCCAGGATTGTTCTGCGACAGGCGATCGTAAATTTGATTTTCTGCCCAAAACTTTTGAATCTCCGGTTCGCGCTTGGTAGCGTTTGCCCGCATATCAAATTTTGTTTGAGGCAGATTAACAGTATCCTTGTAACGACCTTGTTCTGTCACGATTGCAATCCCGAAATAGTATTTAAACTATTATCAATGACAAACCCCTGTAGCTTCAAGTGCGATCGCGCATTGGCTAGAGCTAGAGACGTTGAATTAGGCGATCGATCGCCTAATTCAAGATGAGTTTATCGCTTGAACTAATTACAATGACTGCAATTTCTAAAACCTCTTACCACCAAGGCATCCTGCTAATACTGCTAACAGTCTTAGTTTGGGGGACTTCTTTTTCGGTACTTAAGTATTTCTTGCGCGACTTTCCACCGGCGGTAATTGTTGCTACTCGCTTTGCCATTGCTGCTGTTCCCTTTATTGGGTGGCTGCGCCAACTTAATATTCGCTTGTTAGGAGCGGGCGCACTGCTAGGATGTTTGTGTTTTTTGGCGACCAGTATTACTGTATTGGGGCTAGAAACTATCTCTGCCAACCGTTCTGCTTTTATTCTTAGCCTCAATGCTATTTTAGTGCCGCTTTTGAGCATTTTGTTAGGTCAAAAGTTAACAGCCAAGATTTTATTAGCGGCGGGGCTGGCGATTTCTGGTATCTGTTTATTATCCTGGGAAGGCGGGGGGCTAAGTTGGGGAGATGCTTTGACCTTTATTGCTGCACTTAGCTTTGCTGTCTATATTTTGACTTTAGCGTGGCTGACACCACGCCATCCTACCTTACCCCTAGTTGCAGTTCAACTTTGGGTAATGGCGCTAATCGGTATTATTTGGGCAATGCCGCATTTTGCTGGCTATAGTCAAAACATTACTGCTCACTTTGGTACTTTTCTTTATCTTGGTTTAATAGGGACGGCAACTCCAGTTTGGTTTCAAGCAATGGCTGGGCGTTGGGTTCCTGCTCATGAAGTTGCTTTGCTTTATACTTTAGAGCCAGTATTTGCTACGTTTTTCTCGTTTTTGTTTTTAGGGGAGCAGCTTGGAATACGGGGTTTTATTGGTGCAGCATTAGTTGTAACTGCTACAGTTTTGAGTCAAAGACTTCGCTAATTTATCGCTATAACTATAAAACCGCGCTCAGGCGATCGCATCCCAAGTGATAATTTTCTGCGATCATGCGATCGCGTAACAGTTCAATCTTTGTTAAAACGATACTGAATTATAGACGAAAGCTGAAATACGCAGATTGGCCTAATTTCTGATACGCTACTGTTTGGTGTGTCTTTGGGAGTCTCAACTTGCCGACACAGAAGCAGTCCAATACGGCAATTTTTATATGTGAGTTACTCTCAAACTTGTACCAGCCAATTCAAATCTTTCGCTACGATCGCAAGTTAAGAACGATTTACATTCAAGCGGGAGCAACAGACGAAATTTCGCTCATAATTGATGAAGATGGAATTTGGGACTTTGTTGTATGATGCAGAATCTCAGTGAAATGACAACGACGCAATTGAAGCAGTATCTTTCAGAACATCGCAATGATGAAGAAGCATTTGGCGCAGCATTGCAAATTTTAATTAATCGTCGCGATCCTAATGCCTCTCGTCAACCCTACCCGTTTGACCTTGACGACCCTACAAGCGAAGTGGAAGCTATTTTTAAAGAAAAACTCAAACAAGCTGAGTAGCGGCGGTTTAACACTTTGCCAAAGAGCGATCGCATCCAAATAATAACTTTCTGCGATAGTGCGATCGCGCTATAAAAGCAATAGACCTCTGGCAAAAGGTAATTAAGATAGCTGAAGTTCGCGCGTTGTACAGACCAGCAATCTGCTGTAAAACGTAAATTAAAATGTTTGCGGCGATTTCTATAGCGCTCAGACAGAATTTAAAAAATTTTCAGCCGCCTGCAATTTGGGGTGGTTGGAGTTAAGTTATTTACGGGCGGCTTGTCTAGAAATTAGAATTTCGTGATCGCGCACCGCCGTTAAAGCCGCCTCCCAAGTAAAGGTAAAAGATTGAAATGACTCTGGGGCGATCCGATCTTCGTCTAACTCATGCACAACTTCTTTAAGCATGATAAATAGCTCTCGGCGAATCTCTCCTACCCGGTTAATGTCGCTTTGGTAGATTTCTTCAATTAAAGTGACAAGCTTTTGATTGTATCCATCGCCAGTATTTTTCTGTCGTCGATCGATCCGCAATTTTAAATTCCAAAGCCAAGAGCCAATTAAAAGTATGAGCGTCAATATCAACCCTAAATAGTCGGCGTTGCTTTGCAGAAAAGGCACTACAGTTGTAGATAATTTTAAGGAGCTTGGGAACGTTTACGGTAGTGATGGTAACGAGCAAGAGCTTGATGGTGTCGGCGCCAAAAAGACCAATGGAAGATCAAGTCTAAAGACCAAGAGCG
>JAHHGY010000055.1 GCA_019359635.1 Chroococcus sp. CMT-3BRIN-NPC107
CGCCGTCCTGTCAATTTTGCCGTTAACGTCCTGTGCGGTTTGATTGCCTACTGTTATCAGCCTAAAAAGCCTTCTCTTCATTTAGAATGGGCTTTACCTCCCTCTGCTTAACCCGAACTCAGGTTAGTTTACATACTTTCTAGGTAGAAAGACTACGCTTTAATTACATACACGAGGTCGTTAAGTTAAGAAAAACTAGCAGTACCGAGTGAGGAAGGGCGAGATCGCGCACCTACTAAAGTTTCCTGAAGCAGGAGATCGCCTCAACATATCTAAAATAAAACCATAGAGGCAATCTAACCCATGATCGAAACTGTTGGTTCGCTACAAAAATTTTTTCTCGCAGTTGGTCTTTTGTTCTCATTTAGCGCTGTTCTAGGTCTAGCTACATCAAACATCAATACGGTTCGGATAACTAAAAACTGAGACTTGTCAGATGCTGAAAGGCTACTATTCTCGTGGTTTTGTCCAGAACATTGGCAATTACAAACCTTAACCGAACAGTATTGCATCAAACATATCATTGACTGATGGTTTAATTACCCTCGCATTTTCGGCGGTTTATCTGTATCTGGGTTTTATGTTGCCGAAGTTTCTTGTAGAATCGCCTCAAATAATTATTAACTTTCTCTTGGTAATTACTGCTTATGAAATTATTATGTTTTTGTTCGATTCACTGAGCGATCGTAAGGTTGATGGCTTTGGTGAACTAGCTATAGGATTGTTGTTGAATAGGTATCTTTTTTACAGCGTCAAACGCCTATCTGAATAAAAAACCTAAAACTAGCTAGGACTGAAACTGCCCATGTATGTAACTGATGATAGGCTTCTGTTGGGTAGTTTGGTTGATCTATGACGGCGTACAAATAGCTTTATTTTAAAGAAAGTCTTTTAAACTAAAGCGATCGCATTTATTCCACAGATACACAGTAATGCGATCGCGCTTTTTGAACCGTTAGGCTATATATTTTCTGGGAAGAAGTGCGATCGCGTAATTCTACAATTTAAAACTGCGATCGCACACCCAAACAAGTCCCGCCCCCACAACTTCCGCCAAAATACTAATTAGACGGTACAAAGCAACAACACTCAAAATAACTCCTGGAGAAAATAAAGCTCCAAGTAATGCGGTAGCTGTCGCTTCAAATACGCCAATTCCTCCCGGCGCTCCAGGTATAACTAACCCAAGCAACCAAGCTAGACTAAAACTACTAATTAACATCGGAATTTGACTGAGATTTACAGGATGTATCGCCCAAAAAGTCAAGATAAATCCCGCGCCACGCAATCCTAAAAATCCTAATTCGCCTAATAAGGGTAAAAAAGGATAATGTTCTATCTTTTTGACATCATCACCTTTATTTTTGAGCTTGCTAACTAACTTAATGCCTTGATTGAGAATTAGGGGATGAATAGCAATTAAAACGATCGCTAAACTGAAAAATTGCAACAGTTTATTTTGCGGCGTTCCGACTAAAGCTACAAGTAAAGCGGCGGCGGCTAGTAAAAGCGGTTCTAATAAAACGCTCAAAGTTGCAATGCTCGTAGGAATATCCGCATCTGTCGCTAACCGAATCCGTCCGTAATAATGCCAAACATTGCCAGGTATATATTTAGCAACATTTGTTTTTAGGTAAACTCGGATTGCCCAAAAACCGCTAACTTTTTGATTGAGAGTCTGAAAAATCCAACTCCATACCCACCCTGTCCAAATATGCGCTAGTAAAGTTACTCCTAACGCACTGCCTAAATAAAGCCAGCCTGTAAAACTTATTTGAATTTGCGCTACTTCTTGCCAATTGTCCTTAAGAGCTTTAGCTAAGAAAAATAACACCGCGCCGAGAATTAGCCAGCGCACATAAGATTTTAGCTTCATTTATTGTTTTGAAGACAGCGAATTGCATCTATTAAACCTCTGGCTTTATTTAAGGTTTCTATATACTCTTTTTGGGGATCGGAATCTGCCACAATACCCGCCCCTGCTTGGACGCTGACGGTGCGATCGCGCAGTACCATAGTACGAATAGCGATCGCGCTATTTAACTGTCCTTCAAAGTCGTAGTAGCCGTAAACCCCCGAATACACACCCCGTCTGCTAGTTTCGAGTTCGTTAATAATCTCCATTGCTCTAATTTTGGGTGCGCCGCTTACTGTACCCGCCGGGAAACAAGCCTTAAGTAAGTCCCAAGCGGTTTTATGAGGATCTAACTGTCCGACTACATTACTTACAATGTGCATGACGTGGGAATAACGCTCGATTACCATTAATTCGTCAACTTTTACCGTACCAAAAATACAGGCTCTACCTAAATCATTGCGTCCCAAGTCTACCAACATTACGTGTTCGGCGATTTCTTTAGGATCTTGTAGCAATTCTTGAGCAAGCAAAGCGTCTTCCTGGGGAGTTTTGCCACGCGGACGAGTACCTGCAATCGGGCGTAAGGTGGCTAAAGTTCCTCCCATGGGGTCGATTTCGGCTTTTACCATTACTTCAGGACTAGAGCCGATTATCTGCCAAGATTGGAAATTAAAATAAGCCATGTAAGGCGAAGGATTAATTAGCCGCAAAGAGCGATAAAGATCGAAAGGTTCACCCGTATACGGCGCTTTTAGCTGCTGAGATAGGACAACTTGAAAAATATCCCCAGCTTTGATGTAATCTTTGGCAGTTTGGACATTGGTACAAAAATCAGCTTCAGAAATATTACTGACGTATTTTAGAGGGGGGGAAGAACTTTGTGGTGGATTCCAGTTTAAAACTGTGTTTTGGCGGTCGAGGGGCGATTGTAGCTTGTTAATTAAGGCGGTAACGCGACTTTTTGCTTGCTCATACGCCTGTTGCAAATCCACACCCGGATTTCGCAAATCTGCGTAAGAAATTGCCCAGATTTTCCGCTTTACCTGGTCAAAAATTAGTAATTGGTCGATTTGCATCCATAAGCCATCGGGCAAATCGGATTTTGTCGCCGGATGAATGGGAACGCGCTTTTCCATCCATTGAATTAACTCGTAACCCCAAAAGCCAAACAAGCCACCAATTCCGGGCGGTAATTGAGGCAACTTAACTGGATGAAAGGATTTGAGACATTCAGTCAATGTTACAAACGGATCGCCCGTAAAAGTTTCAATAGAACCATCTCGATGAATTTGAGTCGTGAATTCGCCTTTATTTTCCAAAATCCACAACGGATCGCAGCCTAAAAAACTATAGCGCCCAATATTTTCCCCACCTTCTACCGATTCCAACAAAAAACTATAAGGCTGACCAGCACAAACTTTATACCAAGCCGAAACCGGGGTATCTAAGTCAGCGACCCATTCTTGATATACCGGAACAAAATTGCCAATAGTCGCTAGTTCTGAAAATTGAGAAAAATTAGGGAAAATCATGACAGTTTTTTGAATGCAAAAAGATCCAATAATTAAAAAAAATCAGCCTCGGCAATAAAAAACCACCGAGACTAATTTAAACTATCCAGGTATTTGCTAAAAAGCTTTAAGAACCAGCTTTTTTAGCTTCTGGTGATTTTGGTAGTTCTACGTCATAGTTGTACATTCCGCTAAACTTCAACTTGGCTGGATCGGGGTTTCTGCCAATATTGCGGTCTACATAACGGACTTTTTCACGACCGGGATTTACTTTCTCAGGGAATACACCATCTTTGGGATGCAAGTATTCCACTTCGCCGCTAGGATAAATCCGGTAGATTTTGTAGTCTGTAATTTTGAACTTCGTCCGCAATTGCTGACCGCCGATCGCAATTCCATACTCCTTACGAGCCAAGTATAGAAGGTTTTTACCTTGCCGCATGATGGCAGAGCCACCCGTTGGCATTTCAAATACTTGCTCTTTAGGGCTAGTCCAGGTGATAGCGTACTTTTCTTCTCTATCCGCCTTAGTTAGCAAGCCGCCAGTGCTGCCGCCAAATATTGGAGTTTGTCCAGAAAGTTCTTCTGTCATAAATGACTCTCGCAAACCGTTTTAGGGCATCGTATCACTGACTTCGCGCTTATATTGCGTCTATGTAAGAAACCGTTACAGAATCAACAAGTCTTTTACTTTTTAGTGACTTTTTTGCTGCGTGGCTCTACTTGTTTAGTAATAGCAATTGGAATTGTAAAGTGAAACTTACTGCCGCGATCTTTGCCTTCTGACTCTGCCCAAATTTTACCGCCCCAACCAGTAACAATTTGCCTGCAAATGGCTAGTCCTAAGCCCGTACCGCCTACAGTCCGGCGCAAGGAAGCTTCTTCTTGATAAAAGCGATCGAAGACAAGTTCTAAGCGCCCATTTTCAATGCCGCGTCCGGTATCTGTTACCGTAACTTCGATGGTTTGTCGATCGCGGCAAACGGCACTAATCGTAATTTCTCCTTGAGGGGGAGTAAATTTACTAGCGTTGTCTAGTAGCTTAGATATTACTTCCACCAGCCAATCGCCATCGGCTCTAACTAAAGGTAAGTTCTCTAACACTTGGGTTGTAATTTTGGGCTGTGCCATTGCCACGCGGCTACGAGTCCGACTTAAGGCAAGTTCTACGCATTCCTCTAAAGACAACGATTCGGCATGCCATTGTACTTGTCCGCTTTCTAAAGAAGACAAAGTTAAAAAGTCTTGCACCAATTTTCGCATCCGCTCCGAGTCTGACAAGGCGGTACTAAGCATGACTTCGCGCAGTTCCCAAGGCATATCTGGCTCGGTGGCTAGGCTTTCAAGGCAAACTTGAATAGTAGATAAAGGTGTTCGCAATTCATGACCTGTAATAGCGATTAAGTTGCTACGAGTGCGATCGAGGGCTTCTAATTGTTGGTTGAGGTCTTCTAAATTAGCGTAAGCCTCAGCTTGAATTAAAGCGGCTCCGATTTGAGTTGCGAGTTCTTCTACTAAGGATATTTCGTTTTCTTGCCAGGGGTGAGGGGATTCGCCGCAATGATGCAACTCGATAACGCCCAATAATCGACTTTGGTACAGTACGGGAACTATTAGCCAAGAACGCAGGGCAAAACGTTCTACAAGCTCTTGCAAGGCTACAGAATTTGTAGTGCGATCGTCTGCTTGCGTATCGTCAATCGCTATACTTTCTTTTTGCTGAATTATTAGTTGAAATAAAGGGTGCTGTTGCAGTTGTAAAGTTTGTCCTGCAATAGATTTTACTTCCGGTTTTAAAAATTCGTGAGTAATTGTTGCTGTAGTTTCCGTTGCCCCCGCGCGATAGATTAAACAGCGACATACCAACAGCGCAAGTCCTAATTCTTCCACCGCTATTGAGAGAATTTCTTGGGGATGTAATGGTTGCCCGGTATTACTTCCCCGCCGAATAGCCGATGTAATAGAGTTGACAAGGCGCTCTTTACGTTCTTGCTCGGCGATGGAACCGTAGGCTTTTAATAATTTATATTGACCTGCTTGCAGATAAGTAACCAAACGCTCGACGAAAGGATCGAGATCGATGGTGGAAACGCCGACGGGAGCAGGTTTAGGCTTAGTAATTTTAGACGATTTACGCTTATTATAAGGCGATAAACCAAAATTATCTCGCGCTTGCTCAATTTTGCTGCTTAATTCTGGTCTGTAGTTTAATATTCTTGCTAATAATAATTCGGCGGCTTTAAAACTAACAGTGCGATCGCTCGTCCAGATTCCCTCAAATTGGCGCGACGAGTCGACATCAAAAGTACTTGGAAGGCTTGATTTCGTTTTAGAAGGATTCATAAACCGCTCTCTACATACCACGCAAGTGGCGTACTGCTGCCCAATTATCACTAAATGCCACTCTTGACTTAAAGGATCTTCCAAATCAAAGGCGATCGTTTCATAAAACCCTGAAGCATTAGTAAAATCGGTTTCTAAAGCCGATAGTACGTAAACTTGATCGGTTTTTTGGGCAATTCGCTTGTAACGATGGGCTTCTTGGCGATAGTAGCGCTCTCGTTGAAAACTCGCAATTAGCAAGGGATGGTCAGTATTATCAGCTAATACTCGATCTTCCATCGCGTGGGAAAGGGCGGTCAAAGAAGCCTTAAAATAAAGCTGAGGTCGAAGTTGGGGTATGGCGTTTAGCAGATCGCTCAACACGGAAACCGTAGAAATGCTCATAGCTTATCTTTCATTGCGCGTTGCATCTAACTACTTTCCAGTGCCGAATTTCGCTTGCTTTGCTTGTTATAGCCATCTGGAATCTGGGATTAAGGTGGTTTCTTGAGACAAGAAGCCGCCATGAATAATCTTCTTTATTTATCCTACCTAAGAAGCGCAAAGTCTCTTACTCCGATTTAAGTCGGCTTGAATTTCTCAAATTCGATATTCTGCGTACCTGTCAATGTTATATCTTCAGTAAGGAATTGCTTGACTAAAGGTGTTTTCTCTAACTTAGGAGCATACTTTTACCCGCTTTTCTGCGATGTGCAAAGTTTGGGTTCTAACCCTACGTTTTGCTATTTTTTGACCTATTAACCTATGAAAATTGCTCAAATTGCTCCTTTATGGGAGCGCGTCCCCCCTTTTCGCTACGGCGGTATTGAATTAATTGTTAGTTTGCTTACCGATGAATTAGTCCGCCGGGGTCACGAAGTTACTTTGTTTGCCTCTGGCGACTCTATAACTACAGGTAAACTTAAATCCGTCCACGACCAAGCTCTGAGGCTCGATCCTAGCATCAAAGAGCCAGGGCTTTACGAACAGATGATGCTGTACGACGTATACAAGCAAGCACATCACTTTGATATTATTCATTCCCATGTTGGCTGTGCGGCGCTTCCTTATAGCAATTTTGTCAAAACTCCCACTGTTCACACCATGCACGGTATTTTTACCCCAGACAACGAAAAGATGTTTCGTCAGTTTGCGTGGCAGCCCTACATTAGTATTAGCGAAGCCCAAAGAGAACCTCGCCTAGGCTTGAACTACATTCATACGGTCTATAACGGCATTGATACTAAGGCTTATCCTTTTAATGCGCCGACTCAACAACCTGCTTATCTTGCCTTTGTAGGGCGGCTTTCTCCCGAAAAAGGACCTTTGCAAGCGATTAAAATTGCTCGTGCTTGTGGTTTGCCGTTAAAAATGGCGGGTAAAATTGATGCTGTCGATCGCGTTTTTTACTCAGAACAGTTAGAATCGCACATTGACGGCGAGCAAATTCAGTATTTGGGTGAAGTTTCCCACGATGAAAAAGTTGCTCTATTAAGCGGCGCTATAGCTACTTTGTTCCCGATTACCTGGCGCGAACCTTTTGGGCTAGTCATGATTGAATCTATGGCAACCGGAACCCCCGTAATTGGTATGGCTTTAGGTTCTGTCCCCGAAGTTATTGCCCACGAAAAAACCGGATTTGTTTGCCATTCTCTAGATAAAATGATCGAGGCTATCCCACTGGTAAGTAAATTAGATCGCCAAGCTTGCCGAGATTACGTGGTCAATCATTTTAGTGTAGAATCAATGACTGACGAGTATCTCAGAGCTTTTGAGATGGCGCTAACTTCCGCTAAGAGCGAAAAAATCAGCTAATAAAGGCCAAGGAGTAAGAGGGAATTTACCTCCTTCTAACTCCTATTTAGGTCATGAAAATAGAAAGGCGATCGCTCAAGCCATTCAACCTCAGCCTAAAAGTGCGACTTTCAAAGCTCAAAAATTGCTGTACCTTTGAAAACAAAAACTCCTCATCTTGCTGACTCCAAATATACTTAGGGCGATCGCCAAAGCTCAACTACAATACCCTTCACTATATATTTCTGACTTCTGCTTATAGATATTTAACAGCTTGTATATAAATGTTAAACATATTTACAATAGTTTATAAGCTCTAATTTAGAGGGATGGACTGGAGTAGAGTAAAAGCCTAATTAGATAGTAAAAGTTGAGTTGATACCACTAGCAAAACTTAAAAACTTAAACTTTGATCATGAATAAAGTTGTAGATTTTTTCTTATACCATTAAAAAGTAATTATTCTTAAACTTGGCACTTGTCAAAATAAAGCAAGCATTTTTACTTTAATCGAGTTGTTAACAGTGTAGAGCATAGACCCCTCAATTTTTTAGCGAGGGAAAAACCAACCTTAGAACGCGGAAATCTTGGCAATGACAGCAGATACGCTCACAACACCAGACAAAATTACTGTTGACGGCATCACTTTTATACCTGCCCAAGAAGCCCCAATTACCGAGTGGCCTTGTGTAATCAGCGAACGCCCCCAGCCGACCCTAACCATTAAAGACGATGATATATTCTTAGTTACCGATACTCTAGGGAATATTTCGGGCTGTTTGATGGACGATCGCACCGCTAGTATGGGGCTATTTTGCAACGATACTAGGTTTCTCAGCCGCCTTGAAATGCAAATAGAAGGGCGAAGTCCTGTATTACTCAGCAGTACCGCCGAAAAAGGATTTTTACTATCAATTTTGTGTACAAATCCACACATTGAAGATCGGCTAAAACCCGATACCCTAGGGATTCGCCGCGAAATTGCTGTTAGTGGAGCGCTATTTGAAGAAGTAGAAGTTTCCAATTATAGTACAAGTCCAGTCAGTTTTGAAATTAGTCTAAGCTTCAACTCTGATTTTGTCGATTTATTTGAAATTAGAGGCGCTCATCGGGAAAAACAAGGAAAACTCTTAAGAGAATTTACCCCAACTCCTGAAGAAGATACGCCGCCTGTAAAAATGCTCAGGCTGGCTTACCAGGGTTTAGATAAATCCCTAATGCAGACAGTTGTAGAGTTTCAGCATCGCACCCCAGACCAATTTAAAGGCTATACAGCGTTGTGGCAAATAGAACTAGGTTCTCACGAAACGCAAAAATTGGGTTATCGATTGAAAATGCTAGTTAATAATAGCGCCTCATCGACAATTACCAACGCTCCAGCAACATTAGGACAAGCTAGAGCAGCAGAATCTTCGCAAGAACAACAGTGGCGCGACCAAATCACGCAAATTCGCTCTGATAAAGCTACCTTTAATCGCGTAGTTGAACGCGCCGAACAAGATTTGTATTTGTTGCGTCAAACCTTCGGCAAACATAAAACTGTAGCCGCCGGAGTCCCTTGGTATTCTACATTATTTGGCAGAGATTCGATAATTACTGCGTCTCAGACTTTGATGCTGAACCCGCAAATTGCTAAAGAGACTTTAACCCTTTTAGCGTTTTACCAAGGCAAAGTAGACGACGAATGGCGCGAAGAAGAACCTGGTAAAATTCTTCACGAGTTGCGTCAAGGAGAAATGGCTCGTTGTCAAGAAATTCCTCATACGCCCTACTACGGCACAATTGACGCTACTCCCTTGTGGTTGATGTTGTACGCGGAGTATTACGCCTGGACTTACGATCGCGAAACTTTAGATAAGTTGTGGGATAATGCCATTTCAGCAATGGATTGGATCGATCGCAATAGTCAAGAAACAGGCTACCTTGGCTACTTGCGCAAATCGCGGCGGGGACTTGCGAACCAAGGCTGGAAAGATTCTGGTGACTGTATTGTTAATCGCCAAGGCGAACTTGCCACAGGACCGATTATTCTCTCAGAAGTGCAAGCTTACACCTATGCTGCTAAAGTTCGGTTAGCAGAAATTGCGCGGATGAAAAAGCGGATCGATTTAAGCGATCGCTGGTTAGACGAAGCAAAAGAACTCAAGGAAAAGTTTAACCGCGATTTTTGGATGGACGACCAACATTTTTGTGCTTTGGCCTTGGATGGCGAAGGACATCAAGTGGATAGCATTACATCAAATCCCGGTCACTGCTTACATTTGGGCATTCTGACTACCGAAAGAGCAAGTAGCGTAGCCGAAAGGCTGAGAGCGCCAGATATGTTTAATGGTTGGGGTATTCGGACGTTAAGTAGTTTGTCTCCAGCTTACAACCCAATGGGCTATCACATCGGTTCGGTATGGCCTCACGATAATTCCCTAATTGCAATGGGATTGCGAAGTTTAGGACTTGTCGAGCAAGCTTTAGAAATAACTCAAGGCTTGCTAGATATGACTTTAGCGCAGTCTTACGAGCGTCCCCCAGAACTATTTTGCGGCTACCAGCGTAACGGCGCTAAGTCCCCCGTGCAGTATCCCGTTGCTTGCACTCCCCAAGCATGGGCGACGGGGAGTATTTTTCAGTTGCTGCATATGATGGTAAATTTAGTGCCGGATGCGGTGAATAACCGCTTGCGGATTATCGATCCGGCGCTCCCAGAATCGATTAATCAGTTATCTGTACATAACTTGCGGGTGGGAAATACCCTCCTCGATCTAGAATTTGAACGCTCTGGTAGCACTACCGCTTGTCGGGTTGCCAAAAAACGCGGAAATCTGCGCGTAGTTATCGAAGCCTAATGTAGAGACGTTGCGCTGCAACGTCTTTATTGCGTTTTGTAAAGGTTTGGCAATCATAGCCAAAAAATTTAACTTTGCGGGGATGCTAGTTAGAGCAATCAAAACACTAACAAATTATTTAGTGAGATATATAAGTCATGGATCGCAACGCTTGGAACGTTATTGAAACAAAATTTTCCCCTTCAGAGCTACACCATAAAGAAACGCTGTTTACTTTAGGAAACGGTTATTTAGCAACGCGCGGTACTTTTGAAGAAGGCCATCCTGGCGCAAACGCCACAACCTTCATTCATGGCGTGTATGACGACGTTCCCGTAGTTTATACAGAGTTAGTTAATTGTCCTGACTGGCTGCAATTACAAATTAGTATTAATGGCGAGGTTTTTAGCCTAGCTCAAGGTGAAGTATTGGAGTACACCCGCCAATTAAATTTGCATTGGGGGATATTAAGCCGTTATGTACTGTGGCGCAGTCCCGCAGGTAACACCGTAAAGCTTCATTTTGAGCGCCTAGCTAGTATGGCAGACGAGCATTTACTAATTTTGCGCTGCTCTATTACACCGATAGATTTTACCGGAAAAATAGAAGTAAATGCCAGCCTTAGCGCTTACCCTGACAACCAAGGAGTCAAGCATTGGGAACTATTAACCGCAGGAGGCACTGATAATAATGTATGGCTGCACCTGCGCTGTTTGAAGTCAAACATAGAACTTGGGATGGCAACAAAACTAACTTGTTCGGCGGATAGTGATATAACTGCTAATTTACAAGCGATAGGCAATCCCAAAGTACAGACAAAGTTTATCGCCCAAAAAGGACAAACTGTTAGTTTAGAAAAAATAGTTACCGTCTTTACTTCAAGGCAAGTTTCTCAGCCGGATCTAACCGCTTGTCAGCATTTAGCAAGTATTAAGAGCTATGCAACGCTTTTAGCCGCTCATGGAGCTATTTGGGATGAAATATGGCACGATTGCGATGTGGTAATTGAAGGCGACTTCACGGCACAATTAGCAATCCGTTACAACTTATTTCAACTCCTCATCGCCGCACCCCGTCACGACAACAGAGTAAGTATTCCAGCTAAAACTCTATCGGGTTATGCTTATCGCGGTCACGTATTTTGGGATACAGAAATATTTATCGTTCCTTTCCTTACCTTTACTCAACCCCAAGTAGCAAAAAACTTACTATCTTACCGCTACCACAACTTAGATGGCGCAAGACGTAAGGCGGCTGAAGCTGGCTATGAGGGGGCAATGTATCCTTGGGAAAGTGCCAGCACGGGAGACGAAGTAACGCCAAGATGGGTAACAGGCGCTGATGGCGAACCTGTGAGGATTTGGTGCGGAGATATTGAGTTGCATATTACAACTGATGTAGCCTATGGAGTTTGGCAGTATTGGCAAGCAACGGGCGACAGAGATTGGATGCAGCAGCAAGGCGCTGAAATAATCCTCGATACTGCCGTATTTTGGGGTAGTAGGGTGGAATGGAATCAAGAGCGCAATTGTTACGAAATTAATGACGTAATTGGCCCCGATGAAAACCACGAACACGTAAACAACAACGCCTTTACTAACCGTATGGTGCAGTGGCATATGGAAACTGCGGCTTCTGTATTAAGTTGGCTGCAAGTAAATTATCCATCCAAAGTCACAGAACTTGAGCTAAAACTAAATCTTACTCCCCAACGCTTGCAGCACTGGCATCATGTCGCGCAAAACCTGCTCGTACTGCACGATCCTGAAACTGGGTTAATTGAGCAATGCGATAGATTTTTTGAGTTAATTGATGAAGATTTGGCGAAATACACAGGGCGCACTACTTCAATGCAAGCAACTTTAGGCATTGAAGTTACAAACCAACGGCAAATACTCAAACAGCCAGATGTGTTGATGTTGCTGTATTTACTGCGCCAACTGCCTTTAAAAACTCAATTAGCAAATCGGGAAGATCGCGCCCTACTGCGTACAAATTGGGATTACTACACTCCTCGCACCGATCATACCTACGGATCTTCGCTTGGTCCAGCAATTCACGCTATCCTAGCTTGTGACTTGGATCGCAGCGCTGAAGCCTACGAGCATTTTATGCGGGCGGCATTAGTAGACCTCAAAGACGTGCGGGGCAACGCTCACGAGGGCATTCACGCCGCTTCGACGGGTGGCGCTTGGCAGGCCGTAATCTTTGGTTTTGCAGGAGTCCGGTTAACCGAAACTGGGCCAATGGTGGAAACGCCCCATTTACCTCCAGGTTGGACGCGCTTAAACTTTAAACTTAACTGGCATGGGCAGTGTTATGAGTTCGATTTGACAAGTAACGACGGCATAACAGAGGTAAAAGTGACAAACATTAATAGCAGCGAAAAATCGAGCCTTGGTAATGAAAATCTTGCGGAGACTTTAAAACCTGCTTTTACTCAATTGCCAATTAAAGGGGTAATTTTTGACTTGGATGGCGTGTTAACAGACACTTCCGAGTATCACTACCGAGGCTGGAAACAGTTGGCGGATGAAGAAGGTATTGCTTTTGATCGCCAAGCTAATGAAGCCATGCGCGGTTTGTCGCGGCGAGATTCCTTGTTGCACTTATTTAATGGCGTTTCTATTTCCGAAGACAAAATTCAAGCAATGATGGCGCGGAAAAATAGCTATTATGAGTCATTTATTCAAGACTTAAGCGCGGCAGATTTATTGCCGGGAGTATTGCCTTTACTAGAGGAATTAAACGCGGCGGGAGTTAAAGTAGCGATCGGATCTTCCAGCAAAAACGCTCATTTAGTCACAGAATTATTGGGAATAAGCGATCGCATTCACGCCATTAGCGATGGTTATAGTGTCGATCGCCATAAACCCGCACCAGATGTATTTCTCCATGCAGCAATGCAATTAGGTTTAGATCCTTCCGAATGCGTGGTAGTAGAAGATGCGGCGGCGGGTGCGGAAGCTGGTTTAGCTGCAGGAATGTGGGTTGTAGGACTTGGCCCTGTAGAAAGATTTGCCGCCGCCCACGTTATCCGCGACAATTTAGCTAACTCCTCTTGGAGTGATTTGTTAGCGTCCCTTGAAGCAACTAAAATTATTTGCTTACCAATGGCTGTTAGCTGATAGAAAAGAAGTGAATTGCCCACCAAAACTGCTAACGTTTTGGTGGGCAGTACCAATTGAAGCTTATTTTCGCAAGGAAGCCAATTGTTTGCGGTTGTTTATTCTACGCCGTAGAATACTGCCAGCAAATAAACCACCAAATCCCATTACACCTAATACAGATGAAGGTTCAGGAATTGGAACATTGGCAGTAGTGAGGTACGTTGGTCTATCTAGACCACCGCTACCAGAGGTGACAAAATCTCCCAAAAAGTCCCCTGTAATACCATCGTACTGTTTGATACTATCACTGATACTATCACTGACAAAGAGGCTTCCATTTTCTCCAACAGCTACATCTTCAAATTGGATTACAAATTCACTAAGGTTGGGATCAACAAAAAGCGGATCGATAATTTCGTTTACTAAGTCAATGCGACCAATTGATGGATTAGGCACTGACTCGGTGTAGTAAAGAAAGTTGCCACCGATTGCCAAACCCCCTGGGTTGAAAAAGTCGGGCCCAACTCCGAATCCAATAGAAGCACCGGTGGTTGGATCGTATTCCGAAACATCACCCCTATTAGAGCGCTCAATAGCTGAACTGACAAATAGAGTGTTATCTGGTCCGCCAAAAACTACATCAACAGGTTGGGGTCCTCGAAGCGGTACACCTATAAAACCTGTAGAGATAGTATTTAATAATTCTCCGGTAGTGTCATATTGCAATACCCCACTACGCCGTTCTCCCGGAGTTCCGGGTGTTTCTGAACCAGGAATATTACCACTGGTCACAAATAAACTACCATCTGCACCAAAAGTTAGACCATTGGGATCAATTAACCCGCTACTAGAAGATACAAAATCTCCAATATACTCTCCCGTTGTGCCATTGTATTCTTTGATACTATTAGTATCACTGCTACTAACGAAAAGATTGCCATTTAGCCCTATAGCCAAACCTTGAGGATTCAACAGGCCGCCACTACCAGGACTAACAAAATCCCGGATATAGTCACCTGTTGTCTCGTCATACTGTTTGATGGAGTTATCGCCACCACTACTTACAAGTAATGCAGATTGGGCAGGGAGAATAGTTGTGCTAATTGCTGCAAAAACAGTCAGCACGAGCGAAGACTGACAAAATTTACCAATCATCTGGGTATGCCTAAAATTTATAGTTGAGGTTTATACAAATCCGCCTATTTCTTGACTTAAATCCATAAATCCATGCACCCTTTCAGCACAGTATTATCTATTAAATATTTTTGTCAATAAACTTAAAGACATATGTTTTTACTTACGATAAGACTTGTGAGGTGAAAATCAACGAAAGCAAAAGTTGCGATCGCACGTGTGTCAAACTAGAGAAGTTGTGATCTATTTATTGAGTGCCGTAGCCTCAGCTAATTGACTAATTGCTAAAGCTAATTTATAGGGTTCGATGGGTTTAGAAAGGTGCATTTGAAACCCTGAAGTAATCGCGCGTTGGCGATCTTCCTCTCTCGCATAGGCAGTAAGCGCGATCGCTCCAATTGGTGCTAATTTTTGGCTAATTTCCCAATCCCTAATTTTTTTAATTAATTCATAGCCATCTTCATTAGGCATTCCAATATCGCTGACGATCGCATCTAACTTACTTTTAGTAACTATTTCCATCGCCTTGAGAGCCGAATTAGCCGTTATGACTTCAACGTTGTACTCTTGCAATCCTGCTTTAATAACTTCAATATTATCTTCTTCATCATCCACCACTAAAACTAGCTTGCCATTAAGCTTGGGTAAATCTTCTCCAGGTAAGCAATTGCTGTTAATTGGTTGAACTGAGCGTTTAGCTTGAGTTTCTATACTTTCAACTACCCTACTGATTAACGGTAACTCGATGGTAAAAGTTGCTCCTTTTCCTTCCCCTTGACTTTGAGCTTTTAGCGTCCCTCCGTGCAATTCTACTAACTGACGAGCGATCGCAAGTCCTAATCCTAACCCGCTATAAGAGCGCGTCATTGAGCCATCTTGTTGTCGAAAGCGATCGAAGACATGGGGAATAAATTCCTTACTAATACCGCAACCTGTATCTATTATCTGGATTTGAGCAACGGGAGAGGCGCTACTTGTAACAGATAATCGCACTTCAATCGAGCCACCAGGGGGAGTAAACTTGATGGCGTTAGAAAGTAAATTCCAAATTACTTGTTGCAGGCGATCGCTATCTGCCGATACCATCCCTATAGTGGGGTCGAAAGCTGTTGTTAATTGAATTTCTTTAGCTTGCGCTGCTAATAACACCGTTTGAATTGCTGCCTCAATGGGAATTTTTAGCTCAATTGGACAGGCAGATAGCCGAATTGTGCCGCGAATAATTCGCGAAATATCTAGCAAGTCTTCAATCATTTGGACTTGCAACAAAGCATTACGCTCGATAGTTTCCATCGCCCGATCTCGTACTGATTCGTCTAATTTTCGCGTCCGCAATAGCTTAGACCAGCCTAGAATTGCATTTAAGGGCGATCGCAGTTCGTGGGACACAATCGCCAAAAATTCATCTTTCATCCGGCTATTGGCTTCTGCTTGTTCGCGGGTGGCTCGTTCGCGCTGCAATAGCTCAGTACGTGCGGCTTCGGCTAATTTGCGCTCGGTAATGTCTGTCAAAATTTGCACAGTTCCGGTAAAATCGCCTTTAACACCTAAAATCGGATCGACTTTAACTCCAAACCAGCGTCGATTAATTTGTATTTCATGGCTTTGGCGTTTTGATTGATAGATGCGATCGCACAAAAATCCTCCCACACTTTTATCGCCTACATTTTGCCATAATTTATTGCAGGTACAACCAATAATTTCTTGCTCCCACTTCCCTAAAATTTTTGCCATTGCTTGATTGCAGCGCACGACTTTATTTTGACTATCGAGCAAACAAATACCGTCAGAAATAGAATCAAAAGTTGTTTGCCATTGAGTCGCCGAAGAAATCGCTATTTCTTCTGCTTGGCGCATCCGCAGCAAAGCATTAACGGTAGCAATCAATTCTCGCGCTTCCACAGGTTGAGTAAGATAACCATCAGCACCACCTTCTAAGGCTTCAGCTTTATCTTCCATTTGCACGAAACTAGCCGATAAATGCAGCACGGGAATAGAGGCGGTAGTGGGGTCGGCTTTAATTCTGCGGCACACCTCAAACCCATGAATATCAGGCAGTTTGACATCTAACACAATCAAATCTAGCTTAGTTTCTGCTACTATCTGTAATGCTTGCAAACCTGTACCTGCTTCAATTACGTTAAATCCCGCCCTCTGAAGCATCCGAGTATGGACGTAACGATTGGCATCATCGTCATCTACGTGCAAAATACTTAATGGTTGCGGCTGGAGCATAGTTTGCTTAGAAAGTAAAATTTATTCCGGCTTTTTGCAATGCCTCACTCAGCATCGCCTTAGTTATAGGGTGAGTTAGGTCTTTAGATAATATTGTCACGGCATTAGCGTTGATAAGTCGATTTAATTCTTTTTCCTCTAGCTGCTTTGAAGTATTAATAATTACCGGAATGTGCTTAGTAGTAGGGTTAGCTTTTAATTGCTCTAAAACCTCAAACCCGCTTAAGTCGGGCATCTGCAAATCTAAAAAGATGACTTGCGGTTGTTCCAAAATTGCCTTAAATACCCCTTGTGAGCCATTAATTGCTTCAATTAAAGTGTAACCGCGACTTCCAAACAATCCTTGAAGCAAATAGCGAGAAATTTCTTCGTCGTCAATTATCAGAATTTTTACAGGGGTTTGTTGAGTTACGACGGTTTCCCCATAAACGCACGGTAAAGTAACTGTAAAAGTAGAACCCACATCTAAAACGCTGGTTACAGAAATGCTACCGCCGAGTAGCTGTGCTAGTTGACGACAAAGGGGCAAGCCTAAACCCGTTCCCTTAAATTGATTTTGTAAGGGATGCTCAATTTGGACAAATTCTTCAAAAATAAGTTCCAAATCGTTAGGTGCCATGCCAATTCCCGTATCAGCCACTGTAAAAACAACTGTACGATTTTCTCCTAATTCGGCACTAACTTGTACTTCACCATGAGGAGTAAATTTTATGGCATTAGAAATCAAATTTCTTAAAATCTGGGAAACTTTGCCTTCATCGGTATACAAAGCCGGCAAAGCTTGAGTTTCAGCAAAAACTAGATTTAGTGACGATTGGGCAATTATTGGTCGCAGTATCCCTTTTAAAGCATTAAATAAATCGCTAATATCAAACTCGTTAGGGCGAATAGTGACTTTACCCGCTTCAACTTTGGCGATATCTAATAAATCGTTAACCACTTCTGCAAGACTTTGGGCTGATTTGCGGATAAAGGTTACTTGTTTTTCCTGTTCCGAATTTAACTGCCCGTCTAACCGATCTAAAAGTAGCTGAGAAAGGCTGAGAATTGCATTCAACGGCGTGCGAAACTCGTGACTCATGTTAGACAAAAAGCGAGTTTTCGTTTCGCTGGCTTTTTGCCAAGTCTCCGCGCGCTCGTCTAATTCTGCGTAGAGTGCAACAACACCGCGATTGGTGTCTTCTAATTCGCTATTTATTTGAACAAGTTCGTGAGATTTTTGGCGCAATTCCTCCATTATGCGTAAAAGTTCTTGATTTTGCTGTTGCACTTCTTGGTATAAGTTTTCGGGGGATTTTTGCGCCAATTCTTGAGCAATTTTATTTAAAACCGATGGAGTAATATTTGTCTGTTTGGGCAAGTATTTTGTCAGCAATACCGTAGTTTCGCCAACCGCCGATTCGATGGTAAATTTATCCATCAATCTTTTTGCGCCAATAATCCCCAATCCCATACCTGTAGTAGAAGTATAGCGCCCAGCTAAAATTGCTTCGATATTGGCAATACCTTTGCCGCGATCGCTTATTTTAATCTTTAAAGCCGAAAGTTCTACCCTAAATTCAACTCTGCCACCGCCAGCGTATTGAAAAGCATTGCGAGAAATTTCTGATACCGCCGTTGCAATGCGGGTTTGCGCCTGTAAGTCAAAACCAAGTAAACTTGCAATTTGACGCGATTGCCCTCTAGCTAAAACTACATCTTGTTCAAAGCGTACTTCTACCGTTAACAGCTTTGTATCCATTCTGTTATGCCCTAACCGCTACCACCGTGACATCATCTCGCAAGCGTTTAAAATCTCGATACAGTACCCCAGCAATTAAACTAGGATGCTTGGTAATTAAACCCGGATAGCGATCTATTTTCCACCCCGTAGCCAAACCGTCAGAGCTTAAAATTAGCGTTGCTCCTAGAGGAAACGGGTAAGTAAATTCTTGAAGTTTGCGAATTTGATGCCCCACGATACCATTGTAAGAAACCATGCTGCGACTTACAGAAGTAACAATACTGCCAGCAATATTACCTACGCCGACAAAATGGGCTAATTGTCGCTCTAAGTCAAGGAGAGAAATTGCCACTGCTGCGCCCCGCGTACTTCTTAGCGCTTTGTGCATTAATTCTAAAATTTCTTTTGGGCAACATCGATAATGTTCTTTAGCGACGCTAATAGCCGCGTTAGATGCCTCCCTAGCTAATTCTCCATGACCTAATCCATCCGCCACAATTACTAAGTGTCGCCCAGTTTCTATAGTAATTACTGCCCAATCATCACCACAAACTTCCTCACTAGCCAAGGCAATATTTACGCCCCCAACTTTTAAATCCGTGGCATTTTTAGGCGGAGTTGCCCATAGGTGCGCCATTACCGCCGTACCTATCGCAGGCAGCGAATAGATATCAAAAAAATCTGCCAACCGAGAAATTGCTCCTAAACCCGTCCCCGGAGTTCCCCCAGTAGAAAAGCCGTCGCGGAGACATTCGCTAACATTATCCATCCCCGCACCTTTATCTAAAGCTAAGATTTCTAAACCTTCTCTGTCATTAAAGCGGATAATTCTTAGCAGCAATTCGCTATCAGTGGCGTGTTTGACTAGATTGCCAGCAATTTCTGTTACTACAATCCCCACTCTACCGCGCTCGGTTTCAGTAAACTTCAATTGGGAGGCGATCGCCATAGCCATGCGTCGCGCTTCTCCAACTTGGCTAGTTTCGGTTACGGAGATGAGGGTATTTTGCATAGTGTTTGCGGCGTTCGCTCAATCTCCAGTGTTATTTCCATTTTGTAATCGTAACAATAGTTCCTTCCCCCACACGCGAAACAATCTCCAATTCACTCATTAACCGTTTTGCCCCACTTAACCCCAGACCCAAGCCGCCCCCGGTTGTATAACCGTCTTGAAGCGCCAACTCAATATTACTAATTCCAGGGCCCTTGTCGCTAAAAATTAACCTTATACCTTGACGAAATTCCGATTCAATTATTTCTATTGTCATCGTTCCGCCGCCGCCGTAGTCTAATGTATTGCGAGCAAGTTCGCTAGAAGCTGTGATAATTTTAGTTTGCTCTACCAGCCTAAAACCTAATTCCAACGTCCAAGCGCGAACAGTTTGCCGAACTAAGACAATATCGCTGGAGGAGCGAATGCCCATAGTTTCTTGTTTTTGTACTTGGGCTGTCATTTTGCCTCTTTTTTAGCTTTGGCTAACTAACGCCCAGAGCATATCCATACCTTTTTCGACATTTAAGGCAGTGCGTACGCCTTCAAGAGACAGCCCCAGTTCTACTAGGGTAATTGCTACGGCTGGCTGCATACCAACAACTACCGTTTCCGCATCAAGTATCCGCGACATGGCGGCGATATTGCTTAAAATTCGCCCAATAAACGAGTCCACAATTTCCAAAGATGAAATGTCAATTAACACGCCCTTTGCTCCCATTTCGACAATGCGGTTGGTCAAATCGTCTTGCAAAGTCATCGCCAAGCGATCGTGCATATCTACTTGAATTGTCACCAAAAGAAACCCGCCCATTTGCAATATAGGAATGCGTTCCATGTTTAATCTCCCTTATTGCAAACGATTAAGCGATCGCGTATCTAAATTATCATTATGAGGCGCTACCTTATACCCGCTACGTTTTAAGGCAATTGAAAAAGCATCCGCCATTGTCGCCTTAGTAATTACCTCGGTCAAATCTACGCCCAAATGCACAATAGTTTGAGCAATTTGGGGTCGAATACCGCTAATGATGCAATCTGCTCCCATTAAGCGCGTTGCGGCTACAGTTTTAAGTAGGTGTTGGGCAACTAAAGTATCTACTGTGGGTACGCCCGTAATATCAATAATGGCGATCGCGCTTCCGGTTTCTACTATTTGCTGCAATAAGTTTTCCATTACTACTTGAGTACGAGCGCTGTCAAGAGTTCCAATTAAAGGTAAAGCGAGTATTCCTTCCCACAGCTTAACTACAGGGGTAGATAGTTCCAACATCTCTTGCTGCTGGCGAATGATAATTTCTTCACGGGCTTTTTGAAATGCCTCAGTGGTCAGTAAACCTAATCTATCTATTAAGTCATTAGCAATAATAATTTCTGCAACTAAAGTTTCGCCATCGCGTCCGCATTCCTCGCGCAAGCAGCTAAATAAAGGTTTTTTTAAGCAAAAAATAAATAAAGCAACTTGGGAGGGAGTAAAGCCTTGTTGGACGCGAGTACGAGTCAAGCTAGTAAGTAAGGCTTTAATACTACTCCATTCTGCGGCTTGAAAATTAGTTAAGTTACCGCTTTGGATTGCTTCTCGTAATAAATGCAAAAATTCCGCCGATTGGTCGCGCATTTCTCCTTCGCGCATTAAGTCATCCCGCCGAGTACCTGCACTTGCTTGCTCCTTCACCCATTCGGTTAACAGCACATTTTCATGCTTGGTGAGAATATCTAGAAGATGGCTGCTGCCATTGCTCATACTTACTCCTAAAGTTTGCCGCCTTTGCTCAGACTTAAGTGTAGAGGATATTGCTAGCAAGCACTATATTAAAAAGCGCGATCGCACTTGATTGCGGATAAAAGCGATCGCGCCTCGGCTTGATGAACGAGCGATCGCGCCCTGATGGTCACTGTCCCCACAATGAAAGCCCAGACAAAGTAAATCCGTTAATTATCAATTGGTTGGCTCAGACGGTGTAATTTCTGCTTTCCTTCCAAGCTGAGATAGGAGTAAAAATTAGCGATTGCATTATTTTTTTTCCGTTGCATTGCGGTTGTTGACTTTGGGCTACAACTTATAAATTAGCTTGTCGTATTCCGCATGAGTGCCGAGCCAAAACCAAGAGATTCCACTTTCTACTTCAACACCTAAAGCTCGGTAATCTAATCCGGCTCGAACTGACCAGTATTTTTTACCAATCTTCTTGAAGTGCAATGATGGATGAAATGGATCGGCGCTCAATTGCTCATAACACTGGTCTGCTGTCTCTTGAACGCTCTTGAGTAAATCTCCGTAGCACTTCCAAAATTTTTGGGTTGTGTAGTGCATCAGATTTTTCGATAATGACCTGCTTTGAACTCGGCGATCGCTTCCTCTGCCAAAGCATCTAACTTGCCATCTTCAATGTCTTTCTCTAACTGTTCATCCCAACGCTGATAATCTACGTCAGAGAGCCATTGTCTAAGTCGCTGAAACTCATCTGATGGAAGTGTGAGAATAGCTGCTTCAATTTGCTCAAGGGTTGACATACCAGGTTAGATCGTTGCTTTACTACTGGCACTAATTATACAAAATTTGTCTAAGGAAACATCAGACGAGCGATCGCACCTCGGCTTGAAGAAATACAGATAAAGGCGATCGCGCTCTGCTGGTCACTGTCCCCACGATCAAGCCCCAGACAAGGTAAATCCATTAATTATTGATTGGTTGGCAAAGACGGTGTAATGTTTGTTTCCGCCCCGTGCTGGGGCGGAAACAAAAGTTGGTAAAGGTGCAGTTATTAACAAACAATTTAGCTCTAATTGCCACCCAGTAAGCGATTAAACTCATCTTTAACGATCTCATAACACGCGCAAGAGGTATTTTCTAAAGCTTGCCTATTTAAGATAGTAATACTGCCTCGTCGACTGTAGCTAATGAACCCCGCCTTTTGCAACAGATTGCAAACCTCGCTGACACTTGCCCGTCGTACGCCCAGCATATAAGCGAGGTATTCTTGAGTTAGCGGAAACTGGTTTCCTTCCACGCGATCTTGAGTCATCAGCAGCCAGCGACAACATCGCTTTTCTATCGAATGCAAGCCGTTACAAGTGACGGATTGACATATTTGGCTTAAGAGTGCTTGGGTATAGCGTTGGAGTAGTTTGTACAGGGGGCTATCTGGGATAACATTATGTTTGAATACGTCTGCGCTCATCCTGACAGCATTGCCTGGAATCTGGGCAACAGCTTGGTTAACACTGCGATCGCCTGCCAAAAAAACAAAGATACCTATCATTCCTTCATTGCCTACTGTACCTAACCTGAGTTCGGGTTAAGCAGAGGGAGGTAAAGCCCATTCTAAATGAAGAGAAGGCTTTTTAGGCTGATAACAGTAGGCAATCAAACCGCACAGGACGTTAACGGCAAAATTGACAGGACGGCG